>CAXTPV010000275.1:0-3221 GCA_964246135.1 uncultured Acetobacteraceae bacterium | reverse complement strand
CATGCTCGGCGAGGATGGTGGCGCGGCTGTTCGCCTGACGGTCGTCCTCCAGCAGCGCCGGCCGCATCGAGAACCCGGCCGCCACCAGCGCCATCGTGCCCGCGAGCAGCGGCAGCGCCAGCAGGCTCTGGAAATGCAGCTGGTGCCGGATCGCCGAGAAGCCCGAACGCTGCAGCAGCGCGATGAAGCCTGGCAGCGCCCAGACCGACAGCGTGTCGGGCGAGGCGAAGCCTTCCTGCACCCGATGCACGGTGAGGTCGGTCGGGAGGGTGGTCGTGCCGGCCGACACCGGCAGATGGTCCGGCTTGATGGTGCGCGCACCCCGGAAGGTCCAGGCGCCATCGCCGAGCGCCGCCCGGTCGGCCTCGATCCGCGACAGCAGGTGGTCCTGCCCGTCAAGCCGGAACACGCTGATCTCGGTCGCGGCGAGCCGGCGGTCGCGCAGCCTGACGTGGCGCGCGTGCAGGATCGCGACGCCGTCGGCGACCAGCCCGTCATCGGACTGGCGCAACCAGAGCTGGCCGCCAGCAAGCTCGACCTCGCCGGGCACTGATTTGAGGTAGAGATCGTCGAGCGCCTCGGCACGCGCGTACATCACCGAGGACAGCGGGCTCACCACCGCGGTCGCGATGGTGCCGATCAGCATCGCGCAGGCCAGCGGGGCTGCCAGGAACTGCCAGGCGCTGACGCCGGCGGCGCGCGCCACGATCAGTTCCGACGAGCGGGTCAGCCGCCAGAACGCGATGGTGCCACCCAGCAGCACCGCAAACGGCAGGATCTCGATGCTGAAATAGGGCAGGCGCAGTGCCGCGATCTCCAGCAACAGCGTGAACGGCGCATCGCGCGTGGCGCCACGGCGCAGCAGCTCGATCAGGTCAAACAGCGAGACCAGCCCGGTCAGCGAGGCGATCATCGCCAGCACGGCCGATCCGAACTGGCGGGCGACGTAGAACGACAGCGTGGCGGCGACCTGCATCAGCGCCGCTCAGGCCGTGTCAGGCAGGCGGCCGTGGGCCGCGCCCGCACGCGCCTGCACCATGCGACGCAGCTCGGGCCCATAGAGCATCCCCGCGCAGGCAAGCCCCGGCACCGTCGCGTTCAGCCAGATCAGCGGGATCAGCGCCGGGAACTTGGCGGCGAGGTTCTGCACCACCAGTCCGAGCGCCAGCAACCCGACCACCGAGCCGATCGCCAGCAGCGGTCGCAGCACCGAGCCGTTGCGGGAGAACGCGCCGGTCAGCACCGAGACCAGCGCCACCATCGCGAAACTCACCGCCGTGAACGGAGCCGACAGGCGGCGATGCGCCTCGACCAGGAACTTGCCGCGATCCTGCGCCATCATGAAGCGCGGATCGGGGTGCAGCAGTTCGGGGATCGACATCTCGGTCGAGTCGCGAAACTGCGCGTTCTGCTCGCGATCGGGCGAGGTGAGCGAGATGGTGTTGCGCGCGAACGTGAGCACGTTCAGCCGTCCGGTGTGCCGGTCGAGCTCCTGGCGGCTGCCGTTGTAGAGGACGACGTCGGGCGTGCCGTTCGGCTCGTCGACGATGCGGCCATGCTCGGCGAGGATGGTGGCGCGGCTGTTCGCCTGACGGTCGTCCTCCAGCAGGATGCCATGCAGCGTGCCGTCGCGCGCCCGGCTGCGCACATAGACCGTCATCTGCTCGGATAGCGGCGTGAACACGCCTTCCTGCAGCAGGAACGCCGCCATCCGGTTGCGTATCTCGAACTGGAAGGTGCGGAACTCGTGATAGCTCGCCGGCACGATCTCGATATCGAGCGCCATCGTGAGCGCGAACACCAGGCCGGCGCAGGCGAGCGCCGGGCGCGACAGCGCGAACGGCGACAACCCGGCGGCCCGCATCACCGTCAGCTCGCGATCGCTGCCGAGACGCTGGTAGATGAACTGGATGATGACGAAGGTGGTGATCGGCAGGATCACCGCGACGAAGCCCGGGATCAGCAGGCCGGTGAGCTCAAGGAACACCCGCAGCGACAGCCCGCGATCGACCACCAGCTCGACGAAGCGAAGCGACTGGGTGAGCCAGATCAGCGACGACAACCCGATCGTCGCCGCCGCCAGCGCCACCAGCAGCTGGCGCAGCACGTAACGGTCGATCCCCGTCACACATCACCATTGGAATGCCGCGTCATCCGATCCGGCATGGCTCCAAGCTCCCCCGCCCGCGATCAGCGCTCCCGGCAGACACCATAGGGTTCACGAGGAAGTCAACGACGTGGCGGCTACGGCCGCGGAACTATTCCAGGTGATGCCGCAAGGCGTCACGCCGTCACCGATGGCGCGGCGGCAGCAGCTTGCCGGGGTTGAGCAATCCTCCAGGATCAATCGCGGCCTTGATGCGATGCATCAGGTCGAGCTCGGCGCCGCCGCGCCAGTCCGGCATCAAATGCGACTTCAGCACGCCGACCCCATGCTCGGCCGAGAAGCTGCCATCGTGCCGGCGCGCCACCGACGCGACCAGCGCCATGATCTCGCCGGCGCGGGCAAGGAACGCGTCGCGCCCGGCGCCCTCCGGCGCCACCATGTCCCGGCCGCCTTCCGGCGCCACCACGTTGAAATGGATGTTGCCGTCGCCGAGATGGCCGAACGGCGCCACCCGCACCCCCTCGATCAGCGCCTCGCAGGCCGCCGTCGCCTCCTCGATGAAGGCGGGAACCCGCGACACCGGCACCGACACATCGTTCTTCACCGAGGCGCCGGCCCGCGCCTGGGCCTCGGTGTGCTCCTCGCGCAGCCGCCACAGCGCCGCACGCTGCGCCTCGCTCTCGCTGATCACCGCGTCCTGCGCCTCGCGGGCCTCGATCGCGGCCGCTAGCGTCTCTTCCAGTCCATCGCGCAGCGAAGGATCGTCACGACCAGAGGCGAGCTCGACCAGCACGTAGCAGGGCGCGCGCGTCCCGAGCGGCAGCCGCACCCCCTCGATCAGGGCCTCAACCAACGCCACGCCGGTCGCGGACATGTACTCGAACGCGACGATCGCGGTCGCGTCGAAATCCTGCAGCCTGGTCAGCAACGCAAGGCACGCCGCGGCCGAGGGCAGCGCCAGCAACGCGGTCAGCCGCAACCGCGGCTCCGGCACCAGCCGCAGCACGGCGGCGGTGATGATCCCGAGCGTGCCCTCGGACCCCACGAAGAGCTGGCGCAGGCAGTAGCCGGTGTTGTCCTTGCGCAGCCGGCGCAGCCCCTCGAACACCTGGCC
>CAXTPV010000274.1:0-3252 GCA_964246135.1 uncultured Acetobacteraceae bacterium | reverse complement strand
ACATCGGGGTGGGCGGCGTGTATTGACGCAAGATGTCCGCCGAGACCGATACGCTCCACCACCAGATCAGGCAGTCGCTCGCGCTGCTGAGGAGGCATCTTTGACTGGGATGCCGCGCTCGGCCGCCTCGAGGAGCTGAACCATCGCGCCGAGGACCCCGACCTCTGGAGCGACGCCGCCGCGGCACAGTTGATGATGCGCGAGCGAAACGACATCGCCGCCGCCACCGAGCGCGTGCTGGCGATGGAGCGTGAGCTCGACGATGCGACCGGGCTGGTGGCGCTGGCCGAAGAAGAGGGCGACGACGCGATGGTGGCCGACGGGCTCGCGAGCCTGCGGCGCCTCGCCGACGAGGCCAAGCGGCGCGAGATCGAGAGCCTGCTGTCGGGCGAGGCCGACGCCAACGACTGCTATCTCGAGGTCAACGCCGGCGCAGGGGGCACCGAGGCGCAGGACTGGGCCGAGATGCTGCTGCGGATGTATTCCCGCTGGGCCGAGGCGCGCGGCTACAAGACCACGATCATGGAGCAATCCGAAGGCGAGCAGGCGGGGCTGAAATCGGCGACGCTGCAGGTCACCGGCGCGAACGCCTATGGCTGGCTGAAGACCGAGGCCGGGGTGCACCGGCTGGTGCGGATCTCGCCGTTCGATGCCGCGGCCAGGCGCCAGACCAGCTTCGCCAGCGTCTGGGTGTATCCGGTGGTCGATGACAGCATCGAGATTGAGGTCAACGACGCCGACCTCAAGGTCGACACCTTCCGGGCGTCGGGCGCCGGTGGTCAGCACGTGAACAAGACCGAGAGCGCGATCCGCATCACCCACGTGCCGTCCGGCATCATCGTCGCCTGCCAGACCGATCGCTCGCAGCACCGCAACCGCGCGACCGCGATGGAGATGCTGCGGGCACGGCTCTACGAGCGCGAGTTGCAGCGGCGGGAAGCGCTGTCGGCGGCCGACGAGGCGGCCAAGACCGAGATCGGCTGGGGCCACCAGATACGCTCCTACGTGCTGGCGCCTTACCAGCTGGTGAAGGATCTGCGCACCGGCGTCGAACATGGCCGCCCGGACGCCGTGCTGGACGGCGCGCTCGACGACTTCATGGCGGCCTCGCTGGCGCAACGGGTCGGCGGCACCAGGAGCGAGGCGAGCGCCAATGCCCAGTAGACGCGACGCCCATTAGACGCGATGGGGGAACTGGCCGCGTGCCGGGCGGCTTTTGCAAACAGACCGGCATGCAAACAGACCGGCATGGAGATCGCGCGTGAGGAAGTTGCTTTTGACGGTCGCCCTGATCCGGCTCGCGGCGCACACCGAGATGGCGCATGCCCAGGCGGCGGCGCCCCAGCCGGCGACCGGTAACCAGACGACCGGAAGCCAGACGACGGGGGCGAGCCCGACAACCGGGAGCGCTTCCAACCCGGCCTCGCAGGCCACCGCTCCCGGATCATCCTCCGGCACGACGGCCAGCTCCATCGGCACCGCTCCGGCGCCGGGCGGCGCCTCGACACCGGCGCACCCCGCCGCGACGATGGCGGCCGGCCCGCAGATGCCGCTCTCGGCCGGCGCGATGGCGGTCAAGCCCGGGCACTACCGGCTCGATCCCGAGCACGGCAAGATCACCTGGTCGGTGAACCATCTCGGCTTTTCGACCTATGCCGGCCTGCTCGGCACGGTGACGGCGGACCTCACGGTCGATCCGAAGAACGTCGCCGCCACCACGCTGACCGCGACCGTCGACACCGGCAGCGTCGCGACCCTGAACGCCAAACTCGACGAGAACGTCAAGGGACCGGGCTTCCTCGACGTCAAGCAGTGGCCGCAGGCGACCTTCAAATCGACCAAGGTAACGGTGACCGGCCCGCAGACAGCGCGCATCGACGGCGACCTCACGCTGCGCGGCAAGAGCGCGCCGATCGTGATCAGCGCGACCTTCAACAATGCCGGCATCGACCCGGTAGACAAGCAGTACACCGTCGGCTTCGACGGCGCCTCGATCATCCGGCGTTCGACCTACGGGGTGTCGCAATACGTGCCGCTGGTTGGCGACAACGTGCTGCTCCGGATCGAGGGCGAGTTCAAGCGGGCGCCGTGATGGCGCTCTGACCCGGTCGGCAAGGAGTCACATCGATGCGCATGCGTCCGCTCGGCTCGTCCGGGCTCCAGGTCTCGGAGATCGCGTTCGGCTCGTGGCTGACCACCGGGGTCGGCGTCGAGCGCGAGCGTGCGATCGCCTGCGTCCACCGCGCGCTCGAGCGCGGCATCAACCTGATCGACACCGCCAACGTCTATGGGCGTGGCGCCGCCGAGACCCTGCTCGGCGAGGCGCTGGCCGGCATTCCGCGCGACAGCTACGTGCTGGCGACCAAGCTGTTCTTTCCGATGAGCGACACCGATCGCGGCCTGTCCCGCGCGCAGGTCGAAAAACAGATCGACCTGTCGCTGGCACGGATGCGGACCGACCACGTCGATCTCTATCAGTGTCACCGTCACGATGCCGAGACACCGCTTGAGGAGACGATGGCGGCGCTGACCGATCTCGTTCGCGCCGGCAAGGTGCGGTTCCTGGGCTTCTCCGAGTGGCCGGTCGAGGCGATCCGCGCCGCGCTGGCGCTGCCCGGCGTCGCGCCGTTCGTGTCGAGCCAGCCGGAATACTCGATGCTGTGGCGCAAACCCGAGGCCGAGCTGATCCCGCTCTCGGCACAGCACGGCATCTCGCAGATCGTCTGGTCGCCACTCGCCCAGGGCGTGCTGACCGGCAAGTACCCACCCGGCAGCCCGCCGCCGCCGGACAGCCGCGCCGCCCACGACACCATGGGCAAGGCGTTCCGGCGCGACCTGCTGTCGGCCGACACGCTTCAGGCGGTCGCGTCCGTCGCCGGGATCGCGCGCGGCCTCGGTATGACGATGGCGCAGTTCGCGCTGGCCTGGGTGCTGCGGCAACCGAACGTCGCGTCCGCGATCATCGGCGCATCAAGGCCCGAGCAGATCGACGAGAACGTGGCGGCGTCCGGGCGTGACGTGCCGGCTGACGCGTTCGCGACGGCGGAGCGTATGCTCGCGGCGGCCGCGACGGCGTGACCGGGAAGCGGCGCCCAGGCTTGGCGAAGGACGTCCTTGGCGACCTTTAAGGGCAAGCCGCCGGGAAGCGGCGCCGGCGAGATGTCCGGCCGCACCAAACGGCTGCGCCCTGTGCTCGCGCTGACCCCGGCCCAGGTCGCCGAGGCGCGCCGCCTCAGACGTGCCGGTCACGAG
>CAXTPV010000273.1:0-3256 GCA_964246135.1 uncultured Acetobacteraceae bacterium | reverse complement strand
CACGCGTCGCCGCAGCCCACGACCCCGCCTGCTATCTCTGCCCCGGCAACCTCCGGATCAGCGGCGAGCGCAACCCCGACTACCGCGACACCTTCGTGTTCACCAACGACTTCGCCGCCGTCATGCCAGACGTGCCGCACGCCCCCCCAACCGACGACCCGCTCTTCGCGCTGACCGAAGCCCGAGGCACCAGCCGGGTGATCTGCTTCTCGCCAGATCACGGCCGCACCCTGCCCGAACTGCCGCTCGCCGGCGTCGACGCCGTGGTCGAAGCCTGGTGCGCCGAGACCGCGTCGCTCGGCCGCCGCTACCGCCACGTGCAGGTGTTCGAGAACAAGGGCGCGATGATGGGCTGCTCCAACCCGCACCCGCACGGCCAGGTCTGGGCCACCGCCCACCTCCCCAACGAGGCCGCCGCCGAGGACCTGCACCAGCGCGCCTACCACCACGAGGGCGGCAGCCCGATGCTGCTCGACCTCGCCACCCGCGAGGCCGCCATCGGCGAACGCGTCGTCACCGCCAACCCGCACTGGCTCGCCATCGTCCCGTTCTGGGCGGTCTGGCCGTTCGAGACCCTGCTGCTGCCGCGCCGGCCCGTCAGCCGCATGCCCGACCTCGACGCCGCCGCCAGGCGCGACCTCGCTCGCATCGTCCGCCGCCTGACCGCCGCCTACGACGCCCTGTTCTCGACCTCGTTCCCCTACTCGATGGGCTGGCACGGCGCCCCGTTCGACGATGCCGATCCCGCGCCCTGGCAGCTCCACGCCCACTTCTATCCGCCGCTGCTGCGCTCGGCCTCGGTACGCAAGTTCATGGTCGGCTACGAGATGCTGGCCGAGGCGCAGCGCGACCTCACCCCCGAACAGGCCGCCGCCCTGCTCCGGTCCCACGCCGACGCGCTGGCCGAGGACACGCCATGACCACGCCCCGCGACCGGGTGCTCGAAGCCTTCACGCGCCACTTCGGCGGCGCCCCCGCCCTGCTCGTCCAGGCCCCCGGCCGGGTCAACCTGATCGGCGAGCACACCGACTACAATGACGGCCTGGTGCTGCCCTGCGCGATCGACTACGGCACCGTCATCGGCGCCCGCCGCCGGCCCGACGGCCAGGTCCGGGTGATCGCCGCCGACTTGCCCGACGCCGCCGACAGCTTCGAGACGGCGCCGCCGATCCCCCACCACGCGGCCGGCGGCTGGGCCGACTACGTGCGCGGCGCGGTGCAGGTGCTGGCCGATCGCGGCATCAGCCTTGGGGGCGCCGACCTCGCGATCGCCGGCAACGTCCCGCAAGGCGCCGGCCTCTCCTCCTCGGCCTCGCTGCTGGTCGCCCTGATCGAGACCTTCCGCACCCTGGACGGCCTCGGCGCGATGACGCCCACCGACGTGGCGCTCGCCGCCCGCGCCGCCGAGAACGACTTCGTCGGCGTCCAGTGCGGCATCATGGACCAGCTGGTGTCGGCCCGCGGCGTCGCCGGCCACGCCGTGCTGATCGACTGCCGCACCCTCGACGTGACCCCGGTCCCGCTGGCCGACGGCCTCGCCGTGCTGGTCGTGCATTCCGGCATCGAGCGCGGCCTGGTCGGCAGCGAGTACAACCGCCGCCGCGAGGAGTGCGCCCGCGCCGCCGCCCATTACGGCGTGCCCGCGCTACGCGACGTGACCCCCGCCATGCTCGAACCCGGCAGGCGCGACCTCGACGACATCGTGTTCCGCCGCGCCCGCCACATCGTGCTCGAGAACGCCCGCGTGCTCGACACCGCATCCGCGCTCACCGCCGGCGACACCGCCTCGCTCGCCCGCCTGATGGCCCAATCCCACGCCTCGATGCGCGACGACTTCGAGATCACCACCCCGGGCATCGACCGCCTGGTGGCGATCATCGCGGCCGCGATCGGCGAGCGCGGCGGCGCCCGCATGACCGGCGGCGGCTTTGGCGGCTGCGTCGTCGCGGTGGTGTCGCAAGACGCGCTGCCGGCAGCACTCGGCGCCATCGCGCGCGACTACCGCACCCCCGTAGGCAGCCCCGCCGCGACCTATGTCTGCCAGCCTTCGCAAGGCGCCGGCATCATCCCCTGAGGCGAAATGACTGACCTGCCGATCCGACGCGCCCTGATCTCGGTAAGCGACAAACAGCATCTCCTGCCGCTCGCCCGGGCGCTGGCCGCGCACGGCGCCGAACTCCTGTCGACCGGCGGTTCCGCCGCCAGCCTGCGCAGCGCCGGCATCGCCGTCACCGAGGTCGCCGACCACACCGGCTTCCCCGAGATCCTCGACGGTCGGGTAAAGACCCTGGTGCCGCAGATCCACGGCGGCATCCTCGGCCGACGCGACGATCCCGCGCACGTCGCGCAGATGGCGGCGCACGGCATCGCCCCGATCGACCTCGTCTGCGTCAACCTCTACCCGTTCGAGGCGACGGTCGCCGCCGGACGCCCCGAAGCCGACTGCATCGAGAACATCGACATCGGTGGCCCGGCACTGATCCGCGCCGCGGCCAAGAACCACGACCACGTCGCCGTGCTCACCGCGCCCGCCCAGTATGAAGCGCTGATCGCCGAGCTCGCGGCCGCTGGCGGCACCACGCTCGCCACCCGCCGCCGCCTCGCCGCCGAGGCCTACGCCGCGACCGCCGCCTACGACGCCGCCATCGCCGCCTGGTTCGCGCGCCGCCTCCGCACCGACCCTGCCGACTTCCCCCGCCAGGTCACGCTGTCGGGCACGCTGGCCGAGATCCTCCGCTACGGCGAGAACCCGCACCAGCACGCCGCCTTCTATCGCGGCGGCGCCAGCCGACCAGGCGTCGCCACCGCCACCCAAATCCAGGGCAAGGCGCTGTCCTACAACAACCTCGCCGACACCGACGCCGCCTTCGAGGCGGTCTGCGAGTGGGACGAGCCCGCCTGCGTCATCGTCAAGCACGCGAACCCCTGCGGCGTCGCCGTCGCCGCCACCACGCTCGCCGCCTGGCAAGCGGCGCTGCGTTGCGATCCGGTCTCGGCGTTCGGCGGCATCGTGGCGCTCAACCGCGAGCTCGACGAGCAGACCGCCGATGCCATCGCCGCGATCTTCACCGAGGTGATCATCGCGCCCGGTGCGTCGGCCGCCGCCATCAGCGTGCTCGCCCGCAAGAAGAACCTCCGCCTGCTGCTGACCGGCGGCCTCGCCGACCCGTCCGAGCCCGGCGAGACGATGCGCACCCTGGCGGGCGGCTTCCTGCTGCAATCGCGCGACGCCGGCCGCGTGACCGAGGCCGAACTC
>CAXTPV010000272.1:0-3263 GCA_964246135.1 uncultured Acetobacteraceae bacterium | reverse complement strand
GGTGCGCCGCCGCCGACACCTCGTGCGGCGTGTTCAGCGCGTCCGACAGCAGGGCGATGGCGGCTTGGTCCGTCATCCCGGCCAGCAACAGCGTCGCCTCGGTTTCCGGCCGCGGCACCACCCTGACGCTGATCTCGGTCAGCACCGACAGCGTCCCGAACGCGCCCGCCTGCAGCTTGCACATGTCGTAGCCGGTGACGTTCTTGACCACGCGCCCGCCCGCCTTCCACGCCTCGCCCCTGCCGTTGATCGCCGAGAACCCGAGGAAATGGTCGCGCGCGGCGCCGGCGCGGACCCGGCGCGGACCCGCGACGTTGCAGGCAATGACACCGCCGAGCGTGGCCCTGGCTGCCGGCTCGCCATCGCCAAGCAGCCAGCCCCAATCGGGCGGCTCGAACGCCAGCATCTGCCCGCCCGCCTCGAGCGCCGCGTCGATCGCCGCCATCGGGGTCGCGGCGCGCGCGGTCAGCACCAGCTCGGACGGCTCGTAGTCGACGATCCCGGCGAGGCGGTCGAGCGCCAGCATGTGCGCGGCGCGGGACGGCCGCCCGAGCGCGCGCTTGCTGCCGCCACCGACGATGTCCAGCGTCTCGCCCGCGGACGCCGCCCAGGCGACCGCCTGCCTCGCCTCCTCGGCATCGCCAGGCCGGAACAACGTCATCAGAAGCGCGGCAGCTCGGGAAAGCGGGTGGCCCCCGCGTGGACGTGCACCCGGCCCATCTCGGCGCAGCGGCAGAGCTCGGGAAACACCTTGCCGGGGTTGAGCAGGCTGTCGCGATCAAACGCGCATTTGAGCCGCATCTGCTGGTCGAGATCGGTCGCGTCGAACATCGTCCCCATCAGGTCACGCTTCTCGACGCCGACGCCATGCTCGCCGGTCAGCACGCCGCCCACCTCGACGCAAAGGCGGAGAATGTCATGGCCGAACGCCTCGGCCCGCTCCAGCTCGCCCGGATTGTTGGCGTCATAGAGGATCAGCGGGTGCAGATTGCCGTCACCGGCATGGAACACGTTGGCGCAGCGCAGGCCATGCTCCGCCTCCATCTGCTTCATCCGGGCCAGCACCTCGCTCAGCCGCTTCCTCGGGATGGTGCCGTCCATGCAGTAGTAGTCGGGCGCGAGCCGGCCCACCGCCGGGAACGCCGCCTTGCGCCCGGCCCAGAACAGCAGCCGCTCCTCCTCCGACCGGCTGGCCCGGCACGAGGTCGCGCGATGATCGGCGGCGATCGCCTCGACGCTGGCCAGCAGGTGGTCGACCTCGGCCTCGCAGCCATCGAGCTCGACGATCAGCACCGCCTCGGCATCGAGCGGGTAGCCGGCATGGACGAACGCCTCCGCCGCCTCGGTCGCGAGCCGGTCCATCATCTCCATCCCGCCCGGGATGATGCCCCTGCCGATGATCTCGGCCACGCAATCGCCGGCATCGCCGGTGGTCGGAAAGCCGATCAGCAAGGCCCGCGCTCCCGGGGCTTTGGGCAGGATGCGCACCGTGACCTCGGTCACCACGCCGAGCAGCCCTTCGGAGCCGACCATCACCCCGAGCAGGTCGTATCCGGCCGCGTCCGCGTGCTTGCCGCCGAGCCGGATCACCTCGCCATCCATCGTGACCATCTCGATGCCGATGACGTTGTTGGTGGTCAGCCCGTATTTGAGGCAGTGCACGCCGCCCGAGTTCTCGGCGACGTTGCCGCCGATGGTGCAGGCGATCTGGCTCGACGGGTCCGGCGCGTAGTAGAAGCCCCGATCCTGCACCGCGTGGGTGATCGCGAGGTTGGTGACGCCGGGCTGCACCACGACGCAGCGATTGGCGATGTCGATCTCGATCAGGCGCTTGAACTTGCCCAGACCCAGCAGCACCCCGTCCTCCAGCGGCAACGCGCCACCGGACAGCGAGGTGCCGGCACCGCGCGGCACCACCTTGATGCCCCCCTTGGCGCAATAGCGCATGATTGCGACCACCTGTGCCGTCGTCTCCGGCAGCACGACCACCATCGGCAGCTGGCCGTAGGCGGTCAGCCCGTCGCTCTCGTAGGCGCGGCGCTCGAGCTCGTCGTCGATCACCCCCTCGCCGGGCACGATGCGTCGCAGCGAGGCGACGATCTCCGCCCGTCGGCGGAGCACGGCCTGGTCGGATGGCGGCATCATCAGCATGGAAGCTCTCCGGTCCGGCTTGCCGCCGGTTGATCTCAGGCGTGGTCCTTGGCACCGATCAGGATGGCGCGGAAGTCGTTGACGTTGGTGCGGGTCGGGCCGGTGACAACGAGGTCGCCGACGGCCGCGAAGAAGCCGTAGCCGTCATTGTCGGCGAGATGCGCGCGCGCGCTGATCCCGAGCGCCGACGCGCGCGCCAGCGTGTCGGGCCCAAGCAGGGCGCCAGCGTTGTCCTCGCTGCCGTCGATCCCGTCGGTGTCGGCGGCGATGGCGTGGATGCCGGCATCGCCATCGAGCGCCACCGCCAGCGCCAGCAGGAACTCGGCGTTGCGGCCGCCCCGCCCCTGCCCGCGCAGCGTGACCGAGGTCTCGCCGCCCGAGATCAGAACGCAGGGCGGCGCCGCCGGCTGGCCGTGCCGCGCGCATTGCCGGGCGATCGCCGCCATCACCCGCGCCACCTCGGCGGCCTCGCCCTCGATCGCGTCGCCGAGAATGACCGGCCGCACCCCCGACGCGCGCGCGACCGCGGCCGCCGCCTCGAGCGAGGCCTGCGGCGTCGCGACCAGGCAGGTGCTGGTGCGCCCGAACGCGGGATAGCCGGGCTTGGGCGTCTCGGCTTCGGGATCGGCGAGGCGACGTGCGACGGCGTCTGGCGGCGTGATGCCGTAGCGTACCAGCACCGCGCGCGCGTCGGCCAGCGTCGACGCGTCCGGCACGGTGGGGCCCGACGCGATCACCGAGAGGTCGTCGCCGGGAACGTCCGAGATCACCAGCGACACGATCCGCGCCGGCGCGGCGGACCCCCCGCCGCGGGCGCCCGTGATCGCCCCCACGTGCTTGCGCCCCCACTTGATCTCGTGGATCGAGGCGCCGCAACGCAGCAGCGCCCGGTTGATCGCCTGCTTGTCGGCGAGAGCAATCCCCGGCGCCGGCAGCGACAGCAGCGACGAGCCGCCGCCCGAGATCAGGCAGAGCAGCAGATCGTCGGGACCGAGCCCGCCCGCCAGGCCGAGGATGCGCGCCGCCGCCGCCTGACCCGCGGCGTCCGGCACCGGGTGGCTCGCCTCGACCACCTCGATGCGCGACAGCGCGCCGGCCGCGTGGCCATAGCG
>CAXTPV010000271.1:0-3265 GCA_964246135.1 uncultured Acetobacteraceae bacterium | reverse complement strand
CCCGTAGATCGCGCCGTTGAGCACGCGGTAGCGGGTGTGGATGTCTTGCGGCGTCAGCACCCGCTCGAACCGGATGCGGTCCTCGATCCCGGTCAGCCCGGCCGTGCGGGCGAGCTTGTCGAGGATGACGCGGCGGTAGCGCGGCAGCATCTCGCTCCAGTCGTGATGCGGCCGCAGATAGGGCGTATGGACCAGCACGTAGAGCGACTCGCCCCCGTCCGGCGCCGAGCCCGGCTCGGTCTTGGTGGTGGCCGCGACGTAGCAGGTCGGGTCCGGCGCGAGCTCGCCCTTGTCGTAGATCGCGTCGAACTCCTCCTCGGGGTCGCGCGAGAACACGAAGTTGTGGTGGGCCAGGTGCTCGTAGCCACGGTCGAGCCCGAGATAGAGCACGACGCCCGAGCAGGCCGGCTCGCGCTTGTTCCACTTGCGTCCGAACCGGCGCGCCTCGCGGCCGCCGACCAGCTCGCGATAGGTGCGCACCGCGTCCATGTTCGAGACCACGGCGGCGAGCGCCACCGCCTCGCCGCGATCGGTCTCGACGCCCCACACCCGGCCGTCGGACTGCAGGATGCGGCTGATGCCGGTGCCGGTGCGGAACTCGACCCCGAGCGAACGCCCGAGCCGTTCCAGCGCCAGCGGCACCGCGCGGGTGCCGCCGATCGGAAACCAGATCCCCTCGTCGGTCTGCATGTGGCCGATGCTGCACAGCACCGCGGGCGAGGCGTAGGGCGACGAGCCGAGATACTGGGTGAAGTGGTCCAGCATCTGGGCGGCGCGGGCGTCGGGCACCCGCTTCCTGATCTCGCGCGCCACCGACGAGCCCATCCGGAGCGAGGCCACGTCGCGCAGCGTGTCGAGATCCATGTTCTTCCGCAGGTCGATGGTGTCGGTGATGTCCTCGACCGAGCGCCAGAAGAAGAATTTGCGGCTGACCTCGTGCAGATGCGCGCTCATCGCGATGAAGTCGCGATACCCCTTGGCGCTGCCGGGGGCGGCGTTGGCCTCGAGCGACGCCGCCATCCGGTCGACATCCTCGACCAGGTCCATCACGCTGCCATCCTCGAAGAAGCAGCGCCACTGCGGATCGAGCCGGCGCAGATCGAGCGCGTCGCCCATTCGCTCGCCGGCCTCGGCGAAGATGCGCGCCAGCACCGAGGGCACGGTCAGGATGGTCGGCCCCATGTCGAAGCGAAACCCGTCGCCCTCCAGCCGCGCCGCCTTGCCGCCGAGCCAGTCGTTCTTCTCGAACAGCACCACGCGATGGCCTCGCGCCGCCAGCGTGCACGCCGCGGCAAGCCCGGCGAGGCCGCCGCCGATCACGCCCACCTTGCCGCCGGCATCGGCGCCGTCGCCGGCCTCGCTCGCGGTGATCACGTTCATACCGCGTCCTCCAGCACCGGCGCGTCGACATGGGGCATGGTGCTCTCCTGCGGCTTTAATCCGAGATCCTTGGCCATCAGCCGCATCGAGATGCGCGCGCCCTCGAAGATCACCGGCAGCCCGCTGCCGGGATGGGTGCCGCCGCCGACGATGTAGGCGCCGTCGATGTCCTCGAACCGGTTGTGCGGCCGCCAGTGCAGCATCTGGCCGATGTTGTGGGCGAGGTTGAACACCGCGCCGCGATGCACGTCGAGGTCGTGCTCCCAGTCGGTCGGGGTCACCACCCGCTCGTAGCGGATGCGGTGTTCGATGTCGGGCAGCCCCGCCTTGGCCAGCCGCGCCAGCGCGACCGCGCGGAAGCGCTGGCGCATCGCGTCGTCCCACACGATCGGCGCATCGTCGCGCCGGTGGCCGACCGGCACCAGCACGTAGAGCGTCGAATGTCCGGGCGGCGCCAGCGCCGGGTCGGTGATGCAGGCGTTCTGCATGTAGAACGACGGCTCGCGCGGCGGCGCGTGCGCCGCCTCGATCTCGGCGAAGTTGGCCCGGAAATCGTCCGACAGGAAGATGGTGTGATGCGCGATGTCGGGCAGCGTGCCCTCGATCCCGAGATAGAGCATGAACGCCGAGCAGGAGTATTTGCGCGAGCTGATCCGCTTGTCGGACCAGCGCTTGCGCGCGCGGGCGGGCACCAGCTCGGTCATCGCTCGCGCGAAATCGGCGTTGATCACCACCGCGTCGGCGCGCGTGATCCCGGCATCGGTGCGCACGCCGACCGCCCGACGCCCCTCGATCAGGACCTCGCGCACCGGACTCGCGGTCCTGATCGTGACACCGAGCGAGCGGGCGACGCCGGCCATCGCCCGCAGCACCGCGCCGGTGCCGCCGCGCGGATGGAAGATGCCGAACTCGTGCTCCATGAACGACAGGATCGTAAACAGGCTCGGGCAGCGATAGGGCGACATCCCGAGGTATTTGCTCTGGAACGAAAAGGCGAGCCGCACCCTCGGGTCGGAAAAGTAGCGTGCGAGATCGCGATCGACGCTGGAGAACGGCCGCAGCAACGGCAGCGCGCGCAGCATGCCCGGGCTCAGCAGGTCGCGCGGTCCCTCGAAGGACTGCGACAGCACGGTGCGAAAGCGCGCGAGCTTCTCCCGGTTCTCGGCGACGAACGCCGGCACCCGGGCGGCGTCCGCCGGCGACAGCCGCGCGATCTCGCGCTGCAGGCCGGCGAGGTCGGACGGGATGCGTAGCGAGGGACCGTGCTCGAAACACAGGTCGTAGTGGGTGCGAAGCCGGATCAGCTCGACATGGTCCTCGAGCCGGCGCCCGCAGGCCTTGAAGATGTCGGCCAGGATGGTCGGGTAGAGAAAGAAGGTCGGGCCGATGTCGAAGCGGAACCCGCCGACCTCGCTCTGCGCCTCGATGGTGCCGGAGCGGCCGCCAACCTCGCCGTGGCGCTCGAACACCGTGACGTCGGCGCCCGCGTTGGCCGCGAGCATGGCGGCCGCCAGGCCGCCAGGGCCCGCGCCCACGATGACGACCCGGCGGCTCAACGAACCACCTGCCGCATCCGTCCGAAGCTGCACTTCAAACCAGTTCCTCCCGTGTCGCCGCGTCTTAAATGCCAGCGTTCCTTTCCCCGGAGGCGCCTGGTGCTCTAGATGCGGGTGCGGCGGCCGAAGTGGCCGGAGCGCTGCGTCGCGCGGCCGGCCCGTGGGCGCAAGCCGCGATCAGCGTCCGGCTCGCGGTGGTCCGACGCTTCCGTCGCGCGGTCGCACGCGATCCCGGCGCGCTTGCCGCCAGCCTGCAAGCACGCCGGCCCGTGGCCGACACGCTGAGCGCCGAGGTGCTGCCGCTGCTCGACGCCGCGCGGTTCCTCGAG
>CAXTPV010000270.1:0-3280 GCA_964246135.1 uncultured Acetobacteraceae bacterium | reverse complement strand
TTGATGGGATCGAGCCGCAAAGCGGATCGATGGGGCAAAGCCCCTTGCCTTGCCTTCGTTACGCTTCAAACAGCGCCTCCGGCGTTTCAGCAGCCTCTCATGGCGGGATCACGCTTCCGTCCCAGGCCAGGCAGCATCCGCTCTGCTCGGGGCGGGCGCCGTCCAGCACGTCGAGCAGCCGGGCCGCCGAGGCGTCCGGCGTGAAC
Organism: uncultured Acetobacteraceae bacterium; assembly: GCA_964246135.1. GTDB lineage: Bacteria > Pseudomonadota > Alphaproteobacteria > Acetobacterales > Acetobacteraceae > CAXTPV01. The sequence continues at coordinate 3,074 of CAXTPV010000270.1, read as the reverse complement.
AGCCGTTCGGGTGCCACGCCGCGCTGGAACGGCTGGCTGAGCGCGGTCGCGACGGTGCCTGGATGCAGGCCGATGCAGACCGCGTCCGGCTTCTGTCGCGCCAGCTCGATCGCGAGGTTGCGTATGATCATGTTCAGCGCCGCCTTCGACGCCCGGTAGGCGTGCCAGCCGCCCAGCCGGTTGTCGCCGATGCTGCCGACCCGCGCCGACAGCGCGGCGAACACCGCACGCCCCTCGGCGGCAAGCCGGGGCAGCAGCTCTTTGGCGATCATCGCCGGCCCGATGGCGTTGATCGCGAATAGAGCCGACATCGCCTCGGCGTCGAGCGTCCGGTAGGACTTCTCGGGCGTGATGCCCGGCAGGTGCAGCACGCCGTTGGCGACGAGCACCAGTCGGAGCGGCGGCAAGCCGGCCAGATGCGCCGCCCCTGCCCCGAGGCGTTTTGGATCGGCGGGGTCGGCGCGGCCGGCCTCGATGCCGGCGGGCACGCCGCCGGGCTGCCGACTGAAGCCGACGACGCTGGCAAAACCCGCCTCGCGGCAGCGTGACGCGAGCGCGCCGCCGATGCCGCCGCTCGCGCCGAAGATCGCTGCCGTGCCGTCGCGCGGGATCATCATGGTCCTGCTGACTAGAACGTGATGTTGGTCCGGAAACCGAGCACCGCGGCGTCCGGGATCGCGGTCGTAGCACCCGGCCGGATGATATACTGGAAGTCCGGTATCAGGGTGACGCCGCGTATCACTGAGGCGGCGTAGTTGAGCTCGACCACCTGCTCGGTGTTCTGCGGCCCATAGGCCGGTCCGAAGCCATCGATGGTGATCGGCAGCGAAGCCCCCGTCAGCTGGGCGAGTTCCTCCGCGCGCGTGAAGGCGCCGCTCATCTCGATCCAGTGATACGCGATGCCGAGCGTGTCGGCCGGCCGATGCCAGGCGCTGCCGGTCGAGATCAGCCCGGCGAAGGCCTGCGTCGTCAGCGGGCTCACCCGGTCGGAGGCGTGGGTGTAGCCCGCGAACACGATCACGCCGTCGGTGTCGCCCGGACCTTGGCGGACGAGCATCTGGTCGGCCAAGGCATAGTACATGTCTCGGCCGTGACCCGTCGCGGACCCGTCCGCGCTGGCCAGCACGTCGGCGTAGTGATGGGTGTCGTGGTCGTAGCCAAGCTTGTAATGGCCGACCAGGCGATCGCGCCCGAGATGCGGCACCCAGCCGATCTCGACCGGGATCGAGACTCCCGATTTGTGCGGGTCGGCCCAGGCCCAGCCGGAAATGCCGCCGCCGCCGTTGCCGTACGACGTATCGACCGAGTAGAGGCCGAACATCAGGTAGAGCTGGCGGATCGGCAGCAGCCGCACCTGACCGCCGAACGAGGCGTCGGGCCAGTCCGCCTCGCCAGGATAGTTCGGCAGCGGGTGCGGGTTGCCGCAGAACAGCACGTTGACGAAGTCGCAGTAGATCGGCGACGAGGCGAAGTAGGTGCCGACCGGCAGCCAGCCGGCCACCACGTCGATGCGGTCATGCGCGAGCGCCTGCTCGTAATAAGCGTAGACCATGCGGGCGACGACGTTGCCGCGGCCGCCATAGATCTCCTGCACGGTGGCGAGATCGTCGCCGATATAGTCGTTTGAGAGGTTGCGGCCGTTGCCGTTGACGATCATCGAGTGGAACGCGGCGCCGTCGAGATGGATGAGCTTCTGGAGGTCGAGATCGACCTCGAAACCGACCTGGCCCGCGAAGTCGAAGCCCTGCCGGCGTCCGCCGGTGATGTTGCCGGCGTTCTCCGTCAGCCAGTCGAGATCGACGCCGATGCCGTGATCCTCGAGCCAGGTGCGGGCGCCATCCCAGTCGCCGAACAGATGGTTGTTCCCGAACGGCGATCCGAACAGAGGCCCGATGCCCGGCTGCGCGACCTGCACGCTAGGCCCGGCGGCAAAGCCGGTGTTCGGCGTTGCCTGCGGCCCTCCGGTCACCGCTGGCTGCGACGGCGGCACCGAGGAGACTGGCTGTTGCGCGCGCGAGGCGCGGGCGCTGAGCAGCATCAGGGTCGTGAGCAGGATGCCGGCGGCGCGAGAGCGTTGCGGAACGCGGCCTGTTGCCGGGATGGTCGGGGCCATCATCAACTCCGTCGCTGTCATCGCAAGCTAACGGGACGGAGCACCGTCGGCACGCGCCGTCATCGGCTTGCGCGCAACGCGGAGGCAGGGTGATGCGGAAGCGTCACACCCATAGCGACGCTTCTGACCCGCGGGCGAGCAGGCGGTTTAGGAACCGTGCGCGAAGTTCGCGTTGGTCCCGGCGTTCGCCGTCGGCGCGATGTTGCCGGGGTTCGGCTGCAGCATCGGCGCCATGCCGACGCGGACGACGTGGTAGTGGCCGTCGGGCACGTTCTCCATCTGGAACGGCGTGCCGCCATACTCGCGGGCGAACAGCGATTGCAGCTGCACCTGGGTGCCGAGCGCGCGGTTGGCGAGCCAGACCACGTGCTGGTCCGTCACCTCGGAGTAGGCCGAGCCGATCTGGATGATGGCGGCCGGGCCGTCCACGAACAGCATCGCCGAACCCGGGATCGCCGGCGGCGGGCTGATCCCCGCCTTGGTGCCGGCAGCGCTCGCGCCCTGGTGGGTCATGGTCGCGACCTGCATGGTGACGCCGCTGCCGCTGATCCAGAGCGTGTATTTCGAGCCGTCGCCGTCGATCTGCCCGATCAGCACCTTGGTCGCGGTGCCACCCGGCAGGTAGCGACCGTTGGTCGGCGAATCGACGACGTGGACGATGCTGCGCATGGAGATGCCGAACACCGCGTTGATGAACGGCGTGTCTTCCCGCCCGAGCAGCAGGACATCGGCGTGTGCCTGCTGGTAGGCGGTGACGTTCACGTCGTTCGACCAGTAGGGCCAGACATGCACGTTGCTGATCCGGTCGCAATCATAGCTGTAGGCGACGTCAACGAGGCTCTGGAACACCTGGCCGTAGAGCCCGTCGATGTTGAGCCGGCCGCTCGCGACCGCGGTGACGCACCGGGTGACGCCGGCACAGAGCACGTGGCGGAGGTAGACGGCGCCGGCGACCCCGTTG
>CAXTPV010000269.1:0-3283 GCA_964246135.1 uncultured Acetobacteraceae bacterium | reverse complement strand
CCCGCGGCACCTCGTCGCGCGAAGGCGCGAACGCCGCCATGCTCGCGCGGCCGCCGGCGATGTCGAACCGCACCCAGCCATCGCCGACGCGGGCGATGCCTTTCAGGCGCTCCAGCGTGCCGAACCCGCCTTGCGGCAGCGCGTCGAGCAGGGAAGCGAGACGTTCGGGGTCGCAGCTCTCGCCCAGCGTGGCGCTCCAGGACGTCAGCCCGAGCGCGTCGTCATGACCGTGGTCCGCATGGTCGTGGCCGGCGTGATCGTGGCCGGCATGATCACGCGCGTGATGGTGCTCATGGCCATGATCGTAGTCGTGCGCGTGGGTCGGCGGCGGTGGCGCCTCGGCGGCCACCGGCTCGGCCACCGCGTCGGGGAGCGCCACGCCGTAGCTCGCGCGCACCAGGCGCGCCGACGGGTTCAGCATGCGCAGCGTGGTTTCGGTCAGCCGCCGCTCGACCGCGCTCGCGACATCGGTCTTGTTGACCACCAGCACCGAGGCGAGTCGCACCTGCGCCTCGATATGCGCTGACATCCGGGCGTAGTCGGCGGCGAACGAGCCGGCATCCAGCACCGTGGTCACCGACAAATCGCGCAGCATCGGCTTGAGGTCCGGCTGCGACAGCACGCCGAGCAGCGAGGCGAGGTCGGCGACACCGCTCGGCTCGATCAGCACGCGCTCCGGTGCGAACGAGGCCACTACCGTCTTGAGTTGCTGCGCGAGGTCGCGCTTGAGCGAGCAGCAGATGCAGCCGTTCGGCAACTCGACCACCTCGGCGCCCTGTCCGGCCAGCAGCGTGCCGTCGAGCCCCATCGCGGCGAAATCGTTGACCAGCACCACGGTGCGCGGTCCGGCCTCGCGCAGGCGAGCGCGCAGGAACGTGGTCTTGCCGGCGCCGAGAAAGCCCGACACCACCTCGACCGCGAACGGCTTGGTGATGGCGCGCGACTTCAGGCTCCAGCCCCAGAGCGCCGCCGCCGGCAGCGGCAGCATCAGCAGCCAGTGCTCGAGGATGGCAAGCGACATCAGCGTCGCGAGGAAGCAGAACCCGGCTTGCGCGAACGGCGTCGCCCGCGCGCCGGTCGCCGCCTGCACCAGCAGCACCAGGATCACCGTCGAGATGGTGATCGAGAACGGGAACAGCAGGTTCATCGACTTCTTGGTCAGGAACGAGCGCAGGAACTGCAGGTGCTCGGGCAGGAACTCCTCGTTGAGGTTGCGCACGCCAAGGAACACGTTGAGCTTGGCGCTCTGGTGCATCCACCACAGCACCATGAAGGTCCACAGCCCGACATGGTCGGCGCCCCCCCAGGTCAGCGCGGTCACCACGACGGCCGACGCGATGATCGCGAGCTCGTGCCACAGGCTGGTCTGGATCGCGTGGCCGAAATGCTTCCAGCCGCCACACCCGTCCGGACACGGCGCCGAGCGCGGGCCGGTCACGTAGCCCATGTAGAAGCTGATCTCCTGCCAGCCCCAGGCGGTCAGGCCGCAGGTGAACGCGAGGTAGGCGCCGCGCAGCGTGGTGTCGGTGCTGGTCGCCCACAACCCGTAGAGCGAAGCGGCGAACAGGACGGTCGCGCCAAGCAGGCTCCACTTGAAGGTGCGCCTGGGCAGGCCGTCGAGATACATGATCACGCCGGTGCTGAACCACCAGACGAACAGCGCGAACAGCGCCGGCAGCACGTAGAGCCTCATCGGATGGCGGTCCTTACCAAGAGGGCGCGAGCCGGACGCCCTGCGGCGTCACCTGGCTCTGCGCCGGCAACACGAACAGGCGCGCGAAGATGGCGGCGGCGCGCGCCTGCGACAGCCGGAGTTTCACCGCACCCGCGAGGCCGCCGCGGCGCTTGGCCGCGGCGATCGCGACTGCGGTCACCCGCAGCCGCTCGAGCCCACGCCGGAAGCGCGGATCGTCGAGGTCGAGCGCCACCGGGAACACCTGCCGGCAGATTGCCTGGGTGGTGCGGAACACGGTGTAGTCGTACTCGGTCGGATCAACGCCGAGGGCGGCGTGAAACACCGGGCGCGCATGATCGCGCACGTACATCGTCGCGAACACCGCCAGCAGGAAGAAGCGTATCCACAGGCGGTTGATGCCGCGCAGCAGAGACGGGTCGGCGCGCATCAGCAATGCGAACGCCTCGCCGTGACGGAACTCGTCGCCGCACCACTTCTCGAAATAGGTAAAGATCGGGTGGAAGCGCCGCTCCGGATGACGCTCGAGGTGGCGGAAGATCGTGATGTAGCGGGCGTAACCGATCTTTTCCGACAGGTACGTCGCGTAGAACACGAATTTCGGCTTGAAGAAGGTGTATTTTTTCTCGCGGGCGAGAAAGCCGAGATCCACCCCGACTCCGAAATCCTTCAGGCTGTCATTGATGAATCCCGCATGCCGCGCCTCGTCGCGGGTCATGTAGGTGAACAGCGCGCGGATGTCGGGGTTGGTGATCCGCTTCCTGATCTCGGCGTAGAGCACGCAGCCGGAGAACTCGGCGGTTACCGAGCTTACCAGGAAATCGAGAAACTCCCGCTTCAGATCGGGCGGCAACGACGAAAAGTCGGCATCGAAGCGCTCGTCGCGCACGAAGTGGCCGCGGTTGAGATCGGCCTGCATCTCGGCCAGCAACCCGTCCCACTCCCGCCGCACCAGGCCGACATCGAGCGCGTCCATGTAGGTGAAATCGGTGGTGTAGAAGCGCGGGCTCAGCACCGTGTCCTTCTGCGCCTCGCGGGTTTCCGCGTTGACGGTGCGGGGCTTCGCGCCTGTTTCGAGTACTGCGCTCATGATGGCTCTCCCGGCTCGAACCCGACCTCGTAAAGGTCGGTGAGCGAAAACAACGCGGTGGCGCGGGTCCAGAACCGCGCCACCGGCCCGGCGCGACGCACGGTCGCCGTGCATTCGCGGCTGAGGCGCTGGCCAAAGCCGATTGCGGTCGGCGCGCCGTGCACGAGCACGATGTCGCCCGGCCGTATCGCCACCCCGAGCGGCACCGCATGGGCGTGCAGGCTGTCGGCCGAGCGCTCGATCTCGACCACGCAGCGCGCGCTGACCTGCCGGCGCGCGCCGATCATCGCGGCCACCGCCGCGTGGCGATCATCGCGGCCACCGGCCGCGTGGCAATCATCGCGGCCACCGGCCGCGTGGCGATCATCGTGGGGCTCCGAGGAAGGCCACGAAGCTCGCGGCGTTGTTCGGGCCGAAGCCTTCGAGATCGACCAGGATGCCGGTTTCGGGGTCGGCCAGCGTAATGCGGCCATTGGCCAGCACCGCCAGATGGTAGGCGC
>CAXTPV010000268.1:0-3307 GCA_964246135.1 uncultured Acetobacteraceae bacterium | reverse complement strand
GGGGGGGGGGGGCCCCCCCCCCCCCCCCCGGGTCGAGGGCAGAGCCCTCGCCTTACTTCAGCTTCCTGCTAAGCGCGAGCCACCCTTAGCGCTGATCGCCGTCGGCGATGCGGTCCAACAGCTCCTCGAGCAGGTACCGCTCGCCGGGGGTGAGGACGCGGCAGCGGTCGAGCGAGGCACGCAGCGTCGTGGCCGCGCCGCCCGGTCCCGCCTTGGGCAGCGCGATCGCCTGGCCGGTGATGGCCGCGATGACCGCCTCGCGCGCGCTGTCCGCCAGGCCGGGATCGCGTCGTTGCTCCGGCTCGCCGAGCAGGGTGAGCACCGTGCCGGTGCACATGGATTGCAGCAGTGCGACCGCCCGCGCCTCGCTGGTCCGCAGGCGTCCGGCCAGGGCGATGGCCCTGATCCGCCGCCCGAGGATGTTCAGCCCCGCCGCGACCGCCGGCGAAGGCGGCAGGCCCCGATGCTCCTGGGCGCTCATGATCGCGAACAGCCCGGGATGGGCCAAGCCGAACGCGACATGCATGTCCCAGCCGTCGCGAAGCTCCTGCACCGGGTCGGGATGCGGCTCGCGCACGGATTTTGCCGCGACGTAAGCGGCGAGGCCGTGCTCGGCGACCGCGTCGAGGAGACCGCGCTTGTCGCCGAACAGGCGGTAGATGGTGGGGGCCTGGACGGCGGCGGCGGCGGCGACCGCGCGGGTGGTCGCGGCGTCGCGGCCGCCGGACGCGATCAGGCCGGCGGCGGCGGCGACGATGCGTGCGCGAACGTCGTCCGCATCGGCGATGGCGACGTCGGTGGCGGCGATCGGGTCCGACACGGTCATGACCTCAGCATCTCGCAGAGACCTTTCCAACGACATCTTGATCTTGTTCTCGGTGATAACCGACCGGACCGAGCTTACAGGAGTGATCCATGATCATCGTCACCGGCGCGACAGGCCAGCTCGGACGCGCCATCGTCGAGAGGCTCGTCGAGGCGACGGCGCTGCCCTTCGGTGGGCGACAACTCAGCCTTGTTCAGAGCCGCTGAAGAGCGGACGTAGGATGTCCGGTCAAACCAGCGACTCGTCCTGTCTGCCGTCGGGACCTTATACAACGGCGCAATCTAGCAAAGGCTAGCCAAGATCAAGTGTGCCGCCTGAAGTACACGGAGTTGATTGAGGGCACGCTGACTGAAGTGACGAGAATTCTGATCGGCGATGATCGGGCTTCCGTGCGACAACAATTATGATCAGGCTGCCGCACGCTTGACGACGCCTTCGGCGAGCAGGCTGCGTGCGGTGTCGATGATCGCGTCGTCGTTGCTCCGCGGCGTCCAGCCCAGCTGGCGTTTGGCCTTTTCCGCGGAGACCGGCCGTTCCTTGTCGAGCTCGAACAGCCGGCCACGCACGGCTGGGTCGAACACCGACGACAGCCGCACGAGCCAACTCGGCAAGCGGCGCTTGGGCACCTTGCCCGCCAGTTCGGGCACGCGTTCGCGCAGCACCCGCGCGATGTCTGCCATCCAGTAAAACTGTCCAGCCCCGATGAAGCGCTCGCCGGCGGCGTTCGGTGCCCGCAGCGCCCGGACATGCAGGTCGGCGATGTCGCGCACGTCGGCCAGCGGCCAGCCGAACGGTGGCAGGCCGGGCAGCGAACCGTCCATCAGCGTCTTGACGATGTCGAGCGAGGCCGAGACATCAGCCCCGAGCACCGGACCGATCACCGCGCCCGGGCAGACCGTGACCAGTTCCAGCGCCCCGCCCTCGCGAGAGTGCCAGTCCCAGGCGGCGCGCTCGGCGATCATCTTGGACCGCTCATAGGCGGAGCTGTCGGTGCGGTCGACAGGGTCGGACCAATCCGACTCGGTGAACGGCTGTGATCGTCCGCCATGGCCGTAGGCGACCGCAGCTGTCGATGAGGTCATCACCACCCGCCTTACGCCGCCGTCACGGGCCGCGTTGAGAACCCGGAGCGCGCCGTCGCGTGCCGGCCGCACCAGGTCGTCGTCGTGCCTCGGATTGCGCGTCGGGAAGGGTGATGCGACGTGCAGCACGCCCGAGCAGCCGGAACAGGCCTCGCGCCAGCCGGCATCAGCATTGAGGTCGGCGACCACGACCTTGAGCCTGTCCTCGATGTTCACGAGCTTGGCGACCGCGGCGCGGAGCTCCGCCTCGCGTGCGAGGCTGCGGACGGTCGTGCTAACTTGCGAGCCTTCCTGAAGCAGCTGAGCGATACAGAAGCTCGCGATGTACCCCGATCCACCAGTCACCAGCACATGTTCAGACTTGACCATGACGATCCCCTTGCCCGCCCGCAGATTTAGACATATCGGACTTTAAATGTCCAATACGTCCGATCCGGGCCTGAAGCGCGTTCTCGCCGCGGCGCTGACGCTGTTCGGCCGTCACGGCTTCCAGCGCACGAGCATGGCCGACATCGCGCGCGAAGCGGGGATCGCGCGGGCGACCCTCTACATCCGCTTTTCCGACAAGCGCGCGCTGTTCGAAGCGCTGGCGTCATCGCTGGTCGATCAGGCGCTCGCCCGGGCGGAGGCGGCCTGGGTTTCGGGTGCGCCACTATCGGAGAACATCGCCGCGACCCTGCTCGCCAAGGATCTCGGCTTCTTTCACATGCTCCATGCGACCCCGCACGGCGCGGAGTTGCTGGAACTCGACGCCGAGCTGACCGCCGTCCATGTGGCCCGGCTTGATGCGGAGTTCGCCGCCCTGCTCGCGAGACGCGGTCGCGCGGCGGCGCGGGAGGGCGCGGACCTGACGGCGTTCGACGGTGCAAACGGTTTCGCGGCGTTCCTGGCGACGGCCGGTTCAAGCCTCAAGCACGAGACGCGCACCGAGGCGGCGTTCCGCGCGATCGTCGACCGCCTGGCGCGCGTCTCGGCGCGGGCGGCGGGCCGGACCTGACCGCGGGTCCGGCAAGCCGCGCCCAGATGAACCGCCGTATGGTCAGCTTCATCCTGACCTGTGCTCAAGACCGCTGGTCGCGGTGAGCCAGGGGTGCTGAAGGGTTCCCCTACCTAGGACGGCTTCATCGCCTGGATGCTGGACACCCTGACGGACGGCGTCGCGAGCGGCGCGGTCGCGACCATGGCGTCGACGAGCGCCCGGCATTCCGCCTTTCCGGTCGCGAGCAGCTCGCGGAACGACCGGATGCGCGACATTAACCAGAGCGCGGCCGCCACGATCGAGGCCGGGCATCGGCTGATCCGCACCTTTGACTGCGGATACACGCGATATCCCAGCCCTCTTATCAGGGCGAAACTTTCGTGCACGCCGCGCGCGAGCGCCAGCGCCTCCCCCCAGGAA
>CAXTPV010000267.1:0-3318 GCA_964246135.1 uncultured Acetobacteraceae bacterium | reverse complement strand
CCATCCGCCGCCTGCAACAGCACAGCGACGTGCTCGCCCTTCGGCATCGGGACGCTGATCGAGAGCGGCGACCCCTGCCAGGCGCCGACCGCCTGCATGGAGCGGACGATGTTGGCCTCGCGCAGCGTGCGGCCGCCGTTCTCGCCGCCACCGACCGCCGTGTCATGCCGGCGATCGTAACCGACCAGCAGTACGTCGCCCGCGCCGGCGCCCGGCCCGACCTCGACCCGCATTTGGCCGCCATCGAGCGACAGGCGGAGCATGACCGGCGCCCCGCGATCGCGTGCCGCGGCGGCGATCGCGTCGCGCGCGCCGTCGCGGTCGGAGCCGACCAGATGCGCGCGGCCATCGATCACCATCTCGGGCGTGTAGACCTCGTCATCGCCGAACAGATGCGCGTACCAGTATTGGCGGGCGGTCGCGGCCGGCAGCGCGTATGGATCGTGCCAGCCGAGCCGGTCCCAGTAGGTGACGTGGAAGTCGAGCGGCAGCAGGCTGTCGCCCTCGCCCGCGAGCTCGCCGAGCAAGGCATCCGCCGGAGGACACGACGAGCAGCCCTCGGAGGTGAACAACTCGACCACCACCGGACGCCCCGCCGCCGAGGCTCCGGTCGTGCCCAGCCCGGCCACGGTCAGCCCGGCCGCGAGCGCCGCCGCCGCCGTCGATGTCGCCACCATGGTTCTCCTCTGCGACCGATCAGCGCCGGCGTCGCGGCTACGTTCAGGAGCCGCTGAACCAGTTGTAGCCCTGGTTCTCCCAGTAGCCGCCGGGGTTGGTGTTGGTCACGAACATCGCAGAAAGATATTTCGGATTCTTAAAGCCTAGCTTGGTCGGAATGCGCAGCCGCAGCGGTGCTCCGAACGCCGGGTCGAGCGGCGCGCCGTCGAAGTCGAGGCTGAGGATCGTCTGCGGCTGCAGCGCCGAGGCCATGTCGATGCTGGTCGAGTAATCGTCGAAACACTTAAAGCCGACATAGCGGGCGCGGGTGTCGGCGCCGACGCGCTTCAGCACGTCGGACAGGCGAACGCCCGACCACTGCCCGATCTGGCTCCAGCCCTCGACGCAGATGTGCCGGGTGATCTGGCTCGATTGCGGCATCGCGCGGAAATCGGCGAGCGACAGCCGGGCGGGCTCGCGCACCAAGCCGCCGATCGCAAGGCCCCACGACGCGGCGTCGACGGTGCGCACCTGCGACTGGTCGTAATACGCGTTGAATCGCGGCGGCCGGGTGATCGCGTCTGGCGGGAAGGTCGCGGCGAGCCGATGACGGTCAAACAGCCAAGCCTGCACCCGGTCCTCGAAGCGCAGCATCGACCAGAGCGCGCGGTCGACGCCGTCTTGGCTGCTGAGGTCGCCGAGATTGCAGCCGCCCAGCAGCGAGACGCCGGCGACCGACAGCGCGCCACGCAACGCGAGCCGCCGCTCCAGTTTGCGCAACGCCGGTCGATGGTCGCGGTCGATGGTCATGCCCCCTCCCCTTCGGCTGCGGGAGCGCGGCCGCCGCCGGTGATCATGGTGACCAGCGTCGACGGGAACAGCGCGACCAGGACGAGGTGGATCACCAGGAAGCCGACGATCGCCAACATCGCGCAGAAATGGATCACCCGGGCGATGTCGTAGCCGCCAAAGCACCAGGTCAGCCAGCCGAGCTGAACCGGCTTCCAGATCGAGAACCCGGTCAGCACGCTCAGCGCGGCGACGATCACCACGCCGATGTAGAGCAGGCGCTGGACCGCGTTGTAGCGGCCGCGCGCGTGGCCGAGCCGGAAGGTGAGCGCGAGCACGAGGTCGCCGACGACGGCACGTGGCGACGGCAGCGCGATGTCGCGCCGGAAATGCCCGCTCGCGAGGCCGTAGCCGACATAGGCCAGCCCGTCGGCGACCAGCACCCAGAGCGCGGTCAGGTGCCAGGCGATCCCGCCCGCGAGCCAGCCGCCGAGCGTGATCCAGGGCGGGAACACGAACGGCAGGATCGGCGAGGCGTCATAGATCTGCAGGCCGCTGCCGATCATGCAGATGAGCGCCGCGGCGCCGATCCAGTGCGTGATCCGTACGAAGGCGGGGCGCGCGCGCCGCCCTGATGCCGTCCCTGGCCGCGCTGGAAACCGAGTCCGCATGGCGATCCTCCTTGCGCGTGAGCGATCGCGCGCCAGTCTACGAGCGCGGTGACGTTGCCGCCATTCGGGCGCGGCGTTGGTCGCGTTACGGCGTCGCCGCAATTTCCTCGCGCCGGGTCCTCTCGGATCGCCGCCCGCCCCGCCCCGCCCCGAAGTCGGGTGCTGGCCGTTCTGGAAGCGTCGATCAAGGAGCCCGGCGTCCCGTGTTCGCCGCGTCCAGAGCGGCTGGCGAGGTCGGCGGCGGCCACGCCGGCTCGCCCCTGACCAGTCGTGTCGCCGCCGCGTCCGTGCGCGGCTGCCCCGCTCTGACGGCGCTGGTGTCGGGTGGAGCGGGACCGAGCCCGCCGACGCAACATCATACCTCCTGTCGCGAGTATCGGGTACCAAGGTTAAGCATTGGTGTCGGCACACCAGGTTGCCGCGCAGCTGGCCAGCAAGCCAGCCAGCCAGCCAAACGTCCGCACAGCCGTCTACAAGGCTAAAAGCAAGGCGCGGGGGCGGGCCGCGCCCCCGGGGGGGGGGGGGGGGGGCCATCGGCCCCAGACCCCGACTTTTAAGTGAAGGATTTCAAAGGCCCAGGCTTTGATGGGGTCAAGGGGCAAAGCCCCTTGCCTTGCCTTCACGCTTCGAACAGCGCCTTCGAGGTTTCTCCGCAGCCGGCTAGAAGCCGCGGCCGTCGAGCCAGGTGCGCAAGGCCTCCTCGGCGATCGACTGCTTCTCGATCCGGGTCCGATGCGCGGCCTCGCGCAGCCGCTCGAGCGTCGAGATCGGGAGGCGCACGGTCAGCGCGATTCGCGGCTCCTCCCCGGGCGGCGGCATGATCGGCGGCGGCATGACCGGCGGCGGAGCCCCTCGCGCCCCGGCGCCCCGGCCTCGATCGGGCGCGGCTCCCCCGATGCCCGCGGGCAGGCTGGCAGCGGGCGACGCCGCGCCCTTGCGGACGCCGAGCAGCTCGGGCGTCAGCGGCGAGGGCTTAGCCATGCGCCGCCTCCAGCCTGGCCGCGACATAGGACCAGAGTGCCGCGATCTCGGCCGCCGACCGCGATGACGGGTCGAGCTCGCCCGCGGTGCGGCCATCGGTCATGCTGGCGGCGAAATCCACCCGGCTCGCCACCATCCCCGGCGCCACGGTGCCGTGCTGCGACAGCGCGATCGCCGCCTCGGCGGTGATCCTGGCACGCGGCGTCACCTGGTTGGCGAC
>CAXTPV010000266.1:0-3391 GCA_964246135.1 uncultured Acetobacteraceae bacterium | reverse complement strand
CGCCGAGGCCGCGGACATCACGCTCCGGCTCTGGCAGGTGCTGCGGCCGCTGCTGCGAACGAACCGCTCGCTCGCGCTCTACGAGCAGGTCGAGCGCCGGCTGGTGCCGATCCTGGCGGCGATGGAGCGCGCCGGGATCGCGGTCGACGCCCCCGAGCTGCGCCGGATGTCTGACGAGTTCGGCGCCCGCATGGCCGAGACCGAGCGCCAGGTTCACGCGCTGGCCGGCCGGCCGTTCAACCTTGGCAGCCCGAAGCAGCTCGGCGAGGTGCTGTTCGACGAGCTGGCGCTGCCCGGCGGCCGGCGGATGAAGACCGGCGCCTGGGGCACCGACAGCGTGGTGTTGCAGGGGCTGGCCGATGCCGGCCACGAGCTGCCGGCGCGCATCCTGCAATGGCGACAGCTCGACAAGTTGAAGAGCACCTACGCCGACAGCCTGGTGACCGACATCGATCCCCGGACCGGGCGGGTGCACACCAGCTTCCAGATGGCGGCGACCAGCACCGGGCGGCTGTCGTCAAACGACCCCAACTTGCAGAACATCCCGATCCGCACCGAGGAGGGCGGCCGCATCAGGCGCGCCTTCGTCGCCGCTCCCGGCCACGTGCTGGTGTCGGCGGACTATTCGCAGATCGAGCTCAGGCTGCTGGCCCATGTCGCCGACATCGCGAGCCTGCGCGACAGCTTCGCCCGCGGCGAGGACATCCATGCCCGCACCGCGAGCGAGGTGTTCGGGGTGCCGATGCAGGGGATGGATGCCGGCACCCGCAGGCGGGCCAAGGCGATCAATTTTGGCATCATCTACGGGATTTCGCCGTTCGGGCTCGGGCGCAACCTCGGCATCGATGCCGGCACCGCGCGCGCCTACATCGACGCCTACTTCGCGCGCTATCCGGAGATACGCGACTACATGGAGCGAACCCGCGAGGAGGCGCGGCTGCACGGCTACGTGCTCACCCCGTTCGGCCGCCGCTGCTGGATCCCGGGCATCGCCGACCGCAACCCGGCGCGCCGCGGCTACGCCGAGCGGCAGGCGATCAACGCGCCGCTGCAGGGCGGCGCCGCCGACGTGATCAAGCGCGCGATGGTGCGGCTGCCCGCCGCGATGACGTCCGCCGGGCTCACGGCGCGGCTGCTGCTGCAGGTGCATGACGAGCTGTTGTTCGAGGCGCCCGAAGCGGAGGCGGCGAGGCTCGCCGCGGTCGCCCGCGAGGTGATGCAGGGCGCGGCGAGGCTGAGCGTCACCCTGGTCGCCGAGACGGGGGTTGGCGGCAACTGGGGGGAGGCCCACTGATGGCGGCCATGACACGTGGCGCCATCATCGCCGGCCTGGTACTGGCCGCCGCCGCCGCCGCGGCGCAGCCGGTCGGGATCGCCGTCACCGGCGCGTTCGCGCGCGCGACCGCTCCTGGGCAGGAGGTCGGCGGCGTGTTCCTGACCATCACCAGCCGCCAGGGTGACACTCTCGTCGGCGCCACCAGCGACGCGGCCAGGGCGGTGTCGGTGCATCGCATGTCGATGGCGGGCGGCATGATGACGATGGAGGCGGTCGGCGCGCTCAAGCTGCCGCCGGGCCAGCCGGTGTCGCTGCTGCCGGGGCGGATGCACCTGATGCTGGAGGGATTGCGGGCGCCGCTGCTGCGCGGCCACGTCGTTCACGTCACCCTGCTGCTGGCCGAGGCCGGCCGCGTCACGGTCGACGTCCCGGTGGCCGGTCCCGGCGCCGCCGGACCGGAGCAGGCGGCCCCTGGGCACGCGCCATGAGGGGGCGCCATGAGGGGGGCGCCATGAGGCGGGTCGCGGCGGTGTGTGCCGCCGCCGGCGTGGTGCTGGCCGGCGTGCTCGCGGTCGGACTGCTGGGCGGTCCGCACGAACCGCATCAGACGCAATCGGTGCGGATCGGCGGCCCGTTCAGCCTGCTCGACGCCGGCGGCCACACCGTCACCGACGCGTCGTTCCGCGGCAAGTGGATGCTGGTCTATTTCGGTTACACTCATTGTCCCGACGCCTGCCCGACCGCGCTCAACGCCGTCGGCAACGCGCTCGACATGCTGCATGCGCGCGCCGGCGACGTGGCGCCGATCTTCATCACGGTCGACCCGTCGCGCGACACCCCATCGCTGATCGGCGCCTACACCCGCCAGTTCTCGCCGGCGATCATCGGGCTCACCGGCTCGCAGGCGGCGATCGATCAGGCCGAGCGCGAGTATCGGGTCTACGCGGCGAAGCACCCGACCCCGGATGGCGGCTACGGCATGGACCACAGCAACGTCATCTACGTGATGGACCCGCGAGGCCGCTTCTCCACCATCATCGATGGCGGCGCCAACCCCGAGGACATCGCCGCCAAGATCGGCCAGCTGGAAGGCTGATCGAGGCCCCGCTCAAGAGAATGGTTTCCGAAGGCCCCCGGCCTTTGGCGGGTCTGGGCAGCGCCCAGCCTCGCTTCCTCAAGCTCAGTCCCCGAGGCCGCCGGCATGATCCTAACGCCCGTACGGCGGAGGCCGGTAGGGCTCGATGGAGCGCGAGCGGTTGGCGACGCTCAACAGGATGACGGCCGAGGCGACGATCCCGAGCAGCAGCGCGTAGCGGAAGATCTGGTCCTGACGCCAGGCCGTCGGCGCCGCCGCCCTGAGCTTGCGCACCCAGGCCCTGGCGTTGTCCACGGCGCTCATGGCGCCCCCGTCGCGGCCGCGCGCTCGATATCGATCGCCTCGATGGTCCCGAGCAGCTCGGGCGTCCGCTCGGGCAGGCGCATCACCCGGCTCGCCTGCGCCTCGCGGGTGCGCTCCCACAGCGTGCGCATCGCGCGTCCGTTGCCAAACTGCGCCGCCGCCTCGCGCCGCATCGCCCGGCAGGCATCCTCGACGGCCATCCCGGTGCCGTCGGCGAGCGTGAAGCCCGAGGCCGTGACCTGTCCCTCGAAGATCTCGGCGAGCTCGTGCGGCGCGTAGTCGGCGAACATGATGGTGCGGGTGAAGCGCGAGCGCAGGCCGGGGTTGGCATCGAGGAAGCGCTGCATCTCGCCGGTGTAGCCGGCGACGATGACGCAGAGGCGGTCGCGATGGTCCTCCATCAGCTTGAGCAGGGTGTCGATCGCCTCGCGGCCGAAATCGGCGCCGCTCCCGGCGCCGCTCGACAGGCTGTAGGCCTCGTCGATGAACAGCACGCCGTCCATCGCGCGCTCGACGGTCTCGCGCACCTTGATCGCGGTGTGACCGATATAGCCGGCGACCAGGCTGGAGCGGTCGGTCTCGACCAGGTGGCCGCGGCGGAGATAGCCGAGCCCGTGGAAGATCTCGCCCATCAGGCGGGCAACCGTTGTCTTGCCGGTGCCGGGATTGCCGAGGAAGACGCAGTGCAGCGACAGCGACACGGCGCGGTGCCCGAG
>CAXTPV010000265.1:0-3444 GCA_964246135.1 uncultured Acetobacteraceae bacterium | reverse complement strand
GGCTCGGTGCGGCTGTATCGAGGCCGCGACCTCGCGGCGGCCGGCGTGATCCGCCTCGGCGGCGACGCGGACAACGTCCGGCTCGATCCGGGCACCGGGCGGTTCCTGGTCGGGCACGGGGATGGCGGCATCGCGGTCCTCGACCCGGTGCGGCGGGTGGTGGTCGGCGACATTGCCCTCCCCGCGCATCCGGAGAGCTTCGAGCTTGGCCGGGGCGGCAAGCGCATCATCGTCAACGTGCCGGATGCGGGCGGCCTCGCGGTGATCGATCTCGCGGCCTTGCGGCAGGTGGCGCGCTGGCGGGTGCCGGGCCTGCGCGGCAACTTCCCGATGGCGCTGGTCGCGGGCGGCGCGAGGCTCGCCACCGTGTTCCGCGAGCCGGCGCGGATCGCCTGGCTCGATGCACGCACCGGCGCGGTCACGGCCAGCCGCCCCGGCTGTCGCGACGCCGACGACGTGTTCCCCGATGCACGGCGGCATCGCCTCTACGTCAGCTGCGGCGAGGGGGTGGTCGACGTGCTGCCCGATGACGGATCGGGCACGTCGCCCGCGTGGGTCGCGACGCGGCGCGGCGCGCGCACGTCGCTGTTCGTGGCGTCGCTCGACCGCCTGTTCGTCGCGGCGCCGGCCGGACGCGCGGGAGGGGCCGCGATCATCGTGCTGCAGCCCTCCCCCTGAGCGTCAGCCTCCTGATTCCTGGGCCGTGCTGCCGGGCACGGTGACGACGCGCGACGGCAGCACCTGCACCAGCGCCGCCGAGACCAGGGCGGCGGCGGCCAGCGCGTAGAGGCCGGCGGCATGGATCCCGAACGCGGCATCCGCCCACTGGCGCAAGTTGGGCGCGACGAAGCCGCCGAGGTTGCCGAGCGCGTTGATCATCGCGATCCCGCCCGCCGCCGCGATGCCGCCGAGATAGCCGGTCGGGAAGGTCCAGAAGATCGGCTGCACGCAGATCGCACCCGTGGTGACAAAGCAGAGGGCCAGGATCGCGAGCAGCGGCGGGGCGCCGGCCGAGACCACCAGCCCGATCGTCATGAACATCAGGAAGCAGAGCGCGTAGCCGCGGGCGTGGCCGGTGCGCACGGCGCGGTTCGGCCAGTAAGCCGCCATCAGGGCGGCGCAGAGCCACGGGATGCCGGTCACCAACCCGACCTCCGGCCCGATCCTGACGCCGAGCAGCGCGCTTACCTGGCTCGGCAGGTAGAAGGTCACGCCGTAGACGCTGATCTGCAGGAAGAAGTACACGGCCAGCAGGTGCAGCACGCGCGGGTCGCGCAGTGCCCGGCCGAGTGCCAGGCCGCCACGCCCCTCCTTCGCCTCGGTCTCGCGGTCGATCGCGTCCGACAGCGCCGTGCGCTCGGGCTCGCTCAGCCATGCGGCGTCGCGCGGCCGGTCGGTCAGCCCCCACAGGCCGACGATCCCGACCGCGCAGGCCAGCACCCCCTCGACCAGGAACATCCACTGCCAGCCGGCGAGCCCGAGGCGGCCATCGAGCGCCAGCAGGCCGCCCGAGAGCGGGCTGCCAAGGGTCAGCGCCACCGGGAAGCCGAAATAGAACAGGCCCAGCACGCGCGCGCGCTCGGAAGCCGGGAACCAATAGGTCAGGTAGACGATGGCGCCAGGAAAGAACCCGGCCTCGGCGGCGCCGAGCAGCAGCCGCAGGCCGAGGAAGGAGAGGTTGCCGCGAGTCAGCATCATCGCCGCCGCGACCACGCCCCAGCTCACCAGGATACGGCACATCCAGACCCGCGCGCCGACCCGGTGCAGGATCAGGTTGCTCGGCACTTCGAAGATCGCGTAGGTGACGAAAAACAATCCGGCGCCGAGCGCGAACGCGGCGTCCGACACGCCGGCCTCGCGGTGCAGCGCCTGGCGCGCGAAGCCGATGTTGGTGCGGTCGAGGATCGCCACGAGATACATCAGCAGCAGCAGCGGCATCAGCCGGCGGCGCGCCTTGGCGATGGCCGAGGCAAGCTCTGGCGAGGCGGCCTCGGGAGCCGGTTCGGTGGTCATGGCGTTGTCTCCCTGATCCGCCCGCCTCTGTCGGGAGGGCTGGCATCGGGCGGCGACCCTGGCAGAAGCCTGTGCCTGGTGCCAGCCATCACGGATCGATTGGCGGGAGGGACGGATGCGGCACGTGTTGATACTGGGCGCGGCAGGCATGCTTGGCCGCAGGCTGGCCGAGCAGCTGGTGCGGGACGGCGGCATCGGCGGCGAGGCGATCGACCACCTCAGCCTGATCGACGTGGTGGAGCCGCCGGCGCCCGTGGGTTTCGCGGGCGAGCTGCGTTGCACGGCACTCGACCTCGCGGCCCCGGGTGCCGCGTCGGACGCGTTGCGCGGACGCCCGGACATCATCTTCCACCTCGCCGCGATCGTGTCGGGCGAGGCGGAGGCCGATCTCGGGAAGGGTTACCGGGTCAACCTCGACGGCACGCGCCTGCTGCTGGACGCGATCAGGACCGAGGCCGCGAGTGCCGCGTGGCGGCCGAGGCTGGTGTTCTCGTCGTCGATCGCGGTGTTCGGCGGCGACCTACCGGACATCGTGCCCGAGGATTTCCGGCTGACGCCGCAGACCAGCTACGGCGCCCAGAAGGCGATGGGCGAGCTGCTGCTAGCCGACTACACGCGGCGCGGCATCGTCGACGGGATCGGGCTGCGACTGCCGACGATCGTCGTGCGCCCCGGCAAGCCGAACCGCGCGGCGTCGGGGTTCTTCTCCGGGATCATACGCGAGCCGCTGGCCGGCGCGGAGGCGATCCTGCCGGTGGGCGACGCGGTACGGCACTGGATGACCAGCCCGCGCTCGGCGGTCGGCTTCCTGCTGCACGCCGCGGGGCTCGACCTTGGCGCGCTCGGCGACCGGCCGAACCTCTCGATGCCGGGGCTGTCGGTCAGCGTCGGCGAACAGATCGAGGCGCTGCGCGCGGTCGCGGGCGCGCAGGCGCTGGCGCTGATCCGGCGGGTGCCCGATCTTGCGATCGAACGGATCGTCGCGGGCTGGGTGCGGGCCCTCGATCCGGCGCGCGCGACGGCGCTGGGGTTTGTCGCCGAGAGCCGGTTCGAGGACATCGTGCGGGCGCATGTCGAGGACATGGCGGCCGAGCCTCGGCGCTGAGCCGTCGGCCGGCGGCCTCGGCGGAGGGCACGGGCGAGAGTGGCTGATCGCATGAGCCGTTCGGCTGGGTTGGCAGCTGTATGGCTGTATGGCTGGACGGCCGGCTTGCTGGCAAGCAGGCCAGGCAGGCTGGTGGACGTTCGGGTTGATGGGCGGGCTCGGTTGTGGGGCTTGGCGGGCGGCGCGCGCCCCCTCCCCTTCCCGGCTGATCCGCCACCGCCGGGGTCGCGGGGCGCAAGCGCGTGATCGCCTCGGCCTGATGTCCTCGTGTCCTTCGCCTTGCCGGCCATCTGGCTTGCTGGCAAGCTGCGCGGGCAGATGGTTGC
>CAXTPV010000264.1:0-3474 GCA_964246135.1 uncultured Acetobacteraceae bacterium | reverse complement strand
GCCATCGCCAGGGCGCGATGCAGGGCGGCGCGAGCCGCCCGTCGCCGCCGTCAACCACCAGTCCCTCAGCCGCCAGGATTTCGGCGGGGTCGAGGCGGGCGAGCAGCTCGGGGATCGAGGATTGTTCCGTTCGTTCCGTCTCGATCGTGCCGGCGGCGACGTCGACGACGGCGACGCCGAGGCTGCTCCGTCCGGCGACCGCGTCCGGCACCAGCGCCAGCAGCAGGCTCGGTCGCCCCGCGTCGAGGATGGCCTCCTCGGTGAGCGTGCCGGGCGTCACCAGCCGCACCATTTCGCGACGCAACGGCACCCGCGCCGGGCGCCTGGCGCCGCCGTCGGACGGGCCGGGCTCCATCTGCTCGACGATGGCGACCCGGTAGCCGCGCCGGATCAGCCGCGCGAGATAGGCCTCGGCGGACACCACCGGGACGCCGCACATCGGGATCGGTCGGCCATCGTGCTCGCCACGCGCGGTCAGCGTGATCGACAGCGCCGAGGCCGCCGCTTCGGCATCCTCGAAGAACAGCTCGTAGAAATCGCCCATCCGGAAGAACACGAGCGCGTCCGGATGCCGCGTCTTGACGCCGAACCATTGCGCCATCGCGGGCGAGGCTCCGGCTGCGCGGCTCGATGCTTCTGTGGCCATGCGGCCGTCATAGCGCATCCCTCGCCGATGGCTCAGCGACGCTCCGCCGCCATGCCTCGCTCAGCCCGGGTGCGACAGCGATGCCGTGCTGCCGCCGTTCACGGATCGCGCGAAAATCCGGAGGTCGTGAGCGTAGTCGTCCGGCGCCTCCCAGGCGGGAAAGTGGCCGCCACGCGGCTGGGTCGTGTATTGGCGAACGTTGTAGAGGCGTTCGGCCCACCGCCGCGGGGTGACCGCCAGGTCCTTCGGCCACGTGCAGACCGCCGTCGGCACGTGGACATGGTCGCCTTGCCGGAGCGCCGGCCTGAACCGGGCGCTGTCGTAATAGGCTCGCATCGACGAGCCGATCGTCTCCGTCGCCCAGTATACCATCAGGTTGTCGATCAGCATGTCGGCCGGGAACGTCTCGAGCAGATCAGCACCGTGGTCGCTCCAGGAATGGAACTTCTCCACGATCCAGCTCGCCAGCCCGACGGGCGAGTCCGCGAGCGCGAAGGCCAAGGTCTGCGGCTTGGTGTAATGCACGTGCTCGTAGGCACCTTCCTCGGCCTCCCACCGCGCGATGCTCGCCCGGTAGGCCGCCTCTGCATCGCCCAGCGGCGGCGACGCCGGCGTGAGCGGCGGGTCCGCGACCGCGGAGACGTGTATTCCACGCAACGCGTCAGGGTGCTTGAGCGCCAGGCGGGTGGCGACGCCGGCACCGATGTCGGTGCCGGACGCGACGTAGCTTCGGTAGCCGAGATGTCCGGTCATCAGGGTGTGGAACAGGTCCTCGGCCCAGACCTGGCCGGGGCCGGTGGGCCGATCAGAGAAGCCAAACCCGGGTAGGGCCGGCATGACCACGTCGAAGGCGTCCTCCGGGGAACCGCCGAACGCGGCGGGGTCGGCGAGACGTGGCGCGAGCTTCCGGTACTCGACGAAGCTGGATGGCCAGCCATTGATGAGCAGCAGCGGCGTGGGATTGGGGCCGCGCCCGTCGAGGCGCACGTAGTGGAGGCCGAACCCGCCGATGTCCACGCGGAACTGCGGCAGGGCGTTGAATCGACGCTCGGCGGCATCAACATCGTATCCGATCCGCCAGTGTTCGGCGAGCGCCCGAAGGAACGTCCTGTCCATTCCGTCGGACCAGTCCGAGGTCACGGCGTCACTCCAGCGTGCCGCGCCGAGGCGGCGCTGGAGGTCGTCGCGGAGGTCGCGATCAAAGGCGATCGAGAACGGCTTGGCCGACATCCTGCCGGTCACTCCATGCATCGCGGGGCCGTGATGTATACCGACGCTGACGAGCCGATTGAAGTATGGCGAACGACCCGACCGGATCGGGCATTCTCCTGGGGACCAACACGGGCGCAACGCGAGGTAGGACCTGATCGCGACGGGATCGTCGCGATCTCCGTGCGATCAGGCCGGCCGACGATCGTGATGCAGAGCTAGAGGGTCCGCGCGTCCGCCACCGTGACCCGGGTCCGGATCAGCTTTTCGATATCGCGCAGGTAGCTGCGCTCGGCGCTGTCGCAAAAGCTGATCGCGAGGCCCGCGCGTCCCGCGCGCGCGGTGCGGCCGATCCGGTGCACGTAGCTCTCGGGCACGTTCGGCAGCTCGAAGTTGATCACATGGGTGATGCCGTCGACGTCGATGCCGCGGGCGGCGATGTCGGTCGCGACCAGCACCCGAACCTCGCCCTCACGGAAGGCATCGAGCGCGCGCTCGCGCTGGCCCTGGCTCTTGTTGCCGTGGATCGCCGCCGCCAGTACGCCCGACCGGCCGAGATGCTCGCAGACACGGTCGGCGCCATGCTTGGTGCGTGTGAACACCAGCGCCCGCCCGTCGGTGGTGCCGCGCAGCACGCGGGCGAGCAGGTTGCGCTTCTCCGCCTGCTCGACGAACACCACCCGCTGCTCCACCCGGTCGGCGGTCGTCGCCACCGGCGTCACCGCGACGCGGACCGGGTCGCGCAACAGGGTCGCCGCGAGCTGGGTGATCTCTTTCGGCATCGTCGCCGAAAAGAACAATCCCTGGCGCTGCCTGGGCAGCATTGCCGCGATCTTGCGGATCGGCACGATGAAGCCGAGGTCGAGCATGTGGTCGGCCTCATCGAGGACGAGGACCTCGACGCCGTCGAGCCGCACCGCGCCGTCGCCGATGTGGTCGAGCAGACGCCCCGGGGTCGCGACCAGCACGTCGACGCCATGCATCATCGCACGCGACTGCCGCCCCTTCGGAACGCCGCCGAACATCACCGTGATGCGGATCTGGGTGTCGCCGGCATAGACCTTGAAGCTTTCCGCGATCTGCGCCGCGAGCTCGCGGGTCGGCGCGAGCACCAGCACGCGGGTGCCGCGATGCGCGGCGCGTTTCGGATCGGCGAGCAACCGCTCCAGGATCGGCAGCGCGAACGCGGCGGTCTTGCCGGTGCCGGTCTGGGCGATGCCTTCGATGTCACGCCCCGCGAGCGCGGGTGGTATCGCCTGGACCTGGATTGGTGTCGGCGTGGTGTAGCTCGCACGAGCGAGCGCCTTGAGGAGCGGGGCCGAAAGGCCGAGCGCCTGGAAATCTGTCACGTTGTGTTCGTCTTTCATCGGGCGCGAGATGGCAGGTCTGCCGCCTCGTGGGAGGCTGAGGCTGATCCCGAGCGGGAAATCCCGCTACGTCACGCACCCTGCTTGTGGTGATGGCGGCAGGTCATGTCAAGAAATCACCCCCTGGCCACGGTCTTGACGCCTCGCCAGCCGAACTCCCATGCACGCGGATGTCGCTGCCTGATCCATCCGCCGCCGTTGCGCCGGCGCAATCGTCGCCGCAATCGTCAATCGTGAGCGAAGGCTATGCCG
>CAXTPV010000263.1:0-3475 GCA_964246135.1 uncultured Acetobacteraceae bacterium | reverse complement strand
ACATGAAGTTCAAGCTGCGGATGGAGCCCGACACCGTGCTCGACGCGATCGTGCACGGCAGCGGGGTGGCACGTCGCTACGCCGACGACATCGAGTGGTCGGCCGAGGATGGCAGCCGCACCGATCCCGACTTCCTCTGCCGCTGCGTCGAGGCGGCGATCCGCGGCGGCGCGACCACGATCAACATCCCAGACACTGTCGGCTACGCGCTGCCCGAGGACATGGAGCGCATCTTCGCGATGCTGCGCGAGCGGGTGCCGGGCGCGGACGGCGTGATCCTCTCGACCCACAACCACAACGATCTCGGGCTCGCGGTCGCCAACACGCTGGCCGCGATCCGGGCCGGCGCGCGCCAGGTCGAATGCACGATCAACGGCATCGGCGAGCGCGCCGGCAACGCGGCTTTAGAAGAGATCGTGATGGCGCTGCGGACGCGGGCAGACCGCATCCCGGCGGCGCACGGCGTCGAAACGCGCCACCTGCTGCGGGTCTCGCGCCTGCTCGCGACCATTACCGGCTTTGACGTGCAGCCGAACAAGGCGATCGTCGGGCGCAACGCGTTCGCCCATGAGAGCGGCATCCACCAGGACGGCATGCTGAAGAATGCAGGCACCTACGAGATCATGACGCCAGAGAGCGTCGGCTGGACCAAGTCGTCGCTGGTGCTCGGCAAGCATTCCGGCCGCGCCGCGTTTCGCGACAAGCTGCGCGCGATGGGCTACGGCGAGGTCGGCGACAACGCGCTCACCGAGGCGTTCAACCGCTTCAAGCTGCTCGCCGACCGCAAGAAGACGGTCTATGACGAGGACATCGCGGCGCTGTTCGACGACGAGACGCGCGACCATGCCCGGCTGCGCTTCGTGTCGCTCGACCTGCAGGCGGGATCGCACCGGCGCGCCGAGGCCGCGCTCGAGCTCGCCATCGACGGCGAGGTGCGCTCGGGGCGCGCCACCGGCGACGGGCCGGTGGATGCGACCTTCAACGCGATCCGGGCGGTGTTCCCGCATGAGTGCAGGCTGGTGCTGTTCTCGGTGGGAGCGGTGACCGAGGGCACCGACGCCCAGGCGCGCACCACCGTGCGCCTGGAAGAGGGCGGCCGCATGGTCGACGGCCAGGGTGCCGACACCGACACCATCGTGTCCGCGGCCCGCGCCTACGTTCACGCGCTCAACAAGCTGCTGGTCAAGCGCGAGCGGCGGGAGCCCGACGCGCTGATCGCCTGACCGGGAACGAGGCATGGCACGATATGCGGATTACGCCGCGGTCGCGGACATCTTCGACGCCATGCGGGCCGAGACGGTGGACGGGGTGCTGGTCGCCGACATGATCGGCGGCGGCCATCCCATGCCGCTCGCGGTCCAGTACATGGACATCCTGGTCGAGCAGGCGGGTCTGGTGGATCGCGACCGCGTCCTCGATGTCGGCTGCGGCTGCGGCCGCCTGGCCGCCGCGCTGACACGGCATCTCGGGCCGCATGGCTCCTATCTCGGTGTCGACATCATCGCGGGGCTGGTCGACTTCGCCAACCGGCACATCGCGTCCCGCTACCCCGGTTTCCAGTTCGTGACGCTGCAGCGCGGCAACCCGGTGTACGACCAGTGGCGGCATGAGGGCGCGTCGCGGACGATCGCCTCGCTCGAGGAGGCGTGCCCGCCTGGCATGATCGATCTGTGCCTGGCGACATCGCTGTTCACGCACCTGGACACGGCGATGGCGCGGGACACGCTGGGCGGCATCCGTCGCGCGTTGGCGCCGGACGGACGCGCGGTGATCAGCCTGTTCCTGCTTGATGCCGGCGTGCGCGCCCTGATCGGACGCGGCGGCGCGGCGTTCCAGTTCGAGCACAGGCATGAGGAGGGCGTGTATGTCCAGGACCCGGGGCGTCCGCTCGCCGCCCTGGCCGTCACCTTCGATCACCTGGTGCGGCTGCTGACCGATCACGGCCTCTATCTCGAGCGCGTGCTGTATGGAAGCTGGCCCGGCCGCCCGCACCACGTCTCGGGGCAGGACGTGATCCTCGTTCGGAGCGCGGCCGCCTAGACGATCGCCGTCGCTTCCGTCGCGGCCAATACGCTCCTTGACCAGGGCGGTCTTACGTATCGCGTGAAGTTACATGAAGCGGAGCGGGCGCCTCTCCGTTGCCTTGCACGTGCTGCTCCACATGGCCGAGCGGCCGGACACGGCGATGACGTCGGACGCGATGGCGGCCTGGGTCGGCACCAACGCGGTGGTGATTCGACGCAGCTTCGCCGGTTTGCGCGAGGCGGGGATCGTCTCGTCGCTGAAGGGGCATGGCGGCGGCTGGCGGCTGGCCGGCCCGGCCGCCTCGGTCAGCCTGGCCGAAATCCAGCACGCGCTCGGCGAGCGGATCGTCTCGCTGGCGCCGGTCGAGGAAGCGCCGGGCTGCCTGGTCGAGCGGGCCGTGATCCGGGCGCTCGACGCGGCGAGACGCGAGGCCGAGCGTGTGCTCGATCAGCGCTTGTCCACCCACACGCCGGCCGACCTCGCGGCCGGGGTTTGCCGACCAAATCCGCCCCGTGACGTTCAATCGGAGGGCCTGTCTGATGTCGTATGACGTCATCGTGGTCGGCGGCAGCTACGCCGGTCTGTCCGCCGCGATGCAGCTCGCCCGAGCACGAAGGCGGGTGCTGGTGATCGATTCCGGCCTGCCGCGGAACCGCTTCGCCCGCACCGCCCACGGCTTCCTGGGGCAGGACGGCAAATCGCCGCGCGCCATCATGGACGAGGCCGGTGTCCAGCTCGCCGCCTATCCCACCGTCGAGCGCGTGCAGGGTGAGGCCACCATGGCATCCGGCACCAAGGGCGACTTCGTCGTGAGCCTGGCCGATGGCCGCGACGAGCGGGCGGTCCAGCTTGTGCTCGCGACCGGGCTGCGGGACGAGCTGCCGCCGATCCCCGGCATGCGGGAGCGCTGGGGCGTCACCGTCGCGCACTGCCCCTATTGTCGCGGCTACGAGCTTGCCGACCGCGCGCTGGGCGTGCTGGGCAACCATCCGATGGCGGCGCGCCAGGCCGCGCTGATCCCCCCGACTGGGGCCCGACACCTACTTCACGCGAGGGCTGTTCGAGCCCGACGGGGAGCAGGCGGCGCGTCTCGCCGTTTGCGGCGTCGCGATCGAGCGCAGTCCGGTGATCGAACTGCTGGGAGCGCCCGACCTCGCGGCGGTCAGGCTGGGTGATGGCCGCGTCGTGCCGCTGCAGGCACTCTACACGGCGCCGAGAACGCACATGGCAAGCCCGATGGCCGGGCTCGGTTGCGCCTTTGACGAGGGATTGACCGGACCATACCTGCGCGTCGATGACTGCAAGCAGATCACGGTTCCCGGAGTCTATGCCGCCGGCGACGCGGCCGGTCCGATGCACAGCGCCATCCTGGCCTCGGCTTCGGGAGCGATGGCGGGTGTCGGCGCCCACCATGCGTTGTCGGAGAGCGTCAGGCCGGACAGGCGGTGAC
>CAXTPV010000262.1:0-3477 GCA_964246135.1 uncultured Acetobacteraceae bacterium | reverse complement strand
GTTGCTTGCCGGCGGGGTCACGGTGTCAGAGCACGCGCCGACGCGCGCGCTCGGCCTCGAGCTCGTCGGGGGTATACGGCTCCGCCGCGCCCCCGTGGGACGTCCAGCCGCCGGTTTCGTACTCGGCACGGCGGGCGCCGATATCGACGGCCGCGTTACTGCGCCCCTCGAACACCGACTCGATGCTGGCCGCCTGGCTGTCGTCCGAACGCACCGTCACCAGGGTGCCACCGCGTCGGACACCCTCGGCATAGGTGTGCGCATCCGCTTCCGGCACGCCCGCATGGACCAGCGAGCCGAGCAGGCCGCCAGCCGCGGCACCGATGCCGGCGCCGGTCAGGGTCGCCACCAGCCAGCCCGCCGCGACCACCGGGCCGACGCCGGGAATGGCGAGCAGGCCGAGACCGGTCAGCAGGCCCGCGCCGCCACCCAGCACCGTGCCGGTCGAAAGGCCGGCCCCGGTCCCCGTGCCAGTGCCAGTCGCCGTGCTACCGGGCACGACGTGACGGCTGTCGGCGTTGTTCGACACCAGGCTGATGCTCTCATGCGGAATCCCCGCCGTCTCGAGCGCCTGGACGGTGTGCACGGCGTCGTCGTAATTGTCGTAAAGATGCGAAAATGTGCGCATGGCCATGGCGGCCTCCCTTGGTGCTGTGGTTTCAGGTCGAGTCGGAGCTCACTCGGCGCCCTGGCCGACATTGCCCTTGTAGTCGAGCCAGACCTGCGTCGGCGCGCCGCCCTTGGTGGCGTTGCCGCGCCAGATGCCGTTGCTGTCCTTGTGCAGGCTGGAGATCTTGTGGAAGCCCTCGGCCATCATGCGATGGCGCGCCTGCCGCTTGGAGAACGAGTTGGCGCCATGCGCCGGCTGCGGCGCGTTCGCGTTCGTCGTCGCGACCGCTTGGTTGTCCTGTCCGCCCGCCGAGGCCTGACCGGCCGGGGTGCCGCTGCCACTCCCGGCTGTGCCGCTGCTGGTCGTTGTGCCGTTACCAGTCGTCGTGCCGGCGTTCTGCGCCTGCGCGAACGGCGTGAAGGCAAGCGCTGAAACAATCGTCAGCGCGGCTACGGTGGATCGCATGTCAAGTCTCCCGATCGTCGTTTTGCAGGCAACGGGGCGCGAGAGCAGGCGCCGCCTCGACCGAAGCGGGCGTCCCTTTCACGACCCGTTGGTCGCGTCGGATGTTCAATGCGAACCAAAGCCGCGAGTTCCCCCGCGCGCGATGCGCCGCCTTGGGCTACTCGGCCCGCAGCGCCGTGCGGGCGGAGGCGGTGATGGCGGGATTTTCAAGCGACGCGAGCCTCATTGCGCCCAGCGTCGCGAAGCGATGAGTGAGCGCGCGCCGGCGCGACGGCGCCATCGGATGCGGCCGCGCATCCCGCAGCAGCGCCGTCTCGCCGGGTACCCGCACGCAGGCGACGATCAGACCGACATCGATCGGGATCAGCGCGTCGGGGAAATCCTCGTCGACGGCGAAGTAGAGCGCGTCCGAGAACTCCCGGTATTCCGGCCACTTCGCATCCGCGAGGAAATCCCGCGGTCCCGACTTGACCTCGATGCAGGCGAAGCTGCCGTCCGGACGCAGCGCCAGGATGTCGCAGCGGCGGCCGTTCGGGATCGGCACCTCGTGCAGCGCGGCCCAGCCGAGCAGCGCGCAGAGCCTTGAAGCACCTCGCCTGATCGCGAGCTGGTTCTCAGGCAGGGTGAACGCGGGTTCGGCCAGCATCAGGCGATCATGCGCCGGATCGGCCACACTCCAAAAGCCGTGCCCGCTCGCGCGCACGTTCCGTTTGCAAACCGATCCTTGCTTACGTAGAAACGTTGCCGCAACGTCTTCGGCTACCCGCCTGATGCTCCGACCGGTCCCACGATGGCGCGTCGCACGCGCGGTGCTGCTGACGCTCCTTGTCGCGCCCGGCGCGATGTTCGGATCATCGCCGGCCGGCGCCGCCGGCGCCAGGCGCGGCATCGAGACCGCGGACGGCACCATCGAGCTCACGATCGGCGCGGGAAAGCTGCTGCAATTGCCGGGCCGCGCCGCCAGCGTGTTCGTGGCCGATCCGAGCATCGCCGATGTGCAGACGCCGAACCCGCACGGCGTGTTCGTGTTCGGCAACCGGCCCGGCAGGACCACGCTGTTCGTGCTGGCACCAGACGGAACCGCGATGGTGGCCGACACCCTCGACGTGACGCTCGACGAGGCGGCGCTCCGTCATGCGGTGCATGACGGCGTCGCTCAGCCGATGCATGTCGAGCCGGCCGGGAACGGCCTGATCCTGTCGGGCAACTCGCCGTCTCCGGAGGCGGCGGCGGCGGCGGAGGACCTGGCGCGGCAGACCCCGAATGTCGGCACGGTGATCGATCAGCTCCGCGTCACCAGCCCGATCCAGGTCAATCTGCGGGTGCGGGTCGCCGAGGTGTCGCGCAGCGTGTCGCGCGAGCTCGGCTTTAACTGGAGCACGATCTTCAACGCCGGAAGCTTCCACATCGGCATCGCGACCACGCCGGGCAACACCGGCATCGCGGCCGGCGGCGCGAACTCGCTCGGCTTGATCACCACCACCGGCGTCGCCAGCCCCGCCGCCGGGGCCGCGGCCACCACCGCCGGAGCCGCGACCAGCGCGGTCGACCAGATCTTCGGCCAGGTGACGTCGAGCGTCGCGACCGGCACGCTGTCGCTCGACGCGATGGCCGATGAGGGGCTGGTGACGCTGCTGGCCGAGCCCAACCTGACCACGACATCCGGCGAGCCCGCCACCTTCCTCGCCGGCGGCGAGTACCCGATTCCGATCCCCGAAGGTCTCGGCACCGTCGGCATCGAATACAAGCAATACGGCGTCAGCGTCGGCTTCACGCCGACGGTGCTGACGAGCGGCATGATCAGCATGCGGATCAGCCCCGAGGTGAGCGAGCTCAGCACCACGGGGTCGACCACGATCGACGGCATCAACGTGCCCGCCCTGATCTCGCGCCGCGCCCAGACCACGGTCGAGCTCGCGTCGGGCCAGAGCTTCGCGATCGCCGGCCTGCTGCAGAACAACACCGCCAACGACCTGCACAAGATCCCATGGCTCGGCGACATCCCGATCCTCGGCGCGCTGTTCCGCTCGACCAGCTTCCAGCGCAGCGAGACCGAGTTGGTGATCGTCGTCACCGCCTACACGGTGCGCCCGACCGACACCGCCCCGGTGCTGCCGACCGACCTCGTGCGCCAGACCAGCGACGTCGAGCGCCTGTTCCTCAACCGTGCGCTCGCCCGCGCCGGGTCGCCTGGCACGCTCGACCCGGCCGCGATGCCGCATTTGCACGGCGCCGCGGGCTTCCTGTTCGAATGACCCGCGTTCTCGCCCTGCTGTCGTTGCTGGCCTGCGCCGCCTGCAACGATCCGGCGCTCGATCTTGGCCAGGCGCCGCCGGTGGTGATCTCGACGGTCGAGACCAGGGTGGCGCTGCCGGGGCCATACGCCAAGCCGCGCGCGGGAA
>CAXTPV010000261.1:0-3478 GCA_964246135.1 uncultured Acetobacteraceae bacterium | reverse complement strand
CCGCTGGGGCCATCGGCCCCAGACCCCATTTTCTGAAGTAAAGGATTTCAAAGGCTAGCCTTTGATGGGATCGAGGCGCAAAGCGAATCGATGGGGCTCCCCTTGCCTTGGCTTTCGGCGCTTTTCCGCAGCCAGCCAAACGAGCCCGGCCCGCGTGTGGCGCAAAACCTGCTTTGACCGGAGGAAACGTCCGGACGGGAAAAGCCATGCATCCGCGCCACGTCGCCGCCACCGTGATCGCCTTGTCCATGGTCACGATGGGCGCCCGCGCGTCCGGCCCGTACACGGTGGGGTCGGGCAACGTCGCCAACATCGAGCCTGCCGTGCCGCACCCGGACGTGACGCCCTGCGCGGTGCCGTTGTTCACAGGCGCGACGTTTGGCGCCAACGCGATGCCGTTCTCGTACGCACCGCCCGCCGGTTGCGGCACCTCCTGGGCGCGGGTGGTGCTCCGCACCACGATCGGGCTCGATGCCGGCGTGCAGTTCGATCGCACCGGCTCGATCACGCTTGGCGGCGTCACGCTCTGGTTCGGCACCACCGCCGAGCCGCGCCGGGCGCTGGCACCGCTTTGGACGGTCGAGACCGATGTCACCCGCGACACCGCGTTGCTGCGCCATGCGGGCGCCGGACGGGTGCTGATCGCCAACTACCAGAGCAGCCAGTATCCGAGCACGATCACCGCGTCCTCGACGCTGCTGTTCTATCCCGCCAGCAGGCGCGATCCGGCGCCGGACGTGCCCGACCTGGTGATCCCGGTCGCGTCCGATACGTCGGGCGACGTCGCCAACCTGCAAACCCCGGCCGACATGCTGTCGGCGTCGCTCTCGCTGCCGACCAACGTCATTGGCGCCGAGCTCGACCTCACGCTCCAGGGTCAGCAGGGCGACGAGTTCTGGTATACCTGCGTGCCGGACGCGCTCGCGGCGGCGCTCTCGTCGTGCGGCGGCGGCGCGTTCCGCGCGGGCGAGGTGACGCTCGACGGCCATCCGGCCGGCGAGGCGCCCGCCTATCCGCTGATCTTCACCGGCGGCATCGATCCGTTCCTGTGGCAGCCGATCCCGGGCGTCGAGACCCTGAACATCAAGCCGTTCGCGGTCCCGCTGACGCCATTCGCGGCGCTGCTGTCGAGCGGCGGCATCCACACGCTGTCGGTCTCGGTTGCCGGTGCCAACCACTACTTCTCGACGTTCGGAACCCTCTACGTGACGCTCGACAAACATGCGAGCCGCGTCAGCGGCGGCCTGGTGCGCGACACCTTGGCGGGCGCACCGGCCCCTCGCGTGACCGTCAGCACCGGCACCGCAAGCGATGGCGCCACGACGGCGATCGCGACCAAGGCGGCGGATGACTTCACCATCGAGGGGGTGGTGCGGACATCGAGCGGCACGATCGACACCACGGTGCACCAGACCAGCCAGTTCTCCAACGTGCAGGATTTCCTGATCGGCAGCGCGGTCTACAACCAGGTGATCAGGCAATCGACGCTGACGCGCACGGTCGTCACCAGCGCGGGTCCGTTCGGGCGCAGGCAAAGCGTCGACTTGGAGGACTATCCGCTGACCGCTTCGCTCGACGAGGCGATCGCGGGCGACGGCAGTGCCGCCCTGACCTCGACCATCAGCCAGGCGTTGCGATCGAGCCTGCTGCGGACGCTCGACGGCGTGCCGGTCGGCTATCGCGCGCTGCGGTGGGCGGCGTCGCCGACCGACACGCTGGCGATCAGCGCGGCGGGCAGCCTGACCGGCAACAGCGCGGCGTCGAGCCGCTCGCGCTACGCGCTGGTCGACACAGCATCGGGCTGCGACCTGGTGACGCTCGCCAGCGCCGGCAACGCGCTCACCGCGGCGGCGGCGAGCGGGTCGTGCCTGGCTGCGCTGCGGGCGCTTGACGGCGACTGACGGTGGCGAGCCACCGCTTCGTGACGGTCGACGTGTTCACCGACCGGCGGTTTGGCGGCAACCCGCTCGCGGTGTTCCCCGACGCGCGCGGGCTCTCGGATGCCGACATGCAGGCGCTCGCCCGCGAGTTCAACCTGAGCGAGACCGCGTTCGTGCTGCCGCCGGACGACCCGGCGCACACCGCGCGGGTGCGGATTTTCGTGCCGACCGCGGAAATCCCGTTCGCCGGGCATCCGAATGTCGGCACCGCCTACGTCCTGGCGCGCGAAGGGCGCGACCGGGACGGCGTGATGCGGTTCGAGCAACAGGCCGGGCTGGTGGAGGTCAGAGTCGAGCGCGGCAGGGACGGCGGCGTCAGCGGTGCCACGATCGCGGCACCGCGTCCGCTCGCGCTTGGCGCCGAGATCGATCCCGTGGCCCTGGCCGCCTGCGCCGGGTTGGCCCCGGGCGATGTCGTGACCGCGCGGCACCGCCCGATGGTGGCTTCCGTCGGCAACCCGTTCGTTGTCTGCGAGGTGTCTGGCGAGGCGCTCACCCGCGCGTCACCCGACCGTTACGCGTTCCAGCGCCTTGCAGCGTCACGGCCGGAGCTCGCGGGCAAGCTGGCGCTGCATCTCCATGCCCGGAACGGTTCGCGTCTCCGCGCGCGCATGTTCGCGCCGATACTCGGCATCGACGAGGACCCGGCGACCGGCAGCGCCAACGCGACGCTGGGCGCGCTGCTGCTGTCGCTGACCGATCAGGCGGCGCTGAGCGTCGAGGTGGTGCAGGGCGTGGAGATGGGCCGGCCCAGCCTGCTGCGGGTTGATGCGTGGCGCGCCGAGGACGGGATCAGGGCGACGGTCGGCGGGTCCTGCGTGCCAGTGCTGCGTGGCGAGGCGCTGGTGTGAGCGGGGGTCAGAAGCGCCCGATCCGGTAGAGGACGTGGCGCCGGAGCGGGGGCCCTTCGGCCACGCCTGGATGGTCGAAATCTCCCGACGGGTGGTGATGCATGCCGATGCGGTCCATCACCCGGCGTGACGCCAGGTTGCCGGGAACCGTGAAGCTCACGATTTCGGCGATGTCGAGTGGGCCGAACGCATGCGCCAGCGCCGCCCGCGCGGCCTCGGTCGCGTAGCCATGATTCCAATGTTGCCGCGCCAACCGCCAGCCGATCTCGATCGCGGGCGTGAAGGGTGCCGTAAACGCCACGTGCTGCAGGCCGACGAACCCGAGAAACGCGCGGTCGTCGCGCGTCTCGGCCGCCCAGAAGCCGAAGCCGTGCGCGTCGATGTGGGCCTGCAGGCGTGCGGCCTGGGCGTCGCTCTCGGCGCGGCCGATCATGCCCGGAAACCAGCGCCGGACCTCGGGGTCGGCGTTCAGCGCGGCGTAGGGCGCGAGGTCGGTGTCGCGCCAGGCGCGGAGGCGCAGCCGTGCGGTTTGGAGTTCAGCCACCCGCACCCTCCCCGCCGGCGCGTCCCGCGGCCCACTCGGGCCTCAGCATCGCCATGATGAAGGTGCTCCAGAACGTCGCGTTGCCGGCGGCGCTTGTCACCGGCGTGTTTTCACGCAACAGGCCTTCGATGACGAAGCCGGCG
>CAXTPV010000260.1:0-3482 GCA_964246135.1 uncultured Acetobacteraceae bacterium | reverse complement strand
CGCGGCCAACAGCGCATCACTCACGACGGACGGCAGCAGCGGCCGCGCCGCCCAGCATACATCCGTCGCCGTTGGTGCATCATCCGCCCGACCTGTCGATCCCGGCGCACGCGCCGGCGCCGGCGGTGATCGCGCCGCCGCCGACCCATGTCGAGCTGCACCCCCCGCCGCCGCCGCCAGCGGTCGCGCGAGCAGCGTCACGCCGAGGAGCGCGCCGCGCGGCACCTTCATCCGCCCAGGCCCGCGGCGACGATCTCCCGCAGCCTGGCGTGGAGATGGGCGTTGCCGGCGATCACGTCGCATTCGAGGCCGAGCGCCTGCTGCTCGTCGCCCTCTGGCGTGGTCGCGAACCCGCCCGCCTCACGGACGATCAGCACGCCGGCGCAGATGTCCCACGGCTTGACGCCAATCTCCCAGTAGCCCTCGTAGCGCCCGGCCGCGGTCCAGGTGAGATCGAGCGCCGCCGCCCCGAACCGCCTGATACCGGCGACCTGGGGCATCAGCGCCGACAGGGTGCGAGCGAACGCCATCCGGCCGCGTGGCGCGGTCGCCCCGAACGGGATCCCGGTCGCGAACACCGCCTCGCTGATCTCGCGCCGTCCCGACACCCGCAGGCGCTTGTCGTTCAGCCAGGCGCCGCCGCCCTTCTCGGCCCAGAACATCTCGTTGGCCGCCGGGTTGTACACCATGCCGGCGGCGACCTCGACGCTGCCGTCCGGCAACCGGCGCTGCAGGCCGATGCTGATCGCCCAGTGCGGCATACCGTGCAGGAAGTTGGTGGTGCCGTCGAGCGGGTCGACCACCCAGCGCCAGGTCCAGCTGTCGCCTCCCGACGCGCCGCTTTCCTCCATCAGCATGCCATAGCCGGGCCGCGCCCGCTCGAGCTCTTCCCTGATCGTCTGCTCGCAGCGGAGATCCGCCTGGCTCACGAAGTCCGAAGGTCCCTTGACGCTGACCTGGAGGTTCTCGACCTCGCCGAAATCGCGCAGCAGCCTTTTCGCCGCCTTCTGGGCCGCGTTCTGCATCACCGTCATGTGCGGCGAGAGCCTTGGCGCCATGCCGAGCGCTCAGCCCTTGGCGCGTTCGACGTAGCTCGCGTCCTCGGTGCGGACCACGATCCGCTCCCCGGTCTCGATGAACGGCGGCACCTGGGTCTTGACGCCGTTGCTGAGGAGCGCCGGCTTGTACGACGAGGTCGCGGTCTGGCCCTTCACCACCGGATCGGCTTCGACCACCGCCAGCGTGACCATCGCCGGCAGCTCCATGCCGACCGGATCGCCTTCGACCAGCTTGACGTTGACGACCATGTTGTCCTGCAGGAAGGGCAGGGCCTCGCCGAGGATCGCCGCCGGCACGTGCGACTGCTCGAACGTCTCCGGGTCCATCAGCACCAGGTTGTCGCCGTCGGTGTAGGAGTAGGTGAACTCGCGGTCCTCGGTCATCAGCCGCTCGACGGTATCGGCGGTGCGCCAGCGCTCGTTGGTCTTGTTGCCCGATTTCAGGTCGCGCATGTCGACCTGGATGAAGGCGCCGCCCTTGCCCGGGGTGATGATCTGCTGCTTCAGCACCGTCCAGCGGCGGCCCTCGTGCTCGATCACCTGGCCGGCGCGGATCAGGTTCGCCTGTTGCTTCATCGAGGTCGGACTTCCCGGTGGCTGCGCTGTTGGATCGGGGAGGGCGGTCTAGCTCACGCCCCCCCCTTGAGCAAGCGATCGGGCGGCGAGCGTGTGGCGCCTGCCCCAGGGATCGCGCACCGCCGACCCGTCTGCCTCGAGGTAGTCCGGCCCGACCGGCACCTTGCCGTGGCCGCCCTCGATGTCCAGCACGTAGGTCGGCCACGCATCGCCGGGGACCCGCCCGCGCAGTGCCCTGAGCAGCGCCCGTCCCTCCTCGATCGGCACGTGGAAGCGCTGGGTGCCCGGCGCGTGGTCGAGCTGGTGCAGCAGGCCGGGCGTGACACGCGCCGCCAGCAGCGCCCGCAACAGCGCCTCGAGCCGCGCCGGAGTGTCGTTCACCCCGCGCAGCAGCACCGATTGCGACAGCACCGGAATGCCGGCGGCAAGCAGGCGTCGCACCGCGTCCCTGACGTCCGCGGTGATCTCGGCCGCGGCGTTCGCGTGCATGACGACGCGCATCCCCTTGGCGGTCTCGAGGCTCGCGACCAGCGCCGCGTCCACCCGCCCGGGTTCGGCGACCGGCAGCCTGGTGTGCACGCGTATGGTCTCGATCCGCGGCATCGCGCTCAGCCTGCCCACGATCCCCGCAAGCCGGCGCGGCGACAGCATCAGCGGATCGCCGCCGGTCAGGATCACCTCGCGCAGCGCGGGCTCGCCGGCGATCCAGGCGAGCGCCGCGTCAAGCGCCGCCTCCCCGAGCACGCCGCCATCCGGGCCGACATGGGCGCGCCGGAAGCAGAATCGGCAGTAGATCGGGCAGGCGAGGATAGGCTTGAGCAGCACCCGGTCGGGATAGCGCCGCACCACCCCCTCGACCGGGCTCCAGCGCGCATCGCCGGTCGGGTCGGCGCTCTCATGCGGCAGCTGGACCAGCTCATCGGCATGCGGCACCACCTGCCGCCCAAGCGGATCATCAGGATCGCCGATGCGCGCCGCCCATCCCGCCGGCACCGCGATCGCGTAGGCCCGCGCCACCGCGTCAAGCGCATCACCCCCGGGCGCATCGCCGTCGAGCGCGTCGCCATCAGGCACCAGCCCGGCCGCACGCAGCCCCTCAACATCCCTGATCGTGCGCCCACCGGTCATCGCGTCGGTTTAGAAGTCGCGGATAGCAAAGGCCAGAACACCGCCATCGGCCGGGCTGTCGCCATGCCGCGCTTGCGTCGTACAAGCTGTTGCGTGTCCGGTGACAGCATGACCGCCCCGCCCTCCGGCGATCCACTGCGTCTGGCGGGCCGCCGCCTGCCGCTGGCTCGGCGTGCCCGGCTGGCCCGCGCCGTCCGCGCCTTTTTCGAGGCGCGCGGCCATGCCGAGGTCGAAACCCCTTGCGCGGTGCCGGCGCCGGGTGAGGAGGTGCATCTCCGCGCCTTCGGCACCGTGCGCGAGAACCCCGATGGCAGCCTCGATCCGCTCTGGCTTCGCACCAGCCCGGAATTCGCGATGAAGCGGCTCATCGCCGCGGGTGCCGGCCCGATCTTCCAGCTCGCGCGCGTGTGGCGGAACGGCGAGGCGGGCCCGTTGCACGCGCCGGAGTTCACCATGCTCGAGTGGTACACGCCGGATCTCACCCTCGCCGGCCTGATCGACGACACCGAGGCGCTGTTGCGCGCGGTGCTGCCGCCGGTCGTCAGCTGCCGTGGCGTCAGGACGGTGCTGGCGCCGCCGTTCGAGCGCCTGACGGTGGCCGACGCCTTCTGGCGCCACGCCGGGACTGACATCCTGGCCGACCCCGGCGATGTCGACGCGCTGGCAGCTCGGGCTGGGACCGTGCGTCGCGAACGCGAAGGCTGGACCGAGGATTGGGAG
>CAXTPV010000259.1:2717-3592 GCA_964246135.1 uncultured Acetobacteraceae bacterium | reverse complement strand
GGCGATCGAGGCGGTGCGCTCGGGCGAGGCCGCCTTAGGCATGCTCGCCTGCGAGAACTCGCTGGTCGGCCGGGTGCCCGACATCCACGCGTTGCTGCCCGATTCCGGGCTGTCGATCGTCGGCGAGCATTTCCAGCGCGTCGAGCACTGCCTGCTCGGGGCCCCGGGCGCCCGGATCGAGCAGGTGCGCGAGGTGCACAGCCATGCGGTCGCCCTCGGCCAGGTGCGTGGCCTGATCGCCTCGCTCGGCGCGCGCGCCGTGGTCGAGACCGATACCGCCGGCAGCGCCGAACTGGTCGCGCGCCTCGGCGATCCGTCCCACGCCGCGATCGCGAGCCGGCTCGCGGCCAGGCTGCACGGTCTTGACGTGTTGCGCGCCAACGTCGAGGACGCGCCGCACAACACCACCCGATTCTATCTGACCGCGCGCCAGCCCTTGGCGCTGCCGCCGGATGG
The DNA here is from genome assembly GCA_964246135.1 of uncultured Acetobacteraceae bacterium. GTDB lineage: Bacteria > Pseudomonadota > Alphaproteobacteria > Acetobacterales > Acetobacteraceae > CAXTPV01. Next base: position 3,136 of record CAXTPV010000259.1, on the reverse strand, counting down.
CGAAGTGCCGATGACCAGCTTCGTGTTCCGGGTCAGGAACGTCCCCGCCGCGTTGTATAAGGCGCTCGGTGGCTTCGCGACCAACGGCGTCAACCTCACGCGGCTGGAAAGCTACATGGCGGACGGCGCCTTCACCGCCACCCGCTTCCTGTGCGACGTCGAGGGTCACCCGGAGGCGGGACCGCTCGCCGGCGCGCTCGACGAGCTGCGCTTCTTCGCCGCCGAGCTGCACCTGCTCGGCACCTATCCGCGCGATAAGTTCCGCGATATTCGGACGTCGGGCTAGCGGGCTGCGGAATGCCGGAAGCCAAGGCAAGGGGCGTTGCCCCATCGATCCGCTCCGCGCCTCGATTCCATCAAAGGCGACCCTTCGAAATCAATTACTTCAGAGAATGGGGTCTGGGGCCGATGGCCCCAGC
>CAXTPV010000259.1:0-2707 GCA_964246135.1 uncultured Acetobacteraceae bacterium | reverse complement strand
GGCCGCGCGGGGGGGGGGGGGCCCCCCCCCCCCCCCCCGGGGGGCGCGGCCCGCCCCCCCCCCTTACGTCGTCAGCCTGTTAGGCGATGCCGCTCCTGATCCGGCACGCGGGCCCGGCGGATGTCGCCGCCCTGGCGCTTCTGGTGCGGCGAAGCTTTCGCGGCGAGGCCAGCCGCGCCGGCTGGACCAGCGAGGACGACCTGCTCGGCGGGACGCGGACGGACGAGGCGCAGGTCGGTGCCTTCATCGCGCGACCGGACGTCGTGATGCTGCTCGGCGAGGAGGCCGGGATCGTGCTGGCGTGCTGCCAGCTCGAACGCCGCGGCGAGCTTGCCGAGCTTGGTATGCTGGCCGTCGAGCCGGCGCGTCAGGCGTCCGGCTTTGGCAGGATGCTGATCGCGGCGGCCGAAGCGGTGGCGCTGGGGTGGGGCGCGCGTGGCGTGCAGCTGTTCGCGCTCGACCGCCAGGTGGCGCTTGGCGCCTGGTACGACCGCCGCGGCTACGTCCGGACCGGAGAGCAAAAGCCGTTTCCGGCCGACGAACGCTTCGGCCGGCCGAAGATCGACGGGCTGCACCTCGAACGCCGGGTCAGGATGTTCTAGTGGGACGCTGCGAAAGCGAGGCGAGGGCTCTGCCCTCGACCCGCTGGGGCGGTCGGCCCCAGACCCCTTCATTTTCGCGACCTGCTAGGCCTCCAGCCAGTCCTCGATCATCCGCCGGGCGATGCTGGTCGCGGGCGGCAGTTCGAACCCGTGCGCTTCCGGGGCGCGGACCTCGTCGCGGGTGAAGAACCTTGCGTCCGCGATCTCGTCGGCGTCGATCTCGATGCGATCCTCCGTGGTCTCGGCGACGAACCCAAGCATGATCGAGCCGGGGAACGGCCAGGGCTGGCTTGAGTGGTAGCCGACGTCGCTCACCCGCACGCCGCATTCCTCCCGCACCTCGCGCGCGACGGCCTCCTCGAGGCTCTCGCCGGGCTCGACGAACCCAGCCAGCGTCGAGAACATGCGCGCCGGGAAGTGTGGCGCGCGGGCGAGCAGCACCCGCTCGCCGCATCGTACCAGCATGATCACCGCGGGGTCGGTGCGCGCGAATTGATGGGCGCCGCAGCCGGTGCAGGCGAGCACGTGGCCGCCCTCGATCGGCCGGCACGCGGCGGCGCAGCGCGGGCAGAAACGATGCGTGCGCCGCCAGTTCAGCACGCCGCGCGCATGCGCCAGCATCGAGGCCTCCTCGCCGTCGAGCCGGGAGGCGACCTGGCGCAGCTCCTCGAACCGGCCGCCCGCCGCCAAGATACCGGATGGCGCCTCGTCGCCGAGCTCGACCGCGATCACCGGCGTGCCGTCGAGCAGGCCGAGCAGGACGCTGCTGTCCTCGGCCACCCGCGCCGACAACGCCGGCGACGCCGCGGCGCGCGGCATCGACGCACGCAGCGCGTCGCCCTCGTCGTGCACCAGATGCCGGCCTGACAGCACCGGCAGCAGCAGGGCGTCCGGATCGCGCAGCAGCGCCGCCATGTCGGCGTCGTCCTTGCGCCTGCCGCCGATCCGGTCGAGCCGGCTACCGGCATAGAAGTTCACCCGCATGCTCGCCGAACGTCCGCCGGGCGATGGCGGTTCACCCCGCCCTTGCGACCGCCCCCGTCCGCCGTGATATGCAGTCGCCGGGAGGTCGGCGGCGGACGGGCAGCTCGCCAACCCGGTCAGGTCCGGAAGGAAGCAGCCGCAACGGGTCTCCGCACGGGTCGTTCGTTCGGCCTCCCACCCGGCCCATGAGGGACATGACCGCGAGCAGCTCCGCGACCAGCGACGACCAGCGACCGCCGGAGCCGCCGGCCGATGGGCCCAGCCTGTTCGGCAATCCGCGACCGGCCGGCGCCGTCGCCACGGCGCCCGGCAGCTACCGCGTGCTCGCCCGCGCCTATCGCCCGGTCAGCTTCGGCGACATGATCGGCCAGGACGCGATGGTGCGTGTGCTGCGGCGCGCGTTCGCGATCGGGCGCGTCGCCCACGCCTTCATGCTCACCGGGGTGCGCGGCGTCGGCAAGACCACGACGGCGCGCATCATCGCCCGCGCGCTCGCCTGCATCGGCGCGGACGGGCAGGGCGGTCCGACCGCCGATCCGTGCGGCGTGTGCCCGAACTGCGCCGCCATCCTCGCCGACCGGCACCCCGACGTGGTCGAGCTCGACGCGGCGTCGCGCACCGGCGTCGACGACATGCGGGAAATCATCGAGCTGACGCGGTTCCGGCCGATGCAGGCGCGATGCAAGGTGTTCATCATCGACGAGGTGCACATGCTGTCGCGGCCCGCGGGGTAACCCGTGGTTGAGAACCCGGCGGCGCCCCCCCCCCCCCCCCCACCTTCATCTTCGCGACCACCGAGCTGCGGAAGGTGCCGGTGACGGTGCTGTCGCGCTGCCAGCGCTTCGACCTCAGGCGGGTGCCGCAGTCGGTCCTCGCCGGACATTTCGGCCGCATCGCCGCGCGCGAGGGGGCGGCGATCAGCGATGACGCGCTGGCGCTGATCGCGCGCGCCGCCGACGGTTCGGTGCGTGACGGGCTGTCGCTGCTCGACCAGGCGATCGCCCAGGGTGGCGACAGCGCGCCTGCCGGCCGCGGCGGCGCGGAGATCGGGGCGGACGCGGTCGCCGACATGCTTGGGCTGGCCGACCGGACGCTGGTGTTCGACCTGCTCGACGCGGTGA
>CAXTPV010000258.1:0-3611 GCA_964246135.1 uncultured Acetobacteraceae bacterium | reverse complement strand
GCGAGCGCCCGCCCGTCGCGCCGTAGCTCGCCGCCGCGGCGGGGGTGGGCGCCGCAGATCAGCCGCGCGAGCTCGGTCCGCCCGGCCCCCACCAGCCCGGCCAGCCCCAGCACCTCGCCGCGATGCAGCGCGAAGCTGCACGGCCGCACCCGCCGCCCGCCATCGGTCACCTCGCGCACGTCGAGCACCACCGCCCCACGCACCGCGTCCGGGTCATGCGCCTTGGTGTAGAAGCTCGACAGATCGCGCCCCACCATCAGCCGCACCACCGCGTCGGCGGTCAGCGCGTCGCGCTCCAGCGTGCCGGCGAGGCTGCCGTCGCGCAGCACCGTCACCCGATCCGCCAGCTCGTAGACCTCGCCCATACGATGGCTGATGTAGATCAAGGCGATGCCGTCGGCGCGAAGCTGCCGCACCAGCGCGAACAGCCGGTCGGTCTCTCGCGCCGACAGCGCGGTGGTCGGCTCGTCCAGCACCAGGATGCGCGAGCGCCGGTGCAGCGCGCGCGCGATCTCGACCAGCTGCTGCTCGGCGATCGACAGCGTGCCCACCAGCGTGCCCGGCCCGAACGGCGTGCCGAGGCGCTCCAGCACCGGCCGGCAGGCGGCATCCATCGCCCGCCGGTCGATCCGCCCGCCGCGCGCGATCTCGTCGCCGAGATGGATGTTCTCCGACACCGTGAGGTTCGGCGCCAGCGCCAGCTCCTGGTAGATGATCGCGATCCCGAGCCGCCGCGCCGACGCCGGCCCGTCGATCACCACGGCCGCGCCGTCGATCAGGATGCCCCCCCCGGGATCGGCCTGATACGCCCCCGACAGCACCTTCATCAGCGTCGACTTGCCGGCGCCGTTCTCCCCCATCAGCGCCAGCACCTCGCCCGACCGCGCCGTCAGCGACACCGAAGCCAGCGCCCGCACGCCCGGAAAGCTCTTGCTGATGCCGCGCATCTCCAGCGCCGGCGCGCCCGTCTGCCCCATGGAAGTCCCCCGCCAGGTCTCCGCCCGGTCGTCGCAGCCGCGAGCTAAGCACGAGACCCGCAAGCAAGGCCAGGGCGCCGCCCTGGACCCGCAAGGGGCCGCGGCCCCTTGACCCCCTCACGCGCTGACCAGCTATCCGGACGCTTGCCCATCCAGTGGTTGACCTGGATGACCGGCACATGCATGCATGCATGCATGGTCAGTCCAGCAAGTCACGTCACTGATACGGCACAGCTCAGTGCCGAGCTGGCACGGAGTGCTAAAGAGCCGCTACAGGTGCGTATCCCTGTCCCCGTGAAACGCCGCTTCAAGGCTCATGCGGCCATGCGCGGTCTCGAGCCAAACGAGCTGTTCGTCGAGGTTTGGAACCATTACGAGCGCATCCTTGCTGCCGGCTCGTCCGGAGATCACGCTCAGTGACTCGATTTTCGGGCCCGGCCGACCCGATCTCGGATTTCCGCAACTCGATTGGAATGCAGAAGTTCGGTACGGTCCTGGCCGATCCGCCGTGGCAATTCCTCAATCGGACCGGGAAGGTGGCTCCGGAGCATCGTCGCCTATCTCGCTACGGCACCATGACGCTCGCTGAGATTTCAGCACTACCCGTCGAGGAGTGCGTGAAGCCGACCGCGCATCTGTATCTGTGGGTGCCGAACGCTCTGTTGCCCGACGGGCTGCACGTATTGAGGGCGTGGGGTTTTACCTACAAATCAAACATAATCTGGCACAAGCAGCGGAAGGATGGCGGCAGCGACGGCCGCGGTGTCGGCTTCTACTTTCGTAATGTCACTGAGGTCTTGCTGTTCGGCACCCGAGGCAAGAATGCCCGCACCCTTCCTCCCGGCCGCAGGCAAGTCAACTACATGACGACTCGTAAACGCGAACACAGCCGCAAACCCGACGAGCAATATCCCCTTATTGAAGGGTGCAGCTTTGGGCCATTCCTTGAGCTGTTCGCCCGTGGCGCCCGCACCGGCTGGTCATCATGGGGTCATCAGGCCGCCGACAGCTACGAGCCGACCTGGCCGACCTACTCCCATAACTCCGCCATGGAACGTCGGCAGACGTTGCTCTTTGGCGCAGACTGAGACCGGTTTGGCGCCGATTGCTTCCTCTCGCCAACCTGCCGCCATGTTCGAACGCCTGCGGGACAGAGGCTTCCAGATCGAGTTCCTTTCTCACGCCGAGGCAATCCTCAGCGTGGATTTCAGGCCGGCTGTCGCTGAGCTGGAAGAGGCGCTCCTGGCTTCCACCATCCCCATCGAGGAAATCGTGGCCGGAGGCGGGGGCGAGTCAAAAGGCACCCAGCGGCTCAGGAAAGCCCTCGCTGCCATGCAGTGGCCGAAGTTCACCTTCACCATTGAGAAGCGCATCAACGGCATTCGCCGCGAGAGCGTGTCGCATGAGATCGATCACGTCCGCACGTTCCCGGGCGATAGCCGGATCGCGCTCGAGATCGAGTGGAACAACAAGGACCCGTTCTACGATCGCGACCTGGAGAACTTCAAACGCCTGCATGCCGACGGCGCCATCTCGATCGGCGTGATCGTGACGCGAGGCCGATCGCTCCACGACAACATGCGGCCGCTCATCGGCCGATTTCTCGACGAGCGCCAGATCGAGGGCCTGAGCGACCTGGTTGCATGGCGATACGACCCAACCACCCGGCAACGGAAGGCGATCACCGCCCGGATGTCGCGGCGGCGTAACGCCATGACCTTCCGAGAGGCCTTCGCCGACGCGTTCGTGTCGGACAAATTTGGCGAAGCCACCACGCACTGGCGGAAGCTGGAAGACCGTGTCCATCGCGGCGTCGGAAATCCGTGCCCGCTGCTGCTGATCGGGCTGCCGGATACGATTGTGACGTTCCACGAGCGCGAGACAGCCCTTGCGGAGGTCGAGGCGGCCTTGAACGCCGACGCCGCGGAAACCGCTCTGGACTGACGTTTGAAGGAGCGGAGTGATGCCCAGAGCGAGTGTCTGTTCAGGGCCATTTCGTGATTCCGCATCACCAGTATAGGGGTCGATCCTTTGGTTCCGACGGGTCTCACGAGTCCTCGCAAGGTCGCGATCACTCCCAACCACACAACGCTTCTGAAACTCCCCGCATTCGCGACCACCGCCCTCCTGGCCGCCGCAATCATCCCCCCGCCAGCCCGCGCGGCCGCCCCGACCATCACAGTCGAGATCATCAGCGAGGCCGGTGCCGCGCAGGTCATCGCCGCCGCCAGGCGCGCCGCCATCAGGCTGCACGCGCCATGCGCCATCGCGGTTGTCAGCCCGAGCGGCATCCTCGTCGCGTTCAACGCGATGGACGGCGTTCGCGCCGGCAGTCCCGACCTCGCGATCGGCAAGGCGCGCACCTCCGCGCTGCTGGAACGCCCGAGCGCCGAAGTCGAGACCAATACCAATGGCGGCCGCTTCGCCATGGCGACGGCCGGCCTCGTCCTGCTGCGCGGCGGCATGCCCATCCTCGTGCACGGCCACACCATCGGCGCCATCGGCATTGCCGGCCTCAGCAAGGACCATGACGTCGCGATCGCCAACGAGGCTGCCGCCGCCATCGCCGGACCGCCTCCGCCCGACACCACCCGCTAGCACGGCAAAGCTGCGGACAGCCTTACCCTCCCGGCC
>CAXTPV010000257.1:0-3625 GCA_964246135.1 uncultured Acetobacteraceae bacterium | reverse complement strand
CACGATCGCGCGCCGCGCGGGCGAGGCCATAGACGTCCCACCTGGCAGGCGGGGACGGCAGGGGCGCCGAGACGACGGGAGTCTCGGTGGCCACCGCCGCCGGGTCCGCGGGATCGCCGTGAATCCGGAGAGCCGGAACGACGATCTCGGCGGAGGCACGCACCTTGCGGACGTAGCCGTTGTCCACGCCGCGAACCGGATCACCGGTGTTGTAGCGGGACAAGGCGGCGGCGAGCGCGCGCTGCTCGTCAACCGCGAGCGGTGGCGGCACGTAGCCCGCGGCCAGGACGTGGGCGCCGGCCACCAGGCTGTGGCAAGCATCGAAGGCATCCGAGATCGTGAGGCCGAGGGCCGGCAGGTTGGCGCTGTTGATCTGCATGAGGCCGAGATCGACCGAGTGCCGGTCCAGCACGACGAGCTCGGTCGCGAGCGCGATCGCCTCGTCACGCGTCTTCGGACGGTAGTCCTGGCCGGTGGTGTCGTCGTGAACCGCGGTGTCGTCGAGGCCACTCTCGGTCCTGGCGAGAGCGGCAAGGGTCTCGACCGCCACCGAGGGGGCGCAGTTCGAGGCCAGCTGGGCGAGCAGGGCGAGCGGGAGGATCACCCGTCTCGCCCCTGACGCTCACATGAAGGAGTCTTCCGAAGACGAAGGCAAATCGTGGCCGTGGCCGTTGGCGAACGTTTCGTCCTCGCCTGGAGCCAGTGCTTCCCGGTCCGCGGGCAGGAGCGTGGTGTATCGCCGGAGGGCCTCGTCACCCGCCGCGAACAGCGAGATCTCCGCGTGATACTTGAAGTCGTTCCGGACCAGCGCGATGAGACGATTGAGGTCCTTGAACACCCGGTCCTTCTCGTAGGCGAAGGTCTGCAGCGGCCGGTAGCCCCGGCTCCATGAAGGCCGGACATAGAGCACCCAGCCACCGCCACGCGCGGCAGACAATGAAGACGCTGAGGAGACGGCCGCCCGCGGCCATCCCCTCATTGATATCAGACACCTGGAAGGATCTGCTCGCCACCGTGACCGCCCCGCCCGGACTCTCCGACCCGTCTGGCTATTAGCGGCGGAACCTGTCCGGCGGAACAGTGGTGTGTTGCTCCGGTAGTTGATTCCCACGCCCGCCGGTGCCGCCAGATCACACACGGCGCGGATCAGCGAGATGCGCCGCAGCGGCGGATAGATCAAAGTAATCATGGCCGACGCGGACCACTCCGCGCGCAAGCCGCAATGGATTACAAAATCATGACAATCTTCAAAATGAAGCGAAACACCCATATCGCTTGGTGTCCGTTGTCTAAAATCCTAGCAAGCCTAACCTTCAGGAATCCATTCTGGCAAGCGCTCATAGAGCGAAAATCGACTTTTTCGCGCAAAACCTTGCCGTCTCACGAGGCTCGCTAGATGATCAAGCGCAACGTGGTGAAAGTTTCCTACGAACAATCATTATTAAGACGGTGGGCGAGATGGCGTCAACGCTTGTAAAGGCGGCCTTTTCAACTGTTGACAGGACCGGAGCCTGGCGACGCGAGATGGACATTTCACCAAGCGACGGCGGCACGGTCCGCCAACATCACGCTATGTACGCGGCGCGGCGTCCTCGCCACAGTTGTCGCGATTTGTTTGAAGAGGTCACAGCCGGATTCGATCACAGCCGCGAAGCGCGAGCCCGAAAACGGAAAGGCCGCCCCTGGCAGGGCGGCCTTCCTGAAACCCAGCCAACACAGCACCGGTCAAATGCTTGGTTCTGGACGTAAGGGCATCGCTTTTCGACGTGAAGACCTTCCAAGCCTCTCTGCTGGGTTTCCGAAGGCTCGTCCCACCATAGGACGAGGACATGCAGACAGAGCACGCGCCGCCCACGAGGCGGCGGAAGATCACACCGCCGATGATCGCCGCGCAGGCCGCGCGGCAGCACAGCCGGACTGCCGTCAAGCGCGGCGCGGCGCCTCGGCACTCGGCCTGCCCCGACGCCTCGTGGACCTGATCGACTAACTGGTCGGCCGAACAGCCGAGGTCGACTGGGTTGACGGCCGGCCGATCGTCTGGCCGTGCAACGCCACGCTCCAGGACGCGCTCACGCTCGGCCGGACCCAGGTCAAGACCCTCATCCGGCTCGCCCTCGAGACCGGCCTGATCCAGATGCGCGACAGCTCGAACGGGCGCCGCTACGGGCGGCGAGAACACGGGCGCATCATCGAAGCCTACGGGTTCGACCTGTCCCCTCTGGCCGCACGCTTCGAGGAGTTCCAGGCCATCGCGGCCGCCCACGCCGAGCGTCGACGCGAGGCCAGGTGCCTTCGGGGGCAGATCGGTTCGATGCGCAACCAAGTCCTGTCACTCACCGACGCCGGGCAGGAGCACCATCGCGACGAAAGCTGCTGGCTCGAATGGGACCACGCCGCCAGGCGACTGGCCGATGGACGCAACGCGATCCAGGAGCCAGCCACACTCGCCTCCATCCTGCGGTCCCTGGCCGACCTTCACGACCTGGTGCAGGCTGCGCTGGTTCGTGCGACTCCCGTGGAAACCGACCTCGAGGGGTCGGATGTCCGCCCCGGTCTTACACCTACAAATCCAACTGCACTCGCTGAAGCGCAAGTAGCAGACGGAAAGGCTTCGCCCCAATCTCTTGGAACGAAGCGTAGTCAGTCAGTCTCGGACACAAGCGTCAGCCCCACGAAGGGTTTCACCAGTCGTCCCGCCCATCGGCTGGACATGGCGACGGCCGACCAAGCAACGGAGGCGCTGGGCCGCTTTGACCGGGGGATCGCCGAGGCGAAACCACCCGGGCACGACGAGGCGCGGCCCATCGGCCGATCCCACGCCGCCGACGCCGCCAAGCGCGGGTGAGCGTCTCGGCCCGCGCGTCGTTCCGCCGCACCTCGGCTTGGCGGCTCCACGCCGATGTGCAGGGCGTTCGCCGGCAGGTTCGCCGCCGTGTGCCGGTATGCGGCGTCCATCCGCGCGGCCAGGCGCGCGACGTCCACCGGCGCTGCCAGCCGCTCCCCGCCAGCGTGACCATCTCAGGCCTGCCACTGCTTGGCTGCCGCGAGGGCGAAATCCCGGTAGGAGCGCGGGACGTGGCCGAGCAGCGTCGTCAGATGATCAAGATCGGCTGACGTAGCCGCAGCACCGTCCTGCTGGTAGCGGTTCATCATCAGACGCATGTCGTAGGCCAGCCAACCCGGCGCGAACGCCTTCATCGTCTGCTCCATCGCCTCCAAGTCGTCGCCGGCATAATGGATCGGCCGTCCCAGCACGTCAGTCCATAATGCGGCCAGGCCCAGCCCGGTCAGGCAGTCGGGGCCGACCAGTTCGACAACCTTGGACGGCAGCGCCGCGCTGGCTTGCTCGTGGCAGAGTAACTGAGATGTCGCGACCTCGGTGATGTCGCGTGTGTCCACCATCGAGATGCCCTTGGAGCCGACCGGCATCGCGTATAGGCCCGCTCCCAACAGCGCGTCCTTCTGCCGCAAATCGTGCTGGATGTAGTAGGCCGGACGCAGGATGGTCGCGGGGATGCCGCACTGCTCGATCATCCGCTCGACCGTGTGCTTGCTGGTGAAATGCGGCACGTTGAAGCTGCCCCGTTTTCGTGGAGTGTTGAGGGGCTTGGTTCAGGTGGGTTCT
>CAXTPV010000256.1:0-3675 GCA_964246135.1 uncultured Acetobacteraceae bacterium | reverse complement strand
CTGCCCTCGACCCGCTGGGGCCGTCACGCGAAAGCGTGCTGCGCACGACGGCCCCAGACCCCGTTTTATGAAACAAGGGTCAGGGGCAGTGTAGGCGGGCGTGCAGGCCGGTGGCGGCCCTGGTGACGCCGTGGGCGGCGGGGAATTCGGCGTGCAGCTTGGCCAGCGCCTCGCAGGCGGCGCCGGTCTGGCCGAGCGACGCCATCGACTGGCTGACATGCAGCAGCGCGCCCGGCGCGAGCGGGCCGTGCGGAGCGCGGTTGTAGGCGTCGTAGAACGCGACCGCCGCCTGCTGGTCATTGTGCTGGCCGGCATAGGACTGGGCGAGCAGGTATTCGGCGTCGGTGCCGTGAATGCCGCGGCCGCCCTGGAGCGCGACCCTCGCGGCCTCCTGCGCGGCCGGGTAGTCGTGCCGGGCGAGCGCAAGGTTGCCCTGGCGCAAGGCGGTCTCGGGGGTGAGGCGGACCGGCGACCTCGTGGTCGTTGGTGGCGCGGGCGCTGGTGATGGCGAGGCTGGTGGGGGCGCCGGGTGCGCCCCGCCCTGCTGCAGCTGGAAGCTGAGATCGCCGAGCTGCTTGTTGAGCGACGCGGTGCTGGTCTGCTGGTCGCGCTCCAACTGGTCGACGCGGCCGCGCAGCGTGCGGACCTGCTGCTCGAGCTGCAGCACGCGGTCGAGCAGCCGCGCGGTCAGGCCGCCGGCGCCCGAACGCGGCGCGGGGGAAGCGCCGGCGCCACCGTCGTACGAGGGGGCGAAAGGCTCCGCCGACGGCAATGCGGGCTGACCAGGCTGGGATTGACCAGGCTGGGATTGATCAGGCTGGGACTGGTACTGCTGGTAGAGCTGTTCGTTCTGCTGCCTGATCTCGTCGCGGGTCTGTGCTCGCGCCGGACCCCCTGGCTTGAGGATCGCCGGCGCGAGCATGCAGAGCGCGAGGATGCAGAGGCCTTGACCCGCCGGCCTCAATGGACGGCGGTGATGGCGTTGCGGTTCTGCTGCCAGGCCTGCTCGTCGTCGCCGAGCGCGGTCGGGCGATCCTTGCCGTAGCTGATGGTGGTGACGCGCTGGGACGACACGCCCTGGGCCACCAGGTAGTCGCGCGCGGCGTTGGCGCGTCGCTCGCCGAGCGCGATGTTGTACTCCTCGGTGCCGCGATCGTCGCAGTTGCCGGCGAGCTGGACCTGTACCTGCGGATACTTGGCGAGCCAGGCGGCCTGGCGGTCGAGCGTCGCCTTGGCGTCGGCGGTCAGCGAGCTGGTGTTGAACTCGTAGTAGATGCGGTCGCCGACATTGGCGACCAGGTCCTGCTCGCTGCCGGGCATGTTGCCGGACGGCTGCGCGGTGGCGCCGAGGCCGGTCGCGGCGCCGGTGTTGGTGTTGCCGCCGCCGCACGCGGCGAGCAGCGTCATCATCCCGAAGGCGCCGAGAAGCTTGTACTGGCCGATCCTGGAAAGCGTCATCATTCTGATGTCCCTGGGGCTGCGCCGTACAGCAACGTCTGGTTCGTGGTGAAGTTGTCGCGAAGCCTCGACAAGTCCTGTCGGCTGGTCGGCCGCGATGTGCACCCCGTTTCGCAGGCGGTCAAGTCGGGTGGCCTTTCCTGACCGATCAAAGCAGGCGAGGCCACTCGACGTGATGAATTGGTTTCCAAAGGCCCCCGGCCTTTGGCGGGTCTGGGCAGAGCCCAGCCTTGCTTCCTCGACCTAGGATGCGAGCGGCGACCATGCGGGGTCGGCGCCGCCGCCGGGCGTGCTGATCGGACGCGGGTTGAAGCCGGCGATGTCGATCGAGGCGATGCGCGACGAGAAGCCGCTGCCCGACGCGCTGGTCGCCGCGGTCTGGGCGCAGTAGGCGATCACCCTGCCGTTCGGGCAGAAGCTCGGGGTGTCGACCGAGAAGCCCTGCTGCAGGATGCGCTCGCCCGAACCGTCCGGACCCATCACCCCGAGCGAGAAGCCACCGCCGCCGATCCGGATGAAGGCGATCAGGTCGCCGCGCGGCGACCACGCGGGCGAGCCGTACTGGCCCGAGCCGTAGCTGATCCGCCGGCCGCCGCCGCCGCCGGCCCCCATCACGTAGAGCTGCGGCGAGCCGCCGCGATCGGAGACGAACACGATCTGGCTGCCGTCGGGGCTGTAGCAGGGCGAGGTGTCGATCGCGCCCGAGCTGGTGAGCTGGCGCTGGCGGCGCGACGCGAGGTCGACCACGAAGATGTCCGAGCCGCCGCCGCGCGTCGCCGACAAGATGACGCTGGCGCCGTCGGGCGAGAATCGCGGCGCGAACGAAATCCCCTCGAACTCGCCGAGCAGCTGCTCGCGGCCGGAGCCGAGGTCGAGCAGGTATACCCGCGGGCGGTCATTGGCGTAGGACAGGAAGGCGAGCTCGTTGCGGGTGGGATGGAAGCGCGGCGTGTGCACCAGCCACTGGCCGCCGGTCAGGTCGCGGTTGTTGGCGCCGTCCTGGTCCATGATCGCGAGCCTGGTGGTCAGGTGGGCGCGGCCGCCGCTGACCGCGACGTAGGCGATTCGGGTGTCGAAGTAGCCTGGCTCGCCGAGCATGCGCTGGTAGATGGAATCCGCGATCTGGTGGGCGATGCGCCGCCAGTTGCCGGCGCCGGTGCTGTACTGGGTGCCCTGGAGCTGCTGGCCGGCGTTCACGTCCCACAGCCTGATCGCGGCGACCACGCCGGCGCCGCCCTGCGTCACGCTGCCGGTGACCAAGGCGCGGGCGCCGAGCGCGCGGAAGGTCGCGAAATCGGGGCTGTCGGCGCTGGGCGCGGGATCGGGGGCAAACGGGGGGGTGGGGGGGGGGGCCGCCCACGCCGCGGCGCCGAGCGGGCGGAACAGGCCGGAGCTTTCGAGGTCGTTGTTGATGACGGCGGTCATCTGGTCGCCGAGGCCGGCGCCGAGCGAGGGGACGGCGATCGGGATCGGCGCCTGGCGCGCCTGGTCGACCACGATCTCGGCGTTGCCGGGCGTGGCGGCGGCACCCGGCGCGGGTTGGGCGCCCGCCGCGAAGGGGGATGCGAGCAGCAGGCCGGTGGCCGCGAAGCCGCGGCGGCCGAGGCGTGGACCCGCTCCTGGCGCGAGGGGCGTGCGGGTGATCTCGTCGCGCGGCATCGATTGTTCTCCGTTGGGCATCAGGGACGGAACGCGAAGCTGAGCTGGTGGGTGCGGCCGAGTTGGGCTGCCGGCAGCGGCAGGCTGGCGCAGGCGGGGTCGCGCACCGCGTCGGCGGCGCGCTCGGCGAACACCCGGAACGCGGGGTCGGCGTTCATCCGGGCGAGGTCGGCGGGCGAGAACTGCACCACCCGGGCGACGCCGGACGCGTCCACCGTCACCACCATGTGGGCGGCGAACGTCGCGTAGTTCCTGGCCTCGGTGTCCTCGGTGTAGCAGCGCTTGACCGAGTTGCCGATCGCGCGCTGCTCGGCCAGCGACAGCGAGCGGGTGATGTCGCCCTCGGGCGCGCCGCCGCCGTTGGGGGCGCCGCCACGCGGCGGGTTGTAGCGATGGCGCGGCGGGGTGGTCTGCTTCTGGTCGGCCTGGAACTTCTCCAGCGTCGCCAGCAGCGAGTGGGTGTCTGGCGTCGCGTTCGGGGTCGCGTTGGGCTGGGTGATGTGGGTCTCATGCGGGGTCACGGGCTTGAGCGGCGGCGGCTGCCGGGTCGGCCTGGTC
>CAXTPV010000255.1:0-3680 GCA_964246135.1 uncultured Acetobacteraceae bacterium | reverse complement strand
GTCCCGCCCGGCCGCAATCATCGACGGCGTCGCCGTTCAGCGCGCCGATGGACCTGTCGTTCGCGCCGCCGGCCCAGCAGGCACCGGCGCCGCCGCGACGCGGATCGAGAAGCGGCGTCGATCTGTCGCTCGGACCGATCGTCCACAACGGCAGCCTGCGCACACCCTACGCGACAGCCGGGATCAAGGGGGTGTCTCCCGACTATGACGCCGAGCTCGAGGACTGGATCGAGCGGCACCTCTATTATCCTGAGGACGCGGCCGACAAGGGCGAGGACGGCACCTCGAAGGTGCACGTGGTGCTCGACCGCTCGGGACGGGTGAAGTCGGTCGAGCTGGTCTCGGAATCAGGCTCCACCATCCTCGACGACGCGACGTCGGGCATGTTCAGGGGCGCCAAGCTGCCGCCGGTGCCCCCCGACATGGACGGCAACCACTTCGACATCGAACTGACGGTGCACTACATCCTGGTGCATCAGGGCGGGTGAGCGGCGGCACGCCGAACCGTCACGATGACCGGACTTGAAGCGGCAGCACGGCCGGGCGACCCTGCCGGGATGAGCAATATCAGCGACCACGCCGTCGACCTCGTGGCCTGTGGCGACGCCGAGGCCGCGGTCGCGCGCGCGACCGCGCTTTACGACGAGGCGATCGCCTTCTTGCGCGCCCGCCTCGACGCACTTCGCGCCGGCGCCCCGGCGCCGGAGCCGGGGGCGAAAGCAGCCTACCCCTTCCTGGAGGTCGAGGTCGGCGAGCCCGCGGCGCCACCGACCGGCGCCGCCTACGGCATCCCGCTCGAACCCGGACGCTACGGCGCCACCCTGACCAGGCCCGACCTGTTCGGACGTTACTGGCGCGAGCAGATAAGGACGCTCCTGCTGCACCACCACGCAGGGCTGCGGGTCGGGCGCTCGCGCCGGCCGATCCCGCTGCCGTTCGCGATCTCCGAAAGCGTCACCGACGTGACCCCGTCGCAGATGCGTCGCCTGGAGCGGCACTTCGCGCTGCCCGACCTGCTCGCGACCGATGACCTGGTCGCGAATGGCGAACGCCTGCCCAACCCGTCCGACCCGCGGCCGCTGGCGCTGTTCGGCGCCGAACGGACCGACTACTCGCTGGCCCGGCTGCACCACTACACCGGCACGCTGCCGTCGCATTTCCAGAATTTCGTGCTGCTCACCAACTACCAGCGCTACGTCGACAGGTTCGTGCAGTTCGGCGAGCGCGAGGTGGCATCGGGCCGCGAGTACGAGGCGTTCGTCACCCCGTCCGGCACGCCACAGATGCCGGCCTATCATCTCAAGCGCGCCGATCACGACGGCATCACCCTGATCAACATCGGCGTCGGACCGAGCAACGCGAAGACCATCACCGACCACGTCGCGGTCCTGCGGCCGCATTGCTGGCTGATGCTTGGTCACTGCGCCGGGCTGCGACGCACCCAGATGCTTGGCGACTACGTGCTCGCCCACGGCTACGTGCGCGCCGACCACGTGCTCGACGACGACCTGCCATGCTGGGTGCCGGTGCCGGCGATCGCAGAGGTCCAGGTCGCGCTGCAGGAGGCGACGATGGACACGACCGGGCTTGATGCGGTCGGCATCAAGACGCGGCTGCGGACCGGCACCGTCTACACCACCGACAACCGCAATTGGGAGCTCCGCTTCGGGGCGCTGTTCACCGCGATCAACATGAGCCGGGCGATCGCGGTCGACATGGAGAGTGCCACCATCGCCGCGAACGGGTTCCGGTTCCGGGTTCCCTACGGCACCCTGCTATGCGTGTCGGACAAGCCGCTGCACGGCGAGCTCAAGCTGCGCGGCATGGCCAACGCGTTCTATCGCGAGCGCATCGACCAGCACCTCACGATCGGCATCGAGACGATGCGCCGGCTGCGCGCCCAGGGGGTCGAGCGCCTGCACTCGCGCAAGCTCCGGGGCTTTGACGAGCCCGCCTTCCGCTAAGCCGGTTCCGCCCGCGGGCCGGCATCAGCGCGTCGGTCCTTGTCATTGATGTGTTATAAACCTTTAGTGGCTAACCTGTGATCCGGTCCGATGACCGATTGCCTTGTGTCGCCGGAACAGCATCGTGCAGGGGAAGACATGCCCGGTCGGGACGGCACTGGCGGCATCAGGAGGTTGGCCGATCTCGACCAGACGCTTGGTCAGGCCGATGGCGGGCTGTCGTTTGACGTCCTGACCGGGCTTCCCAGCCGGATGCTGTTCAGGACGATCCTGGAGCGGGCCTTCGCATCAGCCGAGCGCGAGGGCGTGGCCCTGCTCCGCATCTCCGCCGACATCGCGGCACTTCGCGAGGATTACGGTTCGGCCACGACCGACGCCCTGATCGCGGCGGTCGCCGGCCGCCTGCGCCGCAGCATCCGCGAGGGCGACGTCGCCGCCAAGCTGCGCGACGCCGAGTTCGGGCTGCTGCTGGCCGCCGAGGACGTGGCGGAAGCCGCCTGCGCCGCGCAGCGCGTGCTCGACCGGCTGCGCGAGCCCTACGAGGTGTCCGGCTCGATCGTCGACATGATCGTCAGCATCGGCATCGCCTACGCACCGCCCGAGGCCGGCTCGGCCGACACCCTGCTCACGCGGGCCGAGATCGCGCTTGAGCGGGCGCGGTCGACCGGGCTCGGCGAGTGGAAAATCTTCAAGCCCGGTAACGCGACCGATCCCGAAACCCAGAAAGCGATGCTGGCCGACCTGCAGACGGCGCTTGACCAGCACCAGCTCTCGCTCGGCTTTCAGCCGATCGCGGAGATCGGCACGCTCCGGTTGCGCCACGCGGGCGCCGTGCTGCGCTGGGACCACCCAAAGATCGGCCTGCTCGACAGCACCGACTTCCTGCCGGTCCTGAACGACCGCGAAGCCTCACGGCTGCTGGCCCACTGGGCGATCCGGGGTGTCTGCGACCTGGCCGCTAGGACCGGCCACGGCATCCCGATGATCGTGGCGCTCGACGGCTCGATCGAGCCCGACGAACGCCTGCATTCCGTCATCGTCGATGCGCTGGCGCAAAGCGCGATCGACCCCGGGATGCTGATGATCGGCGTGCCCGAGCCGTCGTTCCGCGCGCTCGAACCCACCTCGCTCGCCGTGGTCAACCAGCTGCGTGACCGTGGCGTCCGGTTCGTGCTCGACGACCTGTCGCACCTGTCGACGGACCTCAACGCCATCCGCCGCCTGCCGATCGACGCCATCCGCACCAGCCCGGCGGTGGTCGAGGAGCTGCGGAACGACATCCATGCCTTCATCCGTGTCCAGGCCCTGACCGGCCTCGCCCACAGCCTTGGCCTCGCGACCATCGCCCGCGGCGTCGACCGGGAGGAGGATGTGGCCCTGCTCGCCGGCTTCGGGTTCGGCGCGATCGAGGGCGCGGTGCTTGTCGGCGCGCTCACCGGCGCCGAGCTGCGCGCGCACGCGAAGGCCGGCCTGCCGATCGCGGCGAGAAAGCCCGGAATGCTCTGAGGCCTACTCCGGCACGAATTGCGACAACCTGCCGCCGATGCGCAGCGGCTCGGCTCGCAACGCGAGGCCGGTGGCCTCGTCGGTCTCGACCAGCAACCCGCAGACCGTCGCCTCCCCCTCGGCCGGGCTGAGCCGCTCGCCGGGCAGCTTGCGCCGGAAGCGCGCCGAGGCGGCCTCCTTGCCCATGCCGATCACGCTGTCGTAGTCGCC
>CAXTPV010000254.1:0-3689 GCA_964246135.1 uncultured Acetobacteraceae bacterium | reverse complement strand
CTACAAACGGTCCCATGAACGCCAGCGATCGCGCCGCTCCCGACTATCGGCACACCGTGTTCCTGCCGAGGACAGCGTTCCCGATGCGCGGCGACCTGCCCAAACGCGAGCCGGCGATCCTGGCGCGCTGGGCGGCGACCGGCCTGCACCAGGCGCTGCTGCGCGACGCCGAGGGCAGGCCGCCATTCACCCTGCATGACGGCCCGCCCTACGCCAACGGCCATCTCCACATCGGCCACGCGCTGAACAAAATCCACAAGGACGTGATCAACCGCGCGCAGCGCATGGCCGGACGCGGCGTGCGCTACGTGCCGGGCTGGGACTGCCACGGCCTGCCGATCGAGTGGAAGGTCGAGGAGGGCTACCGCGCCGCCGGCCGCGACAAGGACGCGGTTCCGGTGCTGCAATTCCGCGCCGAGTGCCGCGCCTATGCCGCCAAGTGGCTCGCGGTGCAGGACGCCGAGTTCCGCCGCCTCGGCATCGACGCCGAGTGGGACGCCCGCTACGCGACGATGGATTTCGCCGCCGAGGCGGCGATCGCCGACGAGATCGGCCGCTTCCTGCTGAACGGCCTGCTCTATCGCGGCCTGCGCCCGGTGATGTGGAGCCCGGTCGAGAAGACCGCGCTGGCCGAAGCCGAGATCGAGTATCACGACCACGTCAGCACCACGATCTGGGTCCGCTTTCCGCTGATCGCGGGCAAGCTCGCCGACACCGGCGCCGCCGTGGTGATCTGGACCACCACCCCCTGGACGATCCCGGGCAACCGGGCGATTGCCTATGGCGCCGACCACGACTACGCGCTGCTGCGGGTCGACGCGGTGGCCGACGGCTCGGGGGCGCGTGTCGGCGAGCGCCTGCTGGTCGCGACCGCGCTTGCCGCCAAGGTCGCCGCCGACACCGGCATCACTGCCCACGCCATCGAGCACGTCCTGCCCGGCCGCGACCTCGCCGGCCACGTCGCCGCCCACCCGCTTCGTGGCGGCGGCTACGAGCACGCGGTGCCGCTGCTCGCCGGCGACTTCGTCACCACCGACCAGGGCACCGGCTTCGTCCACATCGCGCCGAGCCACGGCGAGGAGGATTTCGCGCTCGGCATCGCCAACGGGCTGGAGGTGCCAGAAACCGTCGGGCCGGATGGCCGCTACGCCGCCTGGGTCTCGCGTTGGGGCGGGCTGCACGTGTTCAAGGCCGCCGATCCGATCTGCGCCGCGCTCGCCGAGTTCGGCGCGTTGCTCGCCCGCGGCAGCATCAGCCACAGCTACCCGCATTCCTGGCGCTCGCGCAGCCCGCTGATCTACCGCGCGACGCCGCAATGGTTCATCCGCATGGATGGCGCCACCTCGGCCGGCACGGGTAGCCTCCGCCGGCGCGCCCTCGACACCCTCCGCGAGGTCGACTTCGTGCCGCCGCAGAGCCGCCACCGGCTCGAAGCGATGCTGGCCAACCGGCCGGATTGGTGCATCTCGCGACAGCGCAGCTGGGGGGTGCCGATCCCGGTGTTCGTGCACCGTGCGACCGGCGAGGTGCTGCGCGATGCCGGCGTGATGGCGCGCGTGGTCGGCATCTTCCGCGCCGAAGGCGCCGATGCCTGGTTCGCGTCGCCGCCCGCGCGCTTCCTCGGCGAGGGCCGCGACCCGGCGGAGTACGAGCAGGTCTCCGACATCGTCGATGTCTGGTTCGAGAGCGGCTGCACCCACGCCTTCACGCTCGAGGCGCGCGGCCTGCCCTGGCCGGCCGACATCTACCTCGAAGGCTCCGACCAGCATCGCGGCTGGTTCCAGTCGAGCCTGCTGGAGGCGGTCGGCACCCGTGGCGCCGCGCCCTTCCGCACCATCGTCAGCGACGGCTTCGCGCTCGACGAGCAGGGCCGCAAGATGAGCAAGTCGCTCGGCAACGGCACCGCGCCCGCCGCCGTCGCCGACCAGTACGGCGCCGACATCCTCCGCCTGTGGGCGCTCGGCGGCGACCTGCGGGAGGACGTGCGGATCGGCCCCGAGATCCTGCGCCAGCAGGCCGAGCTCTACCGGCGGCTGCGCAACACCCTGCGCTGGCTGCTCGGCGCGCTCGATGGCTTCAGCGAGGCCGAGCGCGTGGCGCCCGACGCGATGCCCGAGCTCGAACGCTACGTGCTGCACCGCCTCGCCGAGACCGGCGGCATCGTCGCCGACGCCGTCCGCAGCCATGACTGGGTCGGCGTGGTGCCGGCGATCCACGGCTTTTGCGCCGCCGACCTGTCGGCGTTCTACTTCGACATCCGCAAGGACGCGCTCTACTGCGATCCGCCGGCGAGCGCGCGCCGGCGCGCGTCGCGCACCGTACTCGACCATTTGCATCGCTGCCTCACCACCTGGCTCGCGCCGATCATCCCGTTCACCGCCGAGGATGCCTGGACCGCGCGCGACGGGCAGGCGTGTTCGGTGCACCGGGCGCTGTTCCCGGCGCTGCCGGCCGCCTGGCGTGACGAGGCGCTGGCGTCGCGCTGGCAGCGCCTGCGCGCGATCCGGCGCGACGCGACGGCGGCGCTCGAGGCGGCGCGACAGGCGGGCACGTTCGGCTCGTCGCTCGCGGCCGCCGTCGACATCGCGCTCGCCCCCGGCGAGGCCGGACGCTTCGCCGGGATCGACTGGGCGGAACTCGCGATCGTGTCGCAGGCGACGGTCGCGGAGAGTTCCGCCGCCGCCGTCGCGGTGTCGGTGCGTCTGGCCGAGGGCGAGAAATGCGCCCGCTGCTGGCGGGTGCTGCCGGAGGTCGGCCACGACCCGGGTCATCCGGCGCTCTGCCGCCGCTGCGTCGGCGCGGTGGCCGATGCCGCCGGCGCCGGGGAGCCCGGCTGATGCCGCGTCGACCGATCCCGGTTCCCGCCCCCGACCGGCGAGTGGCGATGCCGACGCTGGCGCCGTTCGGCCTCGCGGTCGCGGTGCTGGTGCTGCTGCTCGATCAGGGCTCGAAATGGTGGGTGCTGGTGCGGCTCGACCTGCCCGGCCTGCTCGACGTGCCGGTGCTGCCCGGCCTCGACTTCACCATGGTCTGGAACCGGGGCGTGACCTTCGGCCTGCTGCAAACCGGATCGGGGCAGGGCCACCTGGTGCTCGGCCTGCTGGCGCTGCTGATCACCGTGCTGCTGGTGGGCTGGATGCACCGGACCAGCCGGCGGCTGGTGGCGGCGCCGCTCGGCATGATCGTCGGCGGCGCGCTCGGCAACGTGCTCGACCGGCTGCGCTACGGCGCGGTGGTCGACTTCATCCGCGTCCACGCGCTCGGCTACTCGTGGTACGTGTTCAACGTCGCCGACAGCTGCATCGTCTGCGGCGTCGCCGCACTGCTGCTCGAGGGGTTCGCGCACGGGCGTAAGCGCGCATGAGCACCATCGCTCGCGCCCCCGGCCGCCGATCGCTCGCCCTGCTCTGCGCGCTCGCGTCGCCCACGTTGCTCGGCGGTTGCAGCGACTTGTCAAAGGCGTTCGGCTTCACCCGCAACTCGCCGGACGAGTTCACTGTCACCACCCGGGCGCCGCTCGCGATCCCGTCCAGCGAGGCGCTGCCGGCCCCGCGCCCGGGCACGCCGCGTCCACAGGAGCAGGATGCAAGGTTGCAGGCGCTCGAAGCGATCGCGCCGGACGTGGCGCTGCAGGGCACCGCCGGCCCGGACAGCCGCGGCCAGGATGCGCTGCGCGACGCGGCGCATCC
>CAXTPV010000253.1:1940-3726 GCA_964246135.1 uncultured Acetobacteraceae bacterium | reverse complement strand
GGCCGGACGCCCGCCTGCGCCTGCTGTTCTCGGCGCACGGGCTGCCCGAGACCATCGTCGCGCGCGGCGATCCCTATCAGTTCCAGATCGAGCAGACCGCGGCCGCGGTGATGCGCGCGCTGACCGCGACCGGTCCGCATGACCCGATCGAGACCGACTGGCTGGTCTGCTACCAGTCGCGCGCGACGCCGCAGAAATGGCTCGACCCCAGCACCGACGACGAGATCAGGCGCGCCGGCGCCGAGGGTGTCGGCGTGGTGGTGACCCCGATCGCCTTCGTCTCCGAGCACTCGGAGACGCTGGTCGAGCTCGACGTCGAGTATCGCGAGCTCGCCCACCAGGCGGGCGTGCCGGCCTATTTCCGGGTGCCGGCGCAAAACGACGAGGCCGGCTTCATCCGGGCGCTCGCCGACCTGGTCCGCATCACGCTCGCGCGCGGCACCGGCCTCTGCTCGTCGACCGGCGCCAGGGTTTGTCCCGCCGCCTCGACCGACTGCCCGCTCCGGCATGCCGGCCGTCCGGCTAGGGTTACCGCATGACCGATATCGAACTGGTGATCTTCGACTGCGACGGCGTGCTGATCGACAGCGAGGCGGTGGCAAACGCGGTGCTCGTGCGCGAGGCCGCCGCCATCGGCTGGAGGCTGACCGAGGCCGACGCGTATGAGCGCTTCCTCGGCATGCAGATGGAGGACGTCGTCCTCGGCTTCGAGCACGATACCGGCCGCGCCGCCCCGCCGGCCTGGCGGCGACACCTCGCCGACCGGTTGATCGCGGCACTCGCCGAGGAGGCGGTGACCATCCCCGGCGCCCACGAGGCGCTCGACGCGGTGCGATCGCTCGGCCTGGCGGTGCGAGTCGCCTCGAACTCATCGCAAGCCGAGATGGCGGTCAAGTTCCAGCGCACCGGGCTCGCGGACCGCTTGGCCGGACGCTGCCACGGCGTCGACGACGTGCCGCGCGGCAAGCCGGCGCCGGATGTCTACCTCGCCGCCGCCCGCGCCGAGGGCGTCGCGCCGGCGCATTGCCTGGTGGTGGAGGACAGCCGCCCCGGCATACGTGCCGGCGTCGCCGCCGGAATGACGGTGATCGCGCTGGCGCCGACCGGCTCGGGCCACGAGCTGCTGGCGCTCGGCGCCTCGGCGATCATCCGCTCGCTCGCCGAGCTGGGGCCGCTCCTCGCCGCCAAGGTGCAGGCGGGGCCGGCGTCATGACGGTCGCGGCGCTGGCGCCGTTCTACCTGTGGACGAAGTCGTTTCACGTCATCGCGGTCGTCGCCTGGATGGTGGCGCTGCTCTATCTGCCGCGGCTCTACGTCTACCACTGCGACACGGTGCCGGGCTCGGAGGCGAGCGAGCGGTTCAAGGTGATGGAGCGGCGGCTCCTCAAGCAGATCGCGTCGCCCGCGATGCTGGCCTCGCTGTTGTTCGGAGTGCTGCTGGTGCTGACGCCCGGCGCGGTCAGCTGGTCGGATGGCTGGTGGTACGTGAAGCTCGCAAGCGTGCTGCTGCTGTTCGGCTTCCACGGCGCCTGCAGCAAGTGGCGCCGCCAGTTCGTCCACGACCGCAACGACAAGCCGCAGCGCTTCTACCGCGTCGCCAACGAGGTCCCGACGGTGCTGCTGATCGTCATCGTCATCATGGCGATCGCGCAGCCGTTCTGAGCCGGCTTGGTGAGGCGATTTCGGACAGGCTCCAGCAGGACGCTGAAGCAAGGCAAGGGCTCTGCCCTCGACCCGGGGGGGGGGGGGGGGGCGCCCCCCCCCCCCCCCCCCCCCAACAGGGAAA
>CAXTPV010000253.1:0-1930 GCA_964246135.1 uncultured Acetobacteraceae bacterium | reverse complement strand
AATGGCTCCAGCCGGTGGCTTAAGCAAGGAATGGGCTCTGCCCTCGACCGGGTGGGGCAAACCGGCCCCAGACCCCACTTTCTTAACCAAGGATTTGAAAGGCGAGCCTTTGATGGGGCAAAGCCCCTTGCCTTTGCGCTTCGGACAGCCCCTTTGGCTCTCGTTTAGCCGCCTTGCTCAAGGCACCAGCACGCTGCTGCCGGTCGTGCGTCGCTCCTCCAGGGCGCGGTGCGCCTCGGCCGCATCCGCCAGCGCGAAGCGCTGCCCGACATGAATCCGGACCGCGCCGCTCGCGACCACGTCAAATAGCGCCTGCGACGTCGCAAGCAGCGCGTCCCGCGTCGCGACGTGGGTCGCGAGCGTCGGCCGGGTGACGTAGAGGCTGCCCTTGGCGGCCAGCACGCTGAGGTCGAGGCCCTTCACTTCGCCAGTGGCGTTGCCGAAGCTGACCATCAGGCCGCGCGCGGCGAGGCAGTCGAGACTGGCCTCGAAGGTCTCGCGGCCGGTGCCGTCATACACCACCGGCACCATGCGTCCGCCGGTCAGCCGCTTGACCTCGGCGGCCAGGTTGGCGGTCCCGATCAGGACGTGGTCGGCGCCATAGGCGCGCGCGAGCTCGGCCTTCGCCTCGGTCGACACCACCCCGATCACGGTCGCGCCAAGGTGTTTGGCCCACTGGCACATGATCAGGCCGACACCGCCGGCCGCGGCGTGCACCACGATCGTCTCGCCCGGCACCACGAGGTGCGTCCGCCGCAGCAGGTACTCCGCCGTCATCCCCTGCAGCATCATCGCCGCCGCGGTGTCGAACTCGATCGTGTCGGGAAGCGCCACCAGCCGGTCGGCGGCGACGCAGCGCCGCTCGGCATAGCCGCCGAGCGCGCTGGCATACGCCACCCGGTCGCCGGGCCTGACCTCCGTCACCTCGGCGCCGATCGCCTCGACCACGCCGGCGCCCTCCATGCCGATGATGGCGGGCAGCGCCGGCAGCTTGTAGGCACCGCTGCGGAAATAGACGTCGATGAAGTTGAGCCCGACCGCTTCGTTGCGGACCAGCGCCTCGGCGGGTCCGGGTTTCGGCGTCGAGATCTCCTCCCAGACCAGGACCTCGGGGCCACCCGTATGATGAAGGCGTATGGCTCTGGTCATGCGGGTTGCGCGCTCCGGGCTTCGGCGAACATCTGGGCGCCGGCGAGGATCTGTTGTTCGTGCGACAGCAGGAAGCGCTTGACCGCAAGCCCCTCGCCGCCGCTGTAGCCGCCGATGCCGCCACCACCCACCACCCGGTGACACGGGATGATCAGCGGGATCGGGTTGTGGCGGTTGGCCTGGCCGATCGAGCGGGCCGATCCGCCCGCCTGCCCGGCGAGCGCGCCGTAGGTTGTGGTCTGGCCGTAAGGGATGCCCCGCAGCGTCGCCCAGACCCGCTGCCGGTAGGGCGTGCCGGCCGGCGCGAGCGGCAGCTCGAACGCGCGCCTGCCGCCGTCGAGATAGTCGTTGATCTGGCGCACGGCCTCGCGCAGCAGGTCGGTCGGGGCTTGGTCCCGGCCCCAGCCCCAGTCGAGCGACACGATCCGGCCGCCCTCCTCGGAGACCGTGAGCGCGCCGACCGGCGACTGCATGGAAAGCTGCGGCACCCCGTCATCCCCTCGTGGTCAAAGCACCGCCTGGCGGAGCCGGTGTCAAGCGTGGGCCACTGTCAAGCATGGGCCACCGTCAAGCATGGCCACCGTCAAGCGCGGCCGGACGACACCCGCAGCGCCTCGGCAAGCGCCGCTCCCGTCTGGAGCGGCAGGCCGCACACGCCCTGGCCGCAGATCGAGGCGGCGGGACGAGCGTCGTCGTCGCCCGCGAAGGCGTGGGATGGCGCGAGCAGCGCGTCGCGCCCTGGCGGCATCACGCAGACGCGCGGGTCCGGCGCGGCCAGGGC
>CAXTPV010000252.1:0-3749 GCA_964246135.1 uncultured Acetobacteraceae bacterium | reverse complement strand
CTGCTCGCGGCTCTGCGCCTCGGCCACCTCGCGGCTCGGCGCCTCCCGCGCCGGCAGCTCGAGCCCGGCTTCGGCGGCCAGCATCGCCACCGCGTCCGGAAAACCGGCGCCCTGGCTCTGCATCACGAAGCTCACCGCGTCGCCATGCGCGCCGCACCCGAAGCAGTGGAAGTGGTCGTCATAGACATAGAAGCTCGGCGTCTTCTCGCCGTGGAACGGGCAGCATCCCCGCCACTGCCGGCCGGAACGCTGCAGTCGCACCCTGCGCCCGATCAGCCCCTGCAACGGGGTGCGGGCGCGCAGCTCGTCGAGGAACGCTGGGCTGAAGCTCGGCATGCCTACCCCAGCCTGGCCCGGACCAGGGCGTTGGCCCGCGCCATGTCGAGACCGCCGCCATGGCTCGCCTTCAGCGCCGCCATCACCTTGCCGATGTCGCGAGGTCCGGCGGCTGCGGTGCCGGCGATCGCGTCCATCACCGCGCGTTCGAGACCGGCCTCGTCGAGGCCCTGCGGCAAGTAGGCCTCGATGATGCCGATCTCGGCCGCCTCGCGCTCGGCGAGCTCCTCGCGGCCGCCCTGCCGGTAGAGTGCCACCGAATCATGGCGCTGCTTGACCATGGAACGGAGCATCGGGATCAGGTCGTCATCGGCGACGCGCTCGACCCCCTTCGGCCGTGCCGCGATGTCGACCTCCTTCATCCGCGCCAGCACCAACCGGATGGTCGAGACCCGCAGCCCCTCGCCGCCCTTCATGGCGGCCTTGAGGTCGGCGCCGAGGCGATCGCGAAGGCTCATGTGTCGGTCTCCTGCCGGTGCCGGCCCGCGTGCCGGGAGATGGTTTCCCAGCTCTCCCGCATGCCAGCGCGCCGGAACTCTGTTCCCAGATTGGCCATGGATCATGCTAGCATCCTCGCATGGCGGGCATCGACGCAATCATCGAACGGCTTGGCGGCGCCGACCGCGCGGCCGCCCTGACCGGCGTCGGGCTGGAGGCGGTGCGGAAGTGGCGCCAGGCCGGCGCGGTGCCGTCGCGGCACTGGGCGGCGATCGTGGCGGCGACCGGCCTCGCCTACGCCGACCTCGCCGGCCCCAATCCAGTCGTGACCCCCAAGCCGGCCGCGATCCCGGACCCGGCTGACGACCAGGCCGACGCGCCGCCGGGCGCGACCGCGGTCCTGGTGCTCGCCGACGGCAGCCGGTTCTGGGGCGTCGGCTTCGGCGCCCACACCGAACGGATGGCGATCGGCGAGCTCTGCTTCTCGACCGGCCTCACCGGCTACCAGGAGACCCTGACCGATCCCTCGTTCGCCGGCCAGATCATCACCTTCACCTTCCCGCATGTCGGCAACGTCGGCACCAACCGCGAGGACCTGGAGGCCGACCGGGTCGCGGCAAGCGGCGTCGTGCTGCGTCACCTGCCGACCGCGCCGTCCAACTGGCGCGCCACCGACGGGCTCGATGCCTGGCTCGGACGCTGGCACGTCCCCGGCATCGCCGGCATCGACACCCGCGCGCTGACGCTGCGGATACGCGACGGCGGCTGCGTCACCGGCGTGCTCTCGCACCCGGCGGACGGGCGGTTCGACCTCGCGGCGCTGCAGGCCGACGCCCGCGCCTGGCCCGGGCTCGAGGGGATGGATCTGGCCCGCGAGGTGTCCTGCACCCAGCACTACGCATGGAGCGAGGGGCGCTGGGCCTGGGGCGGCACGGTCGCGCCACCATCCGGCGCGAGCCCGCACGTCGTCGCGGTGGATTACGGCGCCAAGCGCAACATCCTGCGCTCGCTGGTGTCGGCCGGCTGCCGCGTCACCGTGGTGCCGGCCACGTCGACCGCCGACGACATCCTGCGCCACCGCCCCGACGGCGTGTTCCTGTCGAACGGCCCCGGCGACCCGGCCGCGACCGCGACCTACGCGGTGCCGGCGATCCAGGGGGTGATGGCGGCGGGCCTGCCGGTGTTCGGCATCTGCCTCGGCCACCAGCTGCTGGCGCTGTCGCTCGGCGCGCGCACCTACAAGCTGCGCCAGGGCCATCGCGGCGCCAACCAGCCGGTGCGCGCGGTCGCGACCGGCCGGGTCGAGATCACCAGCCAGAATCACGGCTTCGCGGTCGACGACGCCTCGCTGCCGGACGGCGTGCACATCACCCATGTCAGCCTGTTCGAAGGCTCCAACGAGGGCATCGCCGCCCCGGCACGGCGCGCGTTCTCGGTGCAGTACCATCCCGAGGCCGGCCCCGGCCCGTCCGACAGCACCCATTTGTTCGCCCACTTCGTCGACATGATGCGCGACGGCGGCCAGGCCTGAGATGCCGCGCCGCGCCGACATCGCCTCGATCCTGATCATCGGTGCCGGGCCGATCGTGATCGGTCAGGCCTGCGAGTTCGACTACTCAGGCGTGCAGGCGTGCAAGGCGCTGCGCGAAGAGGGCTACCGCGTCGTGCTGGTGAACTCGAACCCCGCGACGATCATGACCGACCCCGATCTCGCCGACGCGACCTACGTCGAGCCGATCACGCCCGAGTTCGTCGAGCGCGTGATCGCGCGCGAGCGCCCAGACGCCATCCTGCCGACGATGGGCGGCCAGACCGCGCTCAACACCGCGATGCGGCTGCACGAGACCGGCGTGCTCGCGCGCCATGGCTGCGAGCTGATCGGCGCCCGCGCCGAGGTGATCGATCGCGCCGAGGACCGGCTGAAGTTCCGCGACGCGATGGCGGCGATCGGCATCGAGAGCCCGCGCTCGCGGATCGCCCACACCATGGCGGACGCCCGCGCGGCGCTGGCCGAGATCGGCCTGCCCGCGGTGATCCGGCCGAGCTTCACGCTCGGCGGCACCGGCGGCGGCATCGCCTACAACCGCGAGGAGTTCGAGGCCATCGTCGGCTCCGGGCTCGACGCCTCGCCGACCACCGAGGTGCTGATCGAGGAAAGCGTGCTCGGCTGGAAGGAGTACGAGGTGGAGGTCGTGCGCGACCGCGCCGACAACTGCATCATCGTCTGCTCGATCGAGAACATCGATCCGATGGGCGTCCACACCGGCGACAGCGTCACCGTCGCGCCGGCGCTGACGCTGACCGACAAGGAATACCAGCGCATGCGCGACGCCTCGATCGCGTGCCTGCGCGCGATCGGCGTCGACACCGGCGGCTCGAACGTCCAGTTCGCGGTCAACCCCGAGGACGGCCGGATGACGATCATCGAGATGAACCCACGCGTCTCGCGATCCTCGGCGCTGGCGTCCAAGGCGACCGGGTTCCCGATCGCCCGCATCGCCGCCAAGCTCGCGGTCGGCTACACGCTGGACGAGCTGCCGAACGACATCACCGGCTCGACGCCGGCGAGCTTCGAGCCGGTGATCGACTACGTCGTGGTGAAAATCCCGCGCTTCGCGTTCGAGAAGTTCCCTGGCACGCCTGCGCTGCTGACCACCAGCATGAAGTCGGTCGGCGAGGCGATGTCGATCGGCCGCTCGTTCGCCGAAGCCCTGCAAAAGGGGCTGCGCAGCATGGAGACCGGGCTCGCCGGCCTCGACCCGGTCGATCCCCCCGGCGATGGCGGCCCCGACGCCTACCGCGCCGCGCTGTCGTCGCCGGTGCCCGAACGCCTGCTGATGGCGGCCCAGGCGTTGCGGGCTGGGCTGTCGGTCGCCGACATCCAC
Source organism: uncultured Acetobacteraceae bacterium (assembly GCA_964246135.1). Lineage (GTDB taxonomy): Bacteria > Pseudomonadota > Alphaproteobacteria > Acetobacterales > Acetobacteraceae > CAXTPV01. Next base: position 90 of record CAXTPV010000252.1, on the reverse strand, counting down.
GCCGCCTGCCGCTACGATCCGTGGTTCCTGCGCGAGCTCGCGCGCATCGTCGCGGCCGAGCGCGCGGTCGCGGCCGACGGCCTGCCGCGA
>CAXTPV010000251.1:0-3758 GCA_964246135.1 uncultured Acetobacteraceae bacterium | reverse complement strand
GTCTGGCCATCCTGCTGAGGGTGCTGAAGGGCGCGGCGACCGCCGCCTGCCTTGGCGCCGGCGCGCCGGGCGGCCTGTTCACGCCGACGGTGACGGTCGGCGCGCTGCTCGGCGGCGGGCTTGGCGTGCTATGGTCGCTGTGGTGGCCGGGCACGCCGGCGGGGAGCTTCGCGATGATCGGCGCGACCGCGGTGCTCGCGGCGGCGACGCAGGGGCCGGTGTCGGCGATCGTGCTGATGATCGAGCTCACGCGCGGCCTCGACACGCTGATCGTGCCGGCGATCCTGGCGACAGCCGGCGCGCTGCTGGTCGCGCGCCGGCTGGAGCGACGTTCGATCTATTCCGGCAAAATCCCGGCGACGCACGATGCGCCCGACGTGCTGTCGTCGGCGACCAGCCTCGCGACCCTGATGCGACATCTGCTTGGCCACGCCGGACCGGTGCGGGTTGCCGACGAGACCGGAAAAGTGCTGGGCGTCGCGTCACGCGAGCGGGTGACGTCGGACGATCCGGACCTCGCGCCGTTCGACGTCGCGACCGCGGGCGACGTCCTATCGGAGCCGGGTGCGACAACCAAGCACGGCCGTGCCCGTTAGAGAGGTCGAAATGGAGGCATGATGACCGAGATCAGGACGCTCGCACCGCACGATCCGCTGCCCGGCGGCCACTCCGTCGTGCTGATGCGCCGGTTCGCCGAGGATGCCCCGGGCATCCTCGCGATCGAGATGATTGTCACCAATCCGGACCGCAGCGAGGAGACCTCGATTCCGGTGGGCGCGGGTGGCGGCGCGCTTGGCTGGGACGAGGCGATCGAGGCGGCGAAGGCGCGCGCGACCGAGGAAGGGCTCAAGCGCATCTGGACCATCGACCGGACCGGCGGCGGGCGTGAGCGCGACGTGATCGCCCATGGCGGCGACCGATCGGCGGACGGCGACGGGCTGGTCGATGACGATCTCGACGAGGGCGAGCCCGGCGCCGACATGCGCGACCTCGACGTCAACGCCGCGCCGCGCCGGTTCTGACCCCGATCCTGGCCGCATCCATGCGCGTCCTGTTGATCGAGGATGACGACGCGGTGCGCGACCTGGTTGCCGACATGCTGATCGAGGAGGGGTTCGAGGTCGACGGCCTCGCCTTCGCCGAGGACGCGTTGGTGCTGCTCGGCAGCGGCGAGCAGATCGACCTGCTGGTGACCGATGTCGATCTTGGCGAGGGGCTGACCGGCATCGACCTGGCCGCGATCGCGCGCAGCCGCTACCCGGATGTCGAGCTGATCTTCATCAGCGGCGACGCGGTGGACCGCAAGGGCAGGGCGCCGGCGGCGCATGAGCACCTGATCAGGAAGCCGTTCCGGCGCGCCGAGCTGATGGCGGTGATCGGCAAGGTCAAGCGCTCCTCCTGAGGCGATCATCCGTGGTCTCGGTCATTGCGATGTGGCGCGGCCAGGCGCCGCGTGACAGCTTGGCGGTGGCAACCAGGAGCGCGCTGATGATGGCCCGCACGGCATGACGCTGCACGTCGCGCTTACGCACCGCTCCAGCTACCACTATGACCGTCCGGTCGCGCTCGGGCCGCAGACCATCAGGCTGCGGCCGTGCCCGCATGCCCGCACCCCGATCCTGTCCTACGCGCTGGCGATCGAGCCCGCCGGTCACTTCCTGAACTGGCAGCAGGACCCGAGCGGCAACATGCTCGCGCGCGCGGTGTTTCCGGAGCCGGTGCAGCGGTTCGAGGTGACGGTCGACCTGATCGCCGACATGGCGACGATCAACCCGTTCGACTTCTTCCTGGCGCCCGAGGCCGAGCTCTGGCCGTTCGCCTACGATCCGGCGCTGGCGTCGGAACTCGCGCCCTACCTGCGTGCCGATCCGCCGGGGCCACGTCTAAATGCCTTTCTCGCGGCGACCTCGCGCGATCCGCTCGCGACCGTCACCATGCTGGTGGCGCTGAACGCGAGGGTGCGCGACGCCGTCGACTACGTGGTGCGGATGGAGGCGGGCGTGCTCTCGCCCGAGCAGACGCTGGACGCCGGACGCGGGTCGTGCCGCGACTCGGCCTGGCTACTGGTGCAGCTGCTGCGCCATCTCGGCATCGCCGCAAGGTTCGTGTCGGGATACCTGATCCAGCTCGCGCCCGACATCGCGCCGTTGACCGGGCCGGCCGGGCCGACCGCCGACTTCACAGATCTGCATGCCTGGGCCGAGGCCTACCTGCCGGGCGCCGGCTGGGTCGGGCTCGATGCGACGTCTGGCCTGCTCACCGGCGAGGGGCATATCCCACTCGCCGCCTCGCCAGAGCCCGCCGCCGCGGCGCCGATCTCGGGACTGGTCGGGCTGGCCGAGACCCGGTTTGACGTCGCGATCGCGGTGACGCGGCTGCGCGAGACGCCGCGGGTGACGAGACCGTATGACGAGGCCACCTGGGCCGCGATCGGCGAGGCTGGCGCGGCGGTCGATCGGGCGCTGGCGGACGGCGACGTGCGCCTGACGATGGGCGGCGAGCCGACCTTTGTCGCAGGCGCCGATCAGGACGGGCCGGAATGGAACGCCGACGCGCTGGGGCCGACCAAGCGGCCGTTGGCGGGACGGCTGATCCGGCGGCTCGCCGGGCTGTGGGCGTCGGGGGCGGCGATCCAGTATGCCGCCGGCAAGCACTACCCGGGCGAGCAGCTGCCGCGCTGGGCGCTGCACGCGCATTGGCGGCGGGACGGCGAACCGGTGTGGCGCGAGCCGAGTCTGTTGGCGTCCGACGACGACCATGACGATGCCACCAGCGATGACGCCGAGCGGTTCGCGCGCGTGCTGGCCGAAAGGTTGCAGGTCGAGCCCGACCGGGTCGTCCAGGCGTTCGAGGACGCGCATTATCACCTCTGGCGCGAGAATCGGCTGCCCGCCAACGTCGTGGTCGAGGACGCGAAGCTCGACGATGCGCTAGAGCGCGAGCGCCTCGCGCGGGTGTTCGGACGCGGGCTCGGCAACGCGGTCGGCAGCGTGCTGCCGTTGCGGCGCGCCGGCGATGACGGGCAGCGGCGCTGGCAGACCGGGGCGTGGTTGCTGCGGTCCGAGCGACTGGTCCTGGTGCCCGGGGACAGCTCGGTCGGGTTCCGGCTGCCGCTGCAGAGCCTGCCCTGGGCTGATCCCGCAACGATGGAGGCGGAATTCGAGCGCGACCCGTTCGCGCCGCGGCCGGCGTTGCCGCCGGCGATGATCGCGTCGCGCCTGCCGCTCGATGGCGGTTCGCACGAGCAGCGTCCGCCGCCGCTGCTGCCGGAGGTCGAGATCGGCCGCGGCGAACCCGACCTCGTGCGCACCGCGCTGACGGTCGAGGCGCGGAACGGCAGGCTGCACGTGTTCATCCCGCCGCTCACTTTGGCGGAGGACTGGCTCGACCTGGTGGCCGCGATCGAGGCGGTGGCGTCGGCGCTCGGGCGCAAGGTGGTGCTGGAAGGCTACCTGCCGCCGCGCGATCCCCGCCTGCTCACCTTCTCGGTGACGCCCGACCCGGGCGTGATCGAGGTCAACATCCATCCGGCGGCGCGGTGGACCGAGATCGTCGAGCGCACCGGACAGCTCTACGACGCCGCTCGCGCGCTCGGCCTGCGCGCCGAGAAGTTCATGCTGGACGGGCGGCATGTCGGCACCGGCGGCGGCAACCACGTGGTGATGGGCGGCGCCGAGGCCGCCGACAGCCCGTTCCTGCGCCGGCCGGACCTGGTGCGTTCGCTGCTCGGCTTCTGGCACAACCACCCGAGCCTGTCC
>CAXTPV010000250.1:0-3781 GCA_964246135.1 uncultured Acetobacteraceae bacterium | reverse complement strand
CCCGGCGCTGCGCGCCGCCGACCCGCTAGCCCCCGTGCTCGCGCGTCCGATCATCAACTGCGGCGCCGCCATTGCCGCGCTGTCCCGCGACGGCGCCGCCCGCCTGCTCGCCGGCATCGAGGGCGCCCACGTGCCGGCGCAGATCGCGATCGACCGCGCAACGCTGACCGTCGCACCGCCCGACACCCCCTTCATCCTGCGGCCGCGTGCGTCCCATGCCGGAAACGGCCTCGCTCGCATCGAGGACGCGGACGAGCTCGCCCGCCATCTCGCGTCAGCGCCGGACGTGGTCCAGTTCTTCGCCGCCCCCTTCGTCGACTATCGTTCGCCCGACGGCCAGTTCCGCAAATACCGGGTCGTGCTGGTGCAAGGCGTGCCCTACCCGGTCCACCTCGCGATCCATGATCACTGGTCGATCTGGTACTACAACGCCGGCATGGACCGCGACGCCTTCAAGCGCGCGGAGGAGGCGCTGTTCCTCGCCGACATGGCGCGCGTGTTCGGGCCGCGCGCCATGGCCGCGCTCGACGCGATCGCGGGCGTGATCGGCCTTGACTATGTCGGCCTCGATTGCGGGCTGCTGCCCGACGGCACCCTGCTGGTGTTCGAGGTCGAGACCGGCATGATCGTGCACGATCACGATCCGCCCGCGCTCTATCCCTACAAGCGCCGCTTCATCCCCGACATCTTCCGCGCCGTCGAGCGCATGATCGACGCCCGCATCCACGCGTCCCGCCATGTCGCGTGCGAATGACCAGAACCTGACGTCGCGCATGCAACGCGCTGAAGACGTCGCGCCGTCCTCGCTGCCGGCCAAGTGGGTCCCGAACATGCACCGGCCGCCACGTCCGGCATCAAACGGGATGAAGATACCCATTAAAACAAAGGCGAGCAGGCTGCCTTTATACCAGTGGTCCCCGGATTTGACCGATCGGGGGCATAAGGCCAGAGGTGCTGCCTCTGGACTCCGCTCAAGGCAGGCCTTGAGAATCCAGTGACCTGAGGAAACGGTTGCCAAACGCCCCGGCCTTAAGCGGGTCTGGGTAGACGGGGTCTGGGGCCAATCGGCCCCAGCGGGTCGAGGGCAGAGCCCTCGCCTTGCTGTTTCAGCGTCCCGCCAGGCGTGAACCGAAAGAGGGACGGCAGCTTCGGCGCTCCCGCACCTGAAAGCCGCCTATCCCTGCGTCAGCACCGACGAAGGTGCCTCCCAGCGCCAGCCAGGTCCCCAACCCGCTGGCACACCCCTAAACGCCCGGCGACCAAGGCGCCGGCGCCAAGCGCGTCGTCGCCGCGTCAAGCTGACGCACCGCGTCCACCGTCCGCTCGAGTGCCCGCGCCTGGTCGGCGTCGTCTCCCGGCCGGTCCGGGAACGCCAGCATCAGCGCCTGGAACACCGCGGCGCCCGCGTCCGGCATGTCGGCCTTGCCCAGGCTGTAATTCGGCAGCCCGGCCGGCGGCCCCAGCGTGATGTCGCGCTGGTTGCCGAAGAAGTGCAGCAGCGTGCCGTCGAGCGCGAACACCGGCGAGATGAACAGCAGGTTCCAGAACTTGCCGCCGTCGCGACGGTAGTTCACCACCCACTCGACGCAGCCGCGACGCTCGGCGAGAGCCCGCCTGATCCGCGCCGGCGCCGCCGGGTCGGTCTCCGCCCCCTGCAGGAACCGGCAGTTCCGCCCCACCGTTTCGGCCACCGGATAGCCGGTCAGCGCCTCGAACGCCGGGTTGACCGCGATCATCGGGTTGTCCGGCAACCGCACGTCGGTCAGCACCATCGGCTCGCGGCTGTGCCCGATCGCCGCGATCAGCGCCCGCGTGATCGGATGGGTGTCGTCCATGTCCGCTCCCCTACAGCCCGCCGCCGCGCCGCCCGATCGCCGCCCCGAGCCGAAGCCGCAGCGCGTTCAGCCGGATGAACCCCGCCGCGTCGCGCTGGTCATACGCACCCTGGTCGTCCTCGAACGTCACCACCCGGCTGTCATACAGGCTGTGCGCGCTTTCCCGCCCGATCACGGTGGCATTGCCCTTGTACAGCTTCAGCCGCACCCGGCCGCTCACGCTCGCCTGGCTCTCGTCGATCAGCGCCTGCAGCATCCGCCGCTCCGGGCTGAACCAGAACCCGTTATAGATCAGGCTCGCATACGCCGGCATCAGGCTGTCCTTCAGATGCCCCGCCTCGCGATCGAGCGTGATGCTCTCGATCCCTCGATGCGCCGCCAGCAGGATGGTCCCCCCCGGCGTCTCGTACACCCCGCGCGACTTCATCCCCACGAACCGGTTCTCCACCAGGTCGAGCCGGCCGATCCCGTGCCGGCGCCCGAGCGCGTTCAGACGCGCGAGCAGCGTCGCCGGCGACAGCGCCTCGCCATCCACCGCCACCGGATCGCCCCGCTCAAAATCGATCGAGATGATCTCGGCCGCGTCGGGCGCCTGCTCCGGGCTCACCGTCCGCTGATACACCATCGCGTCGGGCTCCACCGCCGGGTCCTCCAGCGCCTTGCCCTCCGAGGACGAGTGCAGCAGGTTCGCGTCGACACTGAACGGCGCCTCGCCGCGGGCGTCGCGCGCGATCGGGATCTGGTTGGCTTCGGCGAACTCGATCAGCCTGCCCCGGCTGGTCAAATCCCACTCCCGCCAAGGCGCGATGATGGTGACGTCGGGCTTTAGCGCATAGTAAGCGATCTCGAACCGCACTTGGTCGTTGCCCTTGCCCGTCGCGCCATGCGCCACCGCGTCCGCGCCCACCGATTCGGCGATCTCGATCTGCCGTTGCGCGATCAGCGGCCGCGCGATCGCGGTCCCCAGCAGATACTGCCCTTCATACAGCGTGTTGGCCCGGAACATCGGAAACACGAAGTCGCGCACGAACACCTCGCGCAGGTCCTCGACGAAAATCTCGCGCACCCCCAGCAGCTCGGCCTTGCGCCACGCCGGCGCGAGCTCCTCGCCCTGGCCGAGATCGGCGGTGAACGTCACCACCTCGCACCCGTATTCCGCCTGCAGCCAGCGCAGGATCACGCTCGTATCGAGCCCGCCCGAGTAGGCGAGCACCACCTTCCTGACCTGCCGTCGCGCCAACGCCTTGCCTCCCTGACGAAGCTTGCCCGACCATAGGAACACCCCGCCTCCCGCGCCACCGGCGCGAGACATCGCCCCACGCCACCGGCGCGAGACATCACCCCGCGCCATCGGCGCGAGAAATGACATGACACGCGCGCCCCCGCTTGGCACTGACCGCCTCGCCGCGCGAACGCGCGCCAGCCGAGGAGACACGCCGATGCCGACACCAGCGATCATGAGCGTCGCGGTGTTCTGCGGCGCCAGGCTGGGCACCAACCCCGCCTACCGGCGGCAGGCCGCGGCGCTCGGCGCCGGCCTCGCCACGCGTGGCATCCGCCTGATCTATGGCGGCGGCCGCGTCGGCCTGATGGGCGTGCTCGCCGACGCCGTGCTCGATGCCGGCGGCAGCGTCGCCGGCATCATCCCCGGCTTCCTCGGCAGCCGCGAGATCGCGCATCCGCGCGTCACCGACCTCACCGTCACCGACAGCATGCACAGCCGCAAGCAGCTGATGTTTGCCGCAGCCCACGCCTTCGTGACCATGCCCGGCGGCCTCGGCACCTTCGACGAGACCATCGAGATCATCACCTGGCGCCAGCTCGGCCTGCACGACAAGCCGATCCTGATCGTCGACGTCGAGGGCTGGAGCCAGCCCCTGCTCGCCGCCATCGCCGCCACCGTCACCAGCGGCTTTGCCGACGCCGCCGAGGGTACCCTGTTCGAG
>CAXTPV010000249.1:0-3781 GCA_964246135.1 uncultured Acetobacteraceae bacterium | reverse complement strand
GGTGCCAGCAGCGTCCAGAGCCGGGTTCGCAGCAACAGCAGGCGCGCCGCCTCGGCTTCGCGCTCCTCGCCGGCGATCCGCGCTGCCTGGCCGAAGCCGACGACGAGCGGCGTCGGCAGGGTGCCCGAGCGCAGGCCGCGCTCCTGACCGCCGCCAGACAGCAGCGGGGCCAGGCGGATGCGCGGCCGTCGGCGCACGAACAGCGCGCCCACCCCCTTCGGGCCGTGCATCTTGTGCGCGCTGACGGAGGCGAGATCGAGGCCGAGCGACGCGACGTCGAGCGGCAGCTTGCCGGCGGCCTGGGCGAGGTCGCTGTGCACCAGCGCGCCCGACGCATGGGCGAGGCGGGCGATGGCGGCGAGGTCCTGCAGCACGCCGGTCTCGTTGTTGGCGGCCATCACGCTGACCAGCAGCGACGGCACCCGGAGCGCGTCGGCCAGCATGCCGAGGTCGAGCCGTCCGTCGCGCGCGACCGGCAGCACCACCGGCTCGAACCCCTCGGCGGCGAGGTCACGCACGCTCTCGAGCACGCAGGGGTGCTCGGCGGCCAGCGTCACCAGGCGGCGACGCTTGTCGCCGGTCGCGAGCGCCTGGCGGGCGGCGCCCTTGATCGCGATGTTGTTGGCCTCCGTCGCCCCCGAGGTGAACACGATCTCGCGCGGGTCGGCGCCGAGCAGCGACGCGACCTCGCTCCGGGCGCGCTGCACGGCTTCGGCTGCGAGGCGCCCGGGCGCGTGCTCGGCGCTGTGCGGGTTGGCGTAGTCGATCGCGAAGAACGGCCACATCGCGTCGAGCACGCGCGGGTCGCAGGACGTGGTCGACTGGTTGTCGAGATAGATCATCGCGGGCGATAGTTGGATGCCGCGCGGCGGCAGTGGAAGTGGCCCGGCCGCGCTTAGCTGGTGCGGCGCGACGCCAGCAGCCGGTAGGCCTCGATGAAGGCGTCGACCTCGGCGGCGGTGCTGGACCACGACAGCGACACCCGGATCGCCTCGGCCGCCCGCTCGCCGAGCCCCATCGCGTCGAGCACGTGGCTGCGCGCGACCTTGCCGGACGAGCAGGCGGCGCCCGCCGACACCGCGAAGCCCGCGAGGTCGAGGATGATCAACTGCTCGGCGGCGGGGCGGCCCGGCAAGGCGAGGCAGGTGGTGTTGGGCAGCCGCGGCGCGCCGGCACCGCACACCACGGCGCCGGCCTCGATCGCCGAGGCGTCGATCCGGTCGCGCAGCGCCCCGAGATGGGCTGGCGGCTTTAAGCCCGCGACCGCGGCGAAGGCCGTCTGCGCCGCGACCGACGGCGTGCCGCCACGCCGGCCGAGCTCCTGGCCGCCGCCGGGGATCAGGGCACGCTCCAGCGTCACGCCATCGGCGAGCAGCAGGGCGCCGGCGCCGGGCAGACCGCCCAGCTTGTGCGACGACACCGCCAAGCTGTGGATACCGCCATGCGCGAGGTTGATCTCCCGCCGTCCTGCCAGTTGCACCGCATCGACATGCAGTAACGCGCCGTGCGCGGCGACGATCGCGGCGATGCGGTCGAGTGGGTGCAGGACCCCGGTCTCGTTGTTGGCCGCCATCACGCAGACCAGAGGCGGCCGGCCCCGATGCGAGGCCGTGTCGAGCGCGGCGTCGAGCGCGTCGAGGTCGAGCGTGCCGTCACGCCGCACCGGCAGCACGCGCGCCGGACCGGCCTGACGGATCGAATCGTGCTCCGTCGCGCCGATCAGGATCGGACGGTCGGAACCGATTCCGTGCAGCGCGAGCGCATTGCCCTCCGTGCCACCCGAGGTGAACACGACGTTGCGGGGATCGGCGCCGAACGCGGCGGCGACATCCTCCCTCGCCTGCTCCAGCTGTCGTCTGGCGCCGCGTCCAGCCGCGTGCACGGAAGCGGGATTGGCGTCCGAGTCGAGGGCTGCGAGGAACGCTGCCTTGGCCTCCGGCCGCACCCGCTCGCTGGCGTTGGCGTCGAAGTAGACAGCGCGATCTGGCTGCTCGTGACGTGATGACGCGCGCGCCAATTTGGTAGGAAAAAGCGCCACGTGCCCCTATAAGCGCGAGGAATGACTTGCGAGCGGGATTTGCACTGAGATTGGAGAGTTGCAAGAGCGTGCGGCGATGCGGCGTCGGCGTTTGACGGCTCTCGCAACAACCGGCATGACGCGGCCGCTTCGCGTCTTCACAACTTGGCAAGCGCGGGACCGATGCCCATTTCGTAGGCAACGGGGCTTCGGACTGATCGAAGCGTGCGCGTGTGGTTCCATTTACCTTGACGCCGTCCGTCACGGACGGCCATCTAGAACGGCGGGATAACGATGCCTGAAGTCATGTTCGCGGGCCCTGACGGTCGGCTTGAGGGTCGCTACAATCATTCCAAGGAAAGCGGCGCCCCGCTCGCCCTGATCCTGCATCCGCACCCGCTGCATGGCGGCACCATGAACAACCGGATCACGTATTCGATGTATCGCAGCTTCGAGAAGCTGGGATTTTCGGTAATGCGGGTAAATTTCAGGGGAGTCGGCCGCAGCCAGGGTCGCTATGACGGCGGCATCGGCGAGATCGCCGACGCGGCGGCGGCGCTCGACTGGATGCAGATGGTCAATCCGCATTCCGGCGGGTTGTGGATCGCCGGCTACTCGTTCGGGGCCTTTGTCGGCATGCAGTTGCTGATGCGTCGTCCGGAAATCTCCGGCTGGATCAGCGTCGCGCCGCCCGCGAGCGACTATGATTTTGGGTTCCTGGCGCCGTGCCCGTGCGGTGGCCTGATGATCTCCGGCGACATCGACGAACTCGCACCGGAGCCGGCGATCAAGAAGCTGGTCGACAAGCTGCACACGCAAAAGGGTGTCGTTGTCGACTATCGTGTCTTCAAGGGCGCTGATCACGTTTTCGCGAACCAAGCGGACGAGGTGGCCGAGGCGATCGATGACTATGTCGGCCGCGTCATCGCGCGCAAGACGATGGCATTGGCCGCGGACTAGGCGATCGTCGTCTCCCGCACCGACGCGAGGTCGGCTTGTTCCGAGACGAACTGATGGATTTGCCGCGACGACACCGGCCGGCTAACCAAATATCCCTGCACGTGCGAACACCCCTGCTGACGCAGCCCGTCGAGCTGGGCTTCGGTCTCGACGCCCTCGGCGATCGTGGACATGCCAAGGCTGCGGGCAATGCCGACCACCGCGCTGACGATGGCGGTTGATCCGGGCGCGTCCGGCATGTTGCTGACGAAAGACCGGTCTATCTTGACCTTGGCGAACGGGAAGCGGGCGAGATAGCTCAGCGACGAGTAGCCGGTGCCGAAATCGTCGAGCGCGAGCCGGATGCCGCGCCTGCCGAGTTCGTTCAGCAGGGCCAGCGTGCTCGCGCTCGCGTCGAGGAGCGCGGACTCGGTCAGTTCCAGTTCCAGGCGTTCTGGCGCCAGGCCCGACCGCAGCAGTTCGTTCTCGACGGTCGCGAGGAATTGCGGGTCACGGACCTGGATCGACGACACGTTGACGGTGACGCAAATCTCGGACGGCCAGGTCATCGCCTCCTGACAGGCACGCCGAAGCACGGCGCCGCCGAGGCTGACGATCAGGCCGCTCGCCTCGGCGATGGCGATGAACGCGGTGGGCGCGATCGGGCCCTCGACCGGATGCGTCCAGCGGGCCAGCGCCTCGCAGGAGACGATGCGCGACGTCGTGAGATCGACGATCGGCTGGAAATGGACGTCGATCTCGCCCGCGGCGACCGCCTGGCGCAGATCCACCTGCAGACGCTGGCGCGCGCGCGCCGCCTCGTCC
>CAXTPV010000248.1:0-3782 GCA_964246135.1 uncultured Acetobacteraceae bacterium | reverse complement strand
GGGGGGGGCCCCCGGGGCCCCCCCCCCCGGGGGCGCCGAGCCCGGGCGGCCGACCAGCGCCCGTCCGGCCGTTTGGGGGGCCTCGGCCCCGAGCGCCGCCTGCGCCGCCGCCAGTCGCGCGATCGGCACCCGGAACGGCGAGCACGAGATGTAGTCGAGCCCGATCGTCTCGCAGAACCCGATCGAGGCCGGATCGCCCGCGTGCTCGCCGCACATCCCGAGCTTGAGCCCAGGTCTCGCCGCCCGGCCCTTGTCGGCCGCGAGCCGCACCAGCGCGCCCACTCCCTCCTGGTCGAGCGACACGAACGGATCACCCTTGAGGATGCCGGCCTCGACGTAGTGCGGCAGGAACCTGCCGGCATCGTCGCGCGAGAACCCGAACACCGTCTGTGTCAGGTCGTTGGTGCCGAACGAGAAGAAATCCGCATGCGCCGCGATCGCGTCGGCGACCAGGCAGGCACGCGGCAGCTCGATCATCGTGCCGACCTGGTAGTGCAGCGTCCGGCCGGCCCGCCTGACGATGTCGCCCGCGATGCGGTCCACCGCGCCGCGGGTGATCTCGAGTTCGCGCGCGGTGCCGACCAGCGGGATCATGATCTCGGGCACGATCTCCTGCCCGGTTTCGGCCATCACCGCCAGCGCCGCCTCGACGATCGCGCGCGTCTGCATCGCGTAGATGTCGGGCAGCGTGATGCCGAGGCGGCAGCCGCGATGCCCGAGCATCGGGTTGGTCTCGGTGAGCTCGATGCTGCGCCGCCTGATCACCGACACCCCGACGCCGAGCCCGTCGGCCACCGCCGCCATCTCGTCCTCGGTGCGTGGCAGGAACTCGTGCAGCGGCGGGTCGAGCAGTCGGATCGTCACCGGCAGCCCGGCCATGATGCGAAACAGCGCGATGAAGTCGTCGCGCTGATACGGCAGCAATGCGTCGAGCGCCGCGGCGCGGCCGGGCTCGTCCTCGGCCATGATCATCTGGCGCACCACGCCGATCCGCTCGGGCGCGAAGAACATGTGTTCGGTGCGGCAGAGGCCGATGCCCTCAGCGCCGAACCGACGCGCCGCCTCGGCATCGTTCGGGGTGTCGGCGTTGACCCGCACACGCAGCCTGCGGACGCCGTCCGCCCACTCCATCAGCCGCTCGAAATCACCCGAGAACTTCGGCGCCGTGGTCGGCACCACGCCGATGAACACCTCGCCGGTCGAGCCGTCGAGGGTCACGACCTCGCCGGCACCCAGCACCACGCCACCCGATGAGATCAGCCGCTGCCGAACGTCGACGTTGATGCCGCCGGCGCCGGTGACGCAGGGCCGCCCCATACCGCGCGCGACCACCGCGGCGTGGCTGGTCATGCCGCCACGCGTCGTCAGCACGCCGCGCGCCGCGTGCATGCCGTGGATGTCTTCGGGGCTGGTCTCGTTGCGGACCAGGATCACCGCCTCGCCCTTGGCCGCCCGGGTCTCGGCCTCCTCGGCGCTGAACACGATCACGCCGGTCGCCGCCCCCGGGCTCGCCGGCAGGCCGCGGCTCAGCAGCGTGCGCGGCGCGTCCGGGTCGAGCGTCGGGTGCAGCAGTTGGTCGAGCGCGCTCGCCGAGACCCGGGCGATCGCCTCGTCGCGGCTGATCAGCCCGTCATCGGCCATCTCGACGGCGATCCGCAGCGCCGCCTCGGCGGTGCGCTTGCCGGTCCGCGTCTGCAGCATGTAGAGCTTGTTCTGCTGCACCGTGAACTCGATGTCCTGCATGTCGCGGGTGTGTCGCTCCAGCGTCTCGCGCACCCGCAGCAACTCGGCATATGCGTCCGGCAGCACCGTCTCCATCGGCAGGTCGTCGCCTTCGGCCCTGGCGCTCGACATCGGCTGCGGCGTCCTGATGCCGGCGACCACATCCTCGCCCTGGGCGTTGACCAGATACTCGCCGTAGAACACGTTCTCGCCGGTGGACGGGTCGCGGGTGAAGCACACCCCGGTCGCGCAGTCCTCGCCCATGTTGCCGAACACCATCGCCTGGACGTTGACCGCGGTGCCCCAGTCGGCGGGGATGTCGTGCAGGCGGCGGTAGGTGTTGGCGCGCGGGTTCAGCCACGAGCCGAACACCGCGCTGATCGCGCCCCAGAGCTGCGCCCGCGGCTCCTGCGGAAACGACCCACCGGTTTCCGCCTCGACCAGCGCCTTGTACTCGTCGACCACCAGCCGCCACTGCTCGGCATCAAGCTCGGTGTCCTCCAGCGCGCCGGAATCGAGCTTGACCGTCTCGATGACCTCCTCGAACCGGTGCGGGTCGACCCCCAGCACCACGGAGCCGTACATCGAGATCAAGCGGCGGTAGCTGTCCCAGGCGAAGCGCGCATCACCCGCGCTCTCGGCCAGCCCCGCGACGGTCGCGTCGGTCAGGCCAAGGTTGAGCACGGTGTCGAGCATGCCCGGCATCGAGACCCGCGGTCCCGACCGCACCGAGACCAGCAGCGGCCGCGCCGCGTCGCCAAAGCGCAGCCCGGTCGCCTCCTCGACGTGGCGCAGCGCCGCGCCCACCTGCTCCTCGAGCGCCGCCGGATACTGGCGGCCATGGGCGTGGAACTCGGTGCAGACCTCGGTCGTGATGGTGAAGCCGGGCGGGACCGGCAGCCCGATGCTCGCCATCTCGGCAAGGTTCGCGCCCTTGCCGCCGAGCAGCTTGCCCATCCCGGCGCGCCCCTCGTTGCGGCCGGCGCCGAAGCTGTAGACCCATTTCGACATCGAAGGCTCCTGCGTTGATGCGCGGCCAAGGATGGCGCGGCGATGGCTCCGGACCGCGCCGATCCGTCGAGCGGCATGAGGGCGCAAGAACCGTCGCCGGGTGCGTCGCTTGCCTGGTCGCGGAGCTGTTCATCGCGCGCTGCTGCGTCCGCCGTCGCGTCCCTGCGCTCGATTTCGGGCGAGCGCACCCCATCTGCCGTCATCAGAACGTCGCGGCCGATTGGGGGACCGTTAACCAGACACGGTCAGGTTGTCCAGGGATGCGCCCCTGGCGATGCGGTGCGCGGCGGGGAGCCAGGTGTGATGTGGGTTCGGTCCGGCCACAAGGCCGCGTGGGCGCTTCTGTTCGCAGCTCTGCTGCTCGGGCACGCGCCACGCGCGGGCGCGGCACCTCCGGTCTTCGCGCGAGAGGTGTTCATGGCCGAGGCCGCTTCATCCGAGCCGGTCGCGGCCATACCCGTGCCCGCGACCTCGGACGCGGTCGCCGCCTGGCTGATCTCGCGCGGCTTCAGCAGCGTGGTCGGGCTCAGGCGCGATGGCGGCGACTGGGTGGGGCAGGGCGCCCGCGACGGCGGCATGCTCGACTTCGTGGTCGCCCCCGACGGCAACCTGACCACCCGGGCGGCGCCCTGAGGCGCGCCCGCATACGTCGCTTGAAGCGCAACCCGCGCGGCGCCAGATTGTTCCTGCGAACAGGCCGCATGGTCGGGGAACATCGTCATGACCAACGAGGAACGTGATCTCATCGCACGCTTTGTCGCGCGCGTCGGCGGAGGTCCGCAGTCTGGCGGTTTTGGCGCCAGCGTGCCGGCCACCCGGCCGAGCCTGCCGGCGATCGATCCGGAGGCCGACCGCTTCATCGGCCAGCAATTCGATCAGTACCCCGACGCCCGCTACCGCGTCACCCAGATGGCGGTGGTGCAGGAAGCAGCGCTCGGCGAGATGCAAAACCGCATCCACCGCCTCGAATGGGAGCTGCAACAGGCGCAGGCGGCAGGCCAGCCCCGTTCGGGCGGCCTGTTCGGCGGCCTGTTCGGTGGCGGCCAGCG
>CAXTPV010000247.1:0-3801 GCA_964246135.1 uncultured Acetobacteraceae bacterium | reverse complement strand
GGTCTGCGCCGCCGATGTCGGTGCGGTCGGGGCCGGATTGTTCGGCGTGACCGGCGGGGTCGCGGCGCCGAGCCGGCGCTCGCTGTCGGCGCTGACCTGGATGGCGAGCGCACGGACCGAGGGCTTCCCGCTGCTGCGGCACAACGTGTTGTTCGCCGACGACTACCGGGCCGAGTTCGACGCGATCTTTCGCGATGGCCGGCTGCCTGGGCAGCCGAGCGTCTATATCTGCGCCCAGGATCGCGACGATCACACGAGTCCCGGCCCGGGGCGCGAGGAGCGGCTGCTGCTGCTGGTCAACGCGCCGGCGACCGGCGACCGCCATCTGCCGAACGAGGAGGAGATCGCGTCATGCCAGACCCGGATGCTGGCGCAGCTGCGTCGCTGCGGCCTGAGGGTGGACCTTGCGCCCTCGGCGACGGTGCGCACCGGGCCGGCGGCGTTCGCGTCGATGTTCCCGGGCACCGGCGGGGCGCTGTACGGCGCGGCGTCGCATGGCTGGGCGGCGTCGTTCCGGCGTCCGGGGTCGCGGACCAAGCTGCCGGGGCTGTACCTGGCGGGGGGCAGCACGCATCCGGGGCCGGGGGTGCCGATGGCGGCGATCTCGGGACGACTGGCGGCGTCGGCGCTGATGGCGGACCGCGCTTTGACGCCGCGGTCGCGCCGGACAGCTATCTCTGGTGGTATGTCGACGCGATCAGCGAGGATGGCGCGCACGGCATCACCCTGATCGCCTTTCTCGGCAGCGTGTTCTCGCCCTGGTACGCCTGGGCGCGCCGGGGCGGCCCGGCCAACCCGCTCGCGCATGTGTCGATGCACGTGGCGCTGCATGGCGGCCGCTCGCACTGGGCGATGACCGAGCGCGGCGAGGCGAGCCTGGCGCGCGACGCGACCAGCTTGCGGATCGGGCCGAGCGGGCTGCGCTGGAACGGCCAGACGCTGGTGATCGACATCGACGAGGTGACGGCGCCGCTGCCAAGGCGGCTGCGGGGCGAAATCCGGGTGCATCCCGAGGCACTCACCGGGCATGTGGAGACGATCGACGGGCGCGGCGCGCATCGCTGGCGGCCGATCGCGCCGGCCTGCCGGGTCGAGGTGGCGCTGCGGCAACCGGCACTCGCCTGGCAAGGTACCGGCTACCTCGACAGCAACGACGGCGACGCGCCGCTGGAGCGGGGCTTCGCGCGCTGGGACTGGTCGCGGGCGGTGCTGGGGGACGGCACCGCCATCCTCTACGAGACGCAGTGGCGGGATGGCGGCGGGCGCGACCTCGCGCTGCGGATCGGGCGCGATGGCGGGGTCGAGCGGTTCACGCCGCCGGGCACGGTCGCGCTCAAGGCCAGCCGATGGCGGATCGCGCGCCAGACGCGGGCCGAGGACGGCGACGCACGGGTCACCCGCACGCTGGTCGACGCGCCGTTCTACGCCCGCTCGGTGCTGCAGACGCGCCTGTTCGGGGCGCGGGTGCCGGCGGTGCACGAGAGCGTCGACCTACGGCGCTTTTCGGCCGCGAGCACACAGATGATGCTGCCGTTCCGGGTGCCGCGGGCGCCGCGATGGCATCGTGCGAGGGAGGAGCGGCGATGACGGATTGGCGGGATGACGGCGTGCGGGTGATCCCGGCGGATGCGCTCGACTCCGACACGCCGCAGACGCCCGGGATGAGCCGGGCGGCGGCGATCGACTTCGCTCGCGCCGGCGCGAGCAAGCTGTGGGCGGGGACGGTGCGCATCCATCCTGGTGCCGCGACCGGGGCGCATCATCACGGCGCGCTGGAAAGCGTGATCTACGTGCTGGCCGGACGCGCCCGCATGCGGTGGGGCGAGCGGCTGGAGTTCGTGGCCGAGGCCGGACCCGGCGATTTCATCTTCGTGCCGGCCTACGTGCCGCACCAGGAGATCAACGCGCTGGCGGACCAGGCGCTCGAATGCGTGCTGGTGCGCTCCGACGGCGAGGCGGTGGTGGTCAATCTCGACATCGAGGCGGTGGAAACGCCGGCCGAGATACGCTGGATTGACCCCATCCACCGGTGAGGCCGGCGTTGAGACGGATGCGCCCTGTCCCCATCTGCCGGCGACCATGACTAAGCTTGCCCATCTCGCGCGCTACCATCCGGCGTTCGGCTATCACCCCGCGTACGGCTACCATCACGCTTATGGCTATGGCGGCGGGTCGGGCTGGATCACCCACATGATCATCTCGTCGGTGATCCACGGGCTGATCTACAGCGCGATCTTCCGGGTGCTGCGGCATCTGTCGCTGGCCGAGATCCTGGTGCTCGTCGCGATCGTGATCTGGGCGATCTATGCGTGGAACCGCCGGAACCGCGCCTATCGGCGCTGGTGAGGCCGACCGAGGCGGCGCGGCTCACGCCATGCGAGACGGTTGGTTTCCAAAGGCCGCCGGCCTTTGGCGGGTCTGGGCGGAGCCCAGCCTTCAGAGCCCCCAGCCGCCGTCGATTGCCTGGGTGGTGCCGGTGGTGAAGCGGCTTTCATCGGAGGCGAGATAGACCGCGAGCGCGGCGATCTCGGCGGCGGTGCCGAAGCGGCCGCCGGGCTGGCGGGCCAGGAACGAGGCCTCGGCCTCGGCCTCGGTGATGCCGCGCGATGCCGCCATCTCGGCGATGCGGCGGCGCAGCGACGGGCTTTCGACGGTGCCGGGGCAGATCGCGTTGCAGCGTATGCCTTGGCCCACGAAATCGGCGGCGACCGACTTGGTGAGGCCGATCACCGCCGCCTTGGACGCGCTGTAGGCGCAGCGATTGACGACGCCCTTCAGGCTCGACGCCATCGAGGCGATGTTGATGATCGAGCCGCCGCCGGACGCGAGCATGCCGGGGATGACGGCGCGGGTCAGGCGGAACATCGGCGTCACGTTGAGCGCGAACGAGGCGGCCCAGGCCTCGTCGTCGCAGTCGAGGATGCCGCCGGCGTGCACCCAGCCGGCGGCGTTGACCAGGATGTCGAAGCGGGCGGTGGCGGCAAGTGCCGCGAGTGAAGCGGCGTCGCGCACGTCGATGCGCGCCGTGGTCGCGCCGTCAAGGCCGGCGAGCGCGTCGAGGTCGATGTCGACCGCGGTCGTGGCCGCGCCCTCGCTGATGAAGGCGCTTGCGATGGCGCGGCCGATGCCCTGGCCGGCGGCCGTCACCAAAGCGCGGTGCCCTTCGAGGCGCGCGGTCATGCCCGTTGCTCCAGGCTGACGCCGTTGGCGCTCGCGATCACGTCGGCCAGCCTCGGCACGTAGTCCGCCGATCGGCCCAACCCGGTGGCAAGCGCGAAGCTGTTGCGGACCGCGGCACCGATCGGGTTGGCGATGCCGGCGGCGCCGGCGAAGCTCGCGAGGTAGGTCATGTCCTTTAGCGCATTGGCGATGCTGAACCGGTGGGCGTCGCGGTTGCCGCCGACCACGTCGTCAAAGAAGGTGCGGAAGAACGGGCAGTCCATGCGGCCGCCGCCGATCACGTCGTGGATCACGCCAGGCGCGACGCCGCCCTTGGCGCCGAGCGCCAGCGCTTCCGCGTAGAGCGACGCGTAGCCCATGGCGATGAAGTTGTTCAGCAGCTTCATCGTGTGCGCCGACCCGGTGGGGCCGGTGCGGACGACGCGGCCGGCGAACGCGTCGAGCACCGGGCGGGCGCGGGCGGCATCGGCGTCGGCGCCGCCCAGCATCACGTCGAGCGTGCCCTCCCACGCCTCGGTCGGCGTGCGGCTCAGCGGCGCGTCGATCAGCGTGATGTCGCGGACGGCGAGCGCGGCCGCGAGGCGGAGGGTGGATGCGGGGTCGGAGGTCGAGCAGTCGATG
>CAXTPV010000246.1:0-3809 GCA_964246135.1 uncultured Acetobacteraceae bacterium | reverse complement strand
GTCTAACCTCTGATGCGTGGCGTTGCGAGCGGTCCGCGACGCGCAAGTGAGGTTCGCCATGGCTCCATCCGGTATCGCCGTTCCCGCCGCCCCGCCCCGCCTGGATGCCCGCCCGACGCAGGTGCTGGCGGTCGCCGACCTCAGGCACGCCCTCGTCGAGGGCTGGCACGATTTCCGCGCCGCCCCGACCCAGCTCGCCTTTCTTTGCGTGCTCTACCCGATCGCCGCCCTGGTGTTCGGCCGAATCGCAACCGGCGGCGCGTTGTTCCCGCTGCTCTACCCGCTGGTGTCGGGCTTCGCCCTGGTCGGACCGCTGGCGGCGGTCGGCCTCTACGAGATCAGCCGCCGGCGCGAGCAGGGCTTGGCGGCGCGCTGGCAGGATGCCTTCCGGGTGCTGCGCGAACCCGGCTTCAGCTCGGTCGCGACGCTCGGCGTGGTGTTGCTGGTGCTGTTCGTGGTCTGGCTCGCCGCAGCCGACCTGATCGAGCGCATGACGATCGGGGGCCACACCATCGCGAGCCCGGGCGACTTCCTCGGCCTGGTGTTCGGAACCTCTGGCGGCCTCGCGCTGATCCTGATCGGCAACCTGGTCGGCTTCCTGTTCGCGGTGGTGGTGCTGTCGATCTCGGTGTTCTCGATCCCCCTGGCGTTGGACCGGGCGACGCCGCCGGTGGACGCGATACGCGTCTCGCTCGATGCGGTGCGACAGAACCCACTGGTGATGGCGCTCTGGGGAGTAATCGTGGTCGCGATCCTGGCCGTCGGCATGATCCCGGCCTTCATCGGGCTCGCGGTCGCGATGCCGGTGCTCGGGCATGCGACCTGGCACCTCTATCGCCGCTGCGTCGGCAGCTAGCAGCAGGCCGGCCGCCACCGCCATTCCGCGTTCGGACGATGTTACGTTACCGTTTCATTGTTCGTTCATCTTTGCGGGGCAGGCTCGGCTCATGAGCACATATCAAATCCGCGCCATCGCCGACCGTGTGATCCTGATCCACGACATGGCGGACCAGACCATCTTCTCCGAGCTCGATGTCGAGCAGGCGGACGTCCTGTTGCAGCAGCTGCAAACGGCGCTCGGCCACTCGCTCGCGAGCTTGCGAGCAAACCGGGTCAGCTGCGCGGCATAGGCGCGGCGCCATCGATCTCGGCCGCCAGGATGACATCCAGGCGGGTGAGGCCACCCGACGCGTGCGTCGTCAGCGTGAACGCCGCGTAGCCCCAGCCGAACGCGATGTCGGGGTGATGGTCATGCGCGCGCGCCACGGCCGCGACGGCGGTGACGAGCTCGAACGCCTGGTCGAAATCCGCGAACGCGAAGCGGCGCGACATCCGCTTGCCATCGGCGTCCACCGTCCAGCCTGGCAGTTCGCTCGCGAGTGAGCGTATCGTGCCGGCGTCAAGCAGCGCCGCGGGGCTCAGTCGACACGCCCGAGATAGGACGCAAGCTCGATCAGATTGCCATCCGGGTCACGGCAATAGACCGAGCGCATCGGGGCGCTGGGGCCGATGCGCTCGACCGGCCCCTCGACGATCTCGACGCCGCAGCTCCGCAGATGCTCGATCGTGTCCTCGGGCGAGAGCGCGGTGGAAAAGCACAGATCCTGGGTGCCGGGTGCCGCGCTGCCGGCGGTCTCCCATCCCGACGCCTCATGCGGACGCAGGTTGATCTTCTGGCCGCCGAACCGCAGCGCCTGGCGCAGGTTGCGGCCATACTCCTCGTGCTCCATGCCGAGCACGCGCTGATACCATGACGCCGTGACATCGGCGTCGCGGCAGGTGATGACCAGGTGATCAAGCCGGTCGACGGTGAAGCGCATCGTGCCTGGAGCCTTGCGTGGGTGGGTGATCCGTGGTCAGTCGCGTCGCTTGCGGAAAGCGTCCAGGCTGACGACCTGCGGCTCGGCGTCGGCCGCCGGCGCGGCCTCACCATCAGGGCCGATGACGGTGGGCGGCGCCTCGTCGAGCGTCGCCGCGTCGTCAGGCATGATCGGCCGGAACCGCAATCCCCACTTCACCGACGGGTCGGCGAACCCGGTCATCGCGCCGAACGGGATGCCGAGCGTCGACGCGACACCGCCGAACGACAGCCCCACCGAGACCAGCTGCCGGTCCTCGTGAACCTGCAAATCCCAATACTTGTGCTGCAGGACGATCGTCATCTCGTCCGGATATCTCGCCCTGAGCCGCGCCGGCACCGTCGCCTGCGGGTGATCGGTCCGGAACGTCAGGTAGAAGTGATGCTCGCCCGGCAGCCCGTTGGCGGCGACATGCGACAACGCCCGCACCGCGACCTGCCGGAACGCCTCCTCGGTCCACATCTCGTAGGGCAGAAGACTATCGGCGATCGCGTCCGTGATCTGGTCCTGCTCGTCCATCAGAAATCCTCGGACCGCGAGCCGCCCGCGGTCGCCATACGACCACCCTCATGGCGTCAGGTCAGTGGGGGGCTTCTGTTGCCCGGTGCCCCCCGAACCGCGCTTGCCTAGTTCAATTAGGCAGCGAGCGCCATAGCGTCGTTGTCATTGGCACTTGTGATACGGCCCGATAACGGCGGAACCATGCCGAACGAAAGATACGTCTTTACCACGCGTGTCGAGCCTGTTTCGCCCCCCGAGATGGTGGAGGCGCCGGGCACTGCCCCCGGGTCCACAACGTTTATTCCACGGACCGTTTATCGTCATATCCGGGTTGCCCCGTCATCGCGGAATATAGGGGAGTTCCGGCCGCTGTGGTAGGGGCGACGCGATGACGCTCACGCACGACCAGCAGACCGAGATCGACCGCCTGCGCGGCGAGGCGACCCCGACCCTGCGGCCCACGGTGGCGTCGCTGGAGGCGCTGCTCTACCGCCCGATGCCGGTGCTCGACCACGGCTTCGTGCGCGTGATCGACTACATGGGCGATGACGGCGCCATCGTGCAGGCCGCCCGCGTCTCCTACGGCCGCGGCACCCGCAAGGTCAGCGAGGATGCGGGCCTGATCCGCTATTTGATGCGGCACCGGCACAGCACGCCGTTCGAGATGTGCGAGATCAAGTTCCATGTGAAGCTGCCGATCTTCGTCGCCCGCCAATGGATCCGCCACCGCATGGCCAGCGTCAACGAGGTCTCGGCGCGCTATTCCGTGCTCGACCGCGAATTCTACCTGCCGGCACCCGAGCACCTGGCCGCGCAATCGAGCGTCAACCGGCAGGGGCGCGGCGCCGTGCTCGCGCCCGACCAGGCGGCGCGCGTGCTCGACATCCTGCGCGACGACGCGACCCGCGCCCATGACCACTATCTCGACCTCCTGAACGAGGACGATGGCGGCGCGGTGATCGACCCAGGCCGGCCGCGCCTGGCGCGCGAGCTCGCCCGCATGACGCTGACGCTCAACAGCTACACCCAGTGGTACTGGAAGACCGACCTGCACAACCTGTTCGGCTTCCTCGCGCTCCGCGGCGACCCGCACGCGCAGTACGAGATCAGGGCCTACGCGGCGCCGATGCTCGACTGCGTCCGCGCCTGGGTGCCGGCGGCGGCGGCGGCGTTCGAGGAGTATCGCCTGGGCGCAATAACGCTGTCGGCCGGCATGCTGTCGGTGTTGCGCCGACGCTTGGCGGGCGAGTCCGTGAGCCAGGACTCAAGCGGCCTGTCCAAGCGCGAATGGGCCGAACTGGAAGCGGCGCTGACGGTCAGCTAGCAGGCTGCGGAAAAGCGCTAAAGGCGCTGTTCGAAGTGTCGCGAAGCCAAGGCGAGGGGTGCCCATCAAAGGCCAGCCTTTGAAATCCTTTCTTCAGAAGATGGGGTCTGGGGCCGACCGGCCCC
>CAXTPV010000245.1:0-3816 GCA_964246135.1 uncultured Acetobacteraceae bacterium | reverse complement strand
GTGGTGCGCCGCGCCGGCGATCACGCGACGCTGGTGACCTATTCCCGGATGGTGCACGTGGCGCTGGCCGCGGCGGACGCGCTCGCCGAGGACGGCATCGATCTCGAGGTGATCGATCTTCGCACGCTCAATCCGCTTGATATCGACACCGTGCGCGCTTCGGTGGAGCGGACCGGACGCGCAGTGGTGGTGAGCGAGGGGCCGCTCACGGGCGGCGTCGCCTCCGAGCTCGCGGCACGCATCGGCGAGGAGTGCTTCGACTATCTCGAGGACCCGGTCATCCGGCTGGCCGGCGAGGACATCCCGATCCCGGTGTCGCCGGCGCTGGAAGGCGCCAGCATCCCGACCGAGGCACTGATGACCGATACCGTGCGCCGGATGCTCCGCCGGTGATCGCGGAACTGACCCTGCCCCGGCTCGGCGAGACGATGGAGACCGGACGTGTGGCCGCCTGGCTGAAGCGGCCCGGCGAGGCGTTCCGGCGTGGCGAGACGCTGGTCGAGATCGAGAGCGACAAGACGATTGTCGAGATGCCGGCGCTGGCGGACGGCGTGCTGGCGGAGATCGTCGTCGAGGCGGGCGAGGATGCCGATGTCGGCGCGGTGCTGTGCCGCTATGAGGATGGGCGTGACGCTGTGGTGCCGACTGCGCCCGAGCGCGTGTTGCCAGAGCCCGTATCGGAGCCCGGGGCATCGGAGCCGATCGCGGCGCCGCCGCCGGCCTCATCTGGCAGGGCGGCACCGATCGCAACCGAGATCGCCTCGGTCGGGCTCAGGGCGACGCCTCGTGCGCGTGCCGTGGCGCGCGAGGAGGGCATCGTGCTCGCCGGCCTGCGCGGCAGCGGGCGGCGCGGCCGGATCGAGGCCGCCGATGTGCTGGCATCACGCCAGGCGCCCGCCGCCTCCGTGATGCGCGAGGTGCCGCTTCCTGGCGGCCACCTCGCCTGCCGCGACTGGGCGGCCGGGCAGACGCGTGGCGCACGCATCGTGTTGCTGCACGGCCTCGCCGGCGACGTGCAGAGCTGGGCACAGCTGGCGGCGATGCTGATGCGGAGTGGCCGTCACCTGACCGCGCCGGACCTGCCCGGCCACGGCGGCACCGGCATTGAGGCGCCAGACATCGAGACGCTGGTCAGTGCGGTCGCGGCGTTCCTCGACGGGCTGGGGTCGGAGCCCGTCGAGCTGGTCGGCCACTCGCTCGGCGGCGCGGTCGCGGCCCTGGTGGCGCGCCGGCTCGAGTCGCGTGTCCGCCGACTTACCTTGATCGCACCGACCGGGCTTGATCGGCCGATCGATGTTGATTTTGTGCGCGGCATCGTCCGCGCCCGAACGCCGGGCGGATTGGGGCATCTGCTGCGCCGCCTGTCGGTGCGGCCCGCGTTGCTGACCTCAGCGCAGCTCGAAGCACTGGCCGCCGAGCTGTCGGGTGGACGCCTCCTCGCGCTCGCCGACGCGCTGGTCGATGACGCCGGACAGCAGATCGACATCACCGGCGAGCTGCGGGCGCTGGCGATGCCGATCCGGTTGGTGTGGGGAATCCAGGACCGGATCATTCCCTGGACCCAGGCGAGCCAGGCCGGCAGCCGGGCCGCGATTCACCTGATCCAGGATGCCGGGCATGTGCCGCACTGGGACCAGCCGGCAGCGGTGGCCGCGTTGTTTGACTGAGATCGCACCCGACCAGGACTGACCAAAAATAATCGTGACGACAACAGGGAGGTTGACTTGACAGAACGGACAACGATTATCCAGCCAACGCGCAGACGTATCCTGGGCAGCGCCGCGGCACTCGGCGGCGTGCAGCTCGCCCAGTTCGCGCTCGGCAGCACGCCGGCGCTGGCGCAAAGCAACGCCAAGCCGGTGAAGCTGGCGGTAGTGGCGCAGCAGCTCTCGGCGCAGTCCGATCAGCGCAGCTGGGCCGGGTTCCAGCAATGGCTGAAGGTCACCGGGTTCGACAAGACCTGGCAAGTCGACATGACCGACGCCAAGGGCGATCCCGGCGTCCTGGTCAGCCAAATCGAGAACGCCATCACCGCGAAATCCGACGCCATCCTGGTGATGTACGGAACGCTCACCGCGGCCCACAGCGCGCTCGACGATCTCGCCCGCTCAAAAATTCCGTTCTTCAGCCTCGACAGCGGCTGGCAGGCCCCGGCGATCGCCGACATCACCAGCAACAACTGGGTGATGGGAGGACAATACACCCAGTACATGGTCGACCGGCTGCTCGGCGAGGGCAAGCAGAAGGCCAACATCTGCGCGGTGGTCGCGAACTTCCATCACGGCACCCGCAAGCGCGGCAAGGTAATGCGCGCGGTGCTGACCGAGAACGAGTGGATCACACTCGAAGCCGACCGGGTAATCCAGTATGCCGGCTTCTACGAGGCGACCCAGAACGTGGTCAATGACTGGCTCGCCCGCTACGGCAGCGATCTCGACGCGATCTGGTGCCCCTGGGACGAGCCCGGCATGGCCGCCTCCGAGGTGATCAAGTCGCGCGGCCTGCAAGACAAGATCTTCGTGGTGTCGGCGGACGGTGATCCGACCGCGCTCGAGCGCATGCGCGGCAACAACTATCCGCTCAAGGCCACGACCGCGCAGGCCTTTGAGATCTGGGGCGCGTACACCGGCTGGCTGATCAACGAGATTGTCGGCAAGGGGCGTTCGTCCAAAGAGGTGGTGCCGGTGCCGACAGTGGAGTTTCCGGCACCGTTGCTGGTGTCGGGCATCAACCTTCCAGCCGCCGGCACGCCGACCTATGACGCGACCGATCTTTACTACGTATACCGCGATCGCGCGGTCGCCGGCATGAAGACCTGATCGGACCATTGGGCGAGAGGCGCCCTCTCGCCCACGACCCGTTGCACGCGATGAGCGAACCTCTCCTCCGGGCCCGTGGGATGGCCAAGAGCTACGCGGCGACAACCGTGCTGGCGGACGTCGACATCGACCTCCGTGCCGGCGAGATGCTGGCGCTGGTCGGTGCCAACGGGGCCGGCAAGTCGACGTTGGTGAAGATCATCTGCGGCGCTGTCAGTCCCGATTCCGGCACCCTCCAGCTTGGCGGCGAGCCGGCGCGGTTCCGCAACGTCGCCGACGCGCTGGCGGCCGGGATCGCGGTGGCGCACCAGCAGGTCGCGATCATCCGGTTGTTGACCGGTGGCGAGAACATCATGCTCGGCCGCGAGCCGCGACGCGGTGGCCTGATCGACGACCGGGCGCTCCGGGCGGAAGCGCGGGCGCTGGCCGACCGGTTCGGCGTGAGCATCGACCTCGCGCGCGCGTGCGACACGCTGAGCCTCGGCGAGCTCAAAATCCTCGACATCCTGAAGGCGCTCGCCACCCTGCCGCGCATCCTGATCCTCGACGAGCCGACCGCCTCGCTGACGCTGGCCGAGACCCGGCGCCTGTTTGCCTTCCTCCGTGACCTGAAGGCGCAGGGGCTCGGCATCGTGTTCATCTCGCATCACCTAAACGAGGTGTTCGCCGAGTGCGACCGTGTCGTCGTGCTGAAGGACGGTCGCAAGGTGCATGACGGCGAGGTGGCCGCGATCACCTTGCGCGAGGTGGTGCAGCTGATGGTCGGACGCACGATCGAGGCGACCGACTGGCGCAGCCACGCCGTCGCCGGCACGTCGGACGCCGACACCATGATCGGGTTGCGCGAGCTGTGCGTCGGTCCGCTCCTGGTCCCCGAGCTGGTCGTCCGGCGCGGCGAGGTGGTCGGGATCGCCGGCGTGCTGGGCGCCGGCCAGTCCGAACTGCTCGAGTGTCTGGCTGGTGCTCACTCCGCGAGCGAGGCCGGCGCGGTCCCGCT
>CAXTPV010000244.1:0-3840 GCA_964246135.1 uncultured Acetobacteraceae bacterium | reverse complement strand
CCGGGGCCAGCGACACTTCTGATCGAGGACGTCGAAGCGCTCTGGGCGCCGATCGCAGCGAGCGATGACTGGTCCCGCTTCCGTGCCAAGCTCGGTGCCATCGGCGAGCTGCGCGAGGCTCTGAAGCCGGTTCCGGCCTAGTACTACAGCCGGGGATCACGGGCTTGCAGCTGGTCAGGCGTTTTCGGGCGGCTGGTGCGCGGCCTCGGCGCGGCTATTCACGGTATGGCCCTGCCGGACCGTAAAGCGACCGACATTTATCACGATTCCGTGATCCCATTGTGCGCGGCTCGGCCGCTGTGACAAGAATTGCAGGTAATGAAGAAAACTTCGGAGGAGCGTTCTGATCGCCAACGGTGATGGCGCGGATGCCAGCGACGAGGCTGCCCTGGCGGCGCGCGCCGCATGGCCGCAGACCGTGGGGGGGATGCGGCGCGGGCGGGCGCCGTTGAAGGCGCACCGGCTGATCGCCCGGGCCGCGCGCGACGGGCTCGTGCGCGTCTTCGTCGAGGGGCCGATCGGCGACTGCATCGCGCTCGAGCGCGGACTGATGCAGGGGTTCGGCCTCGCGTCC
Source organism: uncultured Acetobacteraceae bacterium (assembly GCA_964246135.1). Taxonomy (GTDB): domain Bacteria; phylum Pseudomonadota; class Alphaproteobacteria; order Acetobacterales; family Acetobacteraceae; genus CAXTPV01. The sequence continues at coordinate 3,266 of CAXTPV010000244.1, read as the reverse complement.
TGCCGAGTCGTGCCGAGCGGCGACGAGCCGGGCCTGCCCTTGCGCGCGCTCGGGCGGGCTGCGGCGGGGTTCCTGCGCGGCGTCCTCGACAGCGGCGATCACCGGGTCATCGGTGTGGGCCACGGCCGGACCTTGGCGGCCATGGTCAGCGCGCTGCCGCGCAGCCCGGCCAAGGCGGTGCGGTTCATCTCGCTGCTCGGCAGCCTGCCGCGGGTCATGGCGGCGAACCCTTACGACGTGATCTACCGCCTGGCCGACAAGACCTCAGCCGACGCCGACGTGATGCCTGTGCCGTTCCTCGCCAACACGGTGGAGGACCGCGCCGTGCTGCTTCGCCAGGAGGGCGTGGCGGAGACGCTGGCGGCGGCGGCGAAGGCGACGCTCTTCCTGATCGGCATCGGCGAGGTGGACGGTCAAGCCTTCCTGCCGTCCAGCAGCGCCATCGTCGCGCGCGAGGTCGAGCGGCTGCGCCAGGCCGGCGCGGTCGGCGAGGCGCTCGGCCACTACTTCGACCAGCACGGCGATCCGGTCGAGACGCCGCTCCGCGACAAGGTCATCGGCCTGGCACCCGACGCGATCCGCGGCCGCAAGGCCGTCGGCGTCGCCGGCGGCAGCGGCAAGACGGCCGCCATCCAATCGGTCCTGCGGAGCACACTGCTCAGCGGCCTGATCACCGACGAGGCCACAGCGCGGCGCCTCCTCGGCCATCCCGACAGCCGCGCCAACCCCTGAGGGAGAGACATGCACGACACGCTCAAGATGGCCGCGCTCGCGGCGGCCGCCACCGTCTCCATCGCCGCGGCCGCCAACGCGGCGGCGCCCCCGCTGAAGATCGGCATGACCTTCCAGGAGCTGAACAACCCGTACTTCGTGACGATGCAGAAGGCGCTCCGGGACGCCGCCGCCACCATCGGCGCCCAGGTCATCGTCACCGACGCGCACCACGACGTTTCGAAGCAGATCAGCGACGTCGAGGACATGCTGCAGCAGAAGATCAACATCCTGCTCGTCAACCCGACGGACACGACCGGCATCGTCTCGGCCGTGAACGCGGCGAAGAAGGCGGGCGTGATCGTGGTCGCGGTGGACGCGAACGCGAACGGCCCGGTGGACTCCTTCGTCGGCTCCAAGAACTACGACGCTGGCGTGATGGCCTGCGACTACCTGGCCAAGTCCATCGGCGACAAGGGCGACGTCGCCATCCTCGACGGCATCGCAGTGGTGCCCATCCTGGAACGCGTGCGCGGCTGCAAGGCATCGCTCGCCAAGCACCCGGACGTGAAGCTGGTGGACACCCAGAACGGCAAGCAGGAGCGGGCCACGGCGCTCACCGTGACCGAGAACATGATCTCGGCGCACCCGGACCTGAAAGGCATCTTCAGCGTGAACGACGGCGGCTCGATGGGCGTCCTGTCGGCCATCGACTCCAGCGGCAAGGACATCAAGCTGACCTCCGTGGACGGCGCGCCGGAAGCGGTCGAGGCAATCGAGAAGCCGAACTCGAAATTCATCGAGACGTCTGCCCAGTTCCCCGCCGACATGGTGCGCATCGGCCTCGGGATCGCGCTCGCGAAGTATTGGGGCGCGAACGTTCCGAGCGTGATTCCAATTGACGTGAAGCAGATTGACCAGAGCGACGCCAAGGGTTTCCACTGGTAACTATAACAGAGCCTGAAGGACCCCGCGCGGCGCCGCCGCGCGGGGAACCCGGGATGGGAGAGGTGGGGATGCCGCCGATCCTCAAGCTGCAAGGAATCTCGAAGAGCTTCCCCGGGGTGCGCGCCCTGTCGGGCATCAACCTGGAGGTCTCGCCCGGCGAGATCCACGCGCTCCTGGGCGAGAACGGTGCCGGCAAATCCACGCTGATGAAGATCCTGTCCGGGGTTTACCAGCCCGACGAGGGCCAGATCCTGCTCGAAGGCCAAGAGCGGCACTTCGCGAACTACGACGAGGCGGTCGCCGCCGGCATCGGCATCGTCTACCAGGAATTCAGCCTGATCCCGTACCTGAACGCGGTCGAGAACATCTTCCTCGGGCGCGAGCTGCGCAACCGCTTCGGCCTGCTCGACCGCACGGCGATGCGCAAGCGGGCGGCTTCGCTGTTCGCCCGGCTCGGCGTCGCGATAGACCTGCGCGCCGAGGTGCGCGCGCTCAGCGTCGCGCAGCAGCAGTTCATCGAGATCGCGAAGGCGCTGGCGCTCGACGCGCGCATCCTGATCCTCGACGAGCCGACCGCGACGCTGACGCCGTCAGAGACCGAGCACCTGTTCGCCATCATGCGCGAGCTGAAGCGCCAGGGTGTGGCGATGTTCTTCATCTCGCACCACCTCGAAGAAATCTTCGAGATCTGCGACCGCATCACCGTGCTGCGCGACGGCCAGTGGATCGGTGTCACCGACGTCGAGGACACGGACGTTGACCGCCTCGTGGAGATGATGGTCGGCCGCCGGCTCGAATCCAACTTTCCACCCAAGCCCGAGGGCACCGGCGCCGGCCGGGTCGTGCTCCAGGTCGAGGATTTGCAGATCGAGAAGGGTGGCCCGGTCAACGCCTTCCAGCTCCGCGAGGGCGAGATCCTGGGCTTCGCCGGGCTGGTCGGCTCCGGCCGCACCGAGGCTATCCTCGCCGTACTGGGAGCGACGCCGGTCCATCGCAAGCGGGTCCAGGTGAACGGCAAGGCTGCCCGGCTCGCCGACCCCGCGGAGGCTCTCGGCCTGGGCCTCGGCATCCTGCCGGAGAGCCGCAAGGTGGAGGGCCTCATCACGCCCTTCTCGATCAAGAGCAACATCTCGATCAACAACCTCGGCAAGTATACCAAGGCCAGCCCGTTCATAGACCGCAAGGCCGAGGCCGCCGCCACCGGGGACATCATGCGCCGGGTCGGCGTCAAAGCGCCCGGCATGGAGACCGCCGTCGAGACCCTGTCGGGAGGCAACCAGCAGAAGGTCGTGCTCGCGCGCTGGCTCAACCACCACGCCAACATCCTGTTCTTCGACGAGCCGACGCGCGGCATAGACGTCGGCGCGAAGGCGGAGATCTACACCCTGATGCGCCAGCTCACGGCGCGCGGCTACGCCATCGTGATGGTCTCGTCGGAACTCCCCGAGATCATCGGCATGTGCGACCGCGTGGCCGTGTTCAAGCAGGGCCGCATCGTGCAGATCCTGGAAGCCTCGGCGATCACGCCCGAGGACGTCATGCGCCACGCAACCGCGGGGGAAGCCCATGAGCTCGTCTGATCGCGTCACCCCTGGCGGTGCCGTCGC
>CAXTPV010000243.1:0-3849 GCA_964246135.1 uncultured Acetobacteraceae bacterium | reverse complement strand
GACGGTCGCGAATAATGGCTGGCTGCAGGAGCTGCCGCGGCCGCTGACCAAGGTCACGTGGCGGAACCTGGTGGCGATCGGGCCGGGGCTCGCGCATGCGAGCGGCCTCGCCAATGGCGACCACGTGGTGATCGGCGCCTCGGGGCACGACATCGAGGGACCGGTCTGGATCCTGCCCGGCCAGGCGGACGATACCGTGACGCTGACCCTCGGCTATGGCAGGCGGGCGGGCGGCGAGGTCTGCACCGGGCTCGGCTACGACGCCTATCAGCTGCTGCCGGCGGACGGCGCGCGGGTGCTGGCGGGCGCGACGCTGCGCCGGGCGCCCGGCAACACCGCGTTCGCGACCACGCAGGAGCACGGCGCGATCGACGGGCATGACCTGGTGCGGGTGCAGGCGATGGGGGCAGCGGCGGTCGGCGATCACCACCCGATGCGGCCGAGCTTCTATCCGAGTCCGGAGGGCGACGGCCGCGCCTGGGGCATGGTGATCGACCTCGACAGCTGCATCGGCTGCAACGCCTGCGTGATCGCCTGCCAGGCGGAGAACAACATCCCGGTGGTCGGCGAGGACGAGGTGCGGCTCGGGCGCGAGATGCACTGGCTGCGGATCGACCGCTACTACGAGGGCGCGGTCGCCGATCCGAGGACGCATTTCATGCCGGTGCCATGCATGCACTGCGAGGACGCGCCGTGCGAGGTCGGCTGCCCGGTGGAGGCGACGCTGCACGACCATGAGGGCATCAACCTGATGGTGTACAACCGCTGCGTCGGCACCCGCACCTGCTCGGGCTATTGTCCGTACAAGGTGCGGCACTTCAACTATCTCGACTACACCTCGGGGGCGGCGCCCTCGATCGTGGCGCAGCGCAACCCCGACGTCACGGTGCGCGGACGCGGGGTGATGGAGAAGTGCACCTACTGCATCCAGCGGGTGGCGGCGGCGCGGATCGTGTCGGACCGCGACGATGCGCCGATCGCCGACGGCGCGGTGCGCACCGCCTGCCAGCAGGGCTGCCCGACCCGCGCGATCACCTTTGGCGACCTCGCCGACGAGGCGAGCCGGGTGCTGGCGGCGTCGCGCGATCCGCGCAACTACGCGCTGCTTGGCGAACTCAACCTCAGGCCGCGCACCACCTACCTCGCCGCGGTCGCGCCAGGCGGGGGCGAGGGCTGACGATGTCGATCACCACGCTCAGGGGCGGCCCGCGGCCGGCCGGACCGGAACTCGCGGCGCAATCGATGGCGGTCGCGACGATCGCGATCCGGCACCCGTGGCAGCGGCGCTGGCTGCTTGCGTTCGTGGTCTCGCTCGGGCTGGTCGGCGTGCTGGTGGCGTCGCTGTTCTGGCTGCTGGCGCGCGGCGTCGGCATCTGGGGCAACAACGTGCCCGTCACCTGGGCGCTCGACATCATCTGCTATGACTGGTGGGTCGGGATCGCGAGCGGCGGGCTGCTGGTCAGCGCCTGCCTGCTGCTGACCGACGCGCCGGCGCGTGGCGCGCTGAACCGGATCGGCGAGACAATGTCGCTGGCGGCCGTCGGCGCCGCGGCGCTCTATCCGATCATCCATCTTGGGCGGCCGTGGTTCTTCTACTGGAACCTGCCTTACCCGAACCGGCTCGATCTGTGGCCGCAGTTCCGCAGCCCGCTGGTATGGGACGCGATGGCGCTGGTGAGCACTCTCGGGCTCGGGCTGTGCTTTTGGTATGTCGGGCTGCTGCCCGACCTCGCGTTGCTGCGCGACCGCGCCGCCAACGTGTTCCGGGCACGCGTCTACGGCATCGCGTCGCTCGGCTGGCGCGGCTCGGCGCGGCACTGGGCGCGCTGGGCGGCGGCGCAGCGTGTGCAGGCGATGCTCGGGCTGCTGCTGGTGACCTCGCTGCAGGCGGGGGCGGCGGTGATGTTCGCGGGCAGCATCGAGCCCGGCTGGCACGATCCGCTGCTGCCGGTGCTGTTCGTGGCCGGCGCGGTGATGTCGGGGGTCGCCGCGATGGCGCTCGGCGCGGTGGTGACGCGGGCGGTGTTCGGCCTTCATGCGACCATCACCCATCGCCAGCTCGACCTGCTCGGCGGGCTGCTGCTCGCCGCCGGGATCGCCAACACCTACTGCTACGCCGCCGAGTTCTTCACCATGGCCTATGGCGGCGACCGCTACGAGCTGATGGTGCTGCAGGCGCGCCTGACCGGCATCTACGCGTGGAGCACCTGGATGATCCTCGGCTGCGCGCTGGCGCCGATCCATCTGCTCTGGTTCGCCAACTGCCGGCGATCGGGGCCGCTGCTGGCGCTGATCTCGCTGCTGGTGCTGGCCGGGTTGTGGGCCGACCGCTTCATGGTGATCGTGATCACGCTGCACCACGACTTCCTGCCGTCGTCGGAGCATTTCTACACCACCACGATCTGGGCGGTCGCCACCTTCGTCGGCACCATCGGCCTGTTCATGATGCTGGGGCTGCTGTTCCTGCGCTATCTGCCGGTGGTGTCGATGGTCGAGCTGCGACGCGCGGCGCCGCACGTGCCGCACGCGGGCTAGGGGGATGGCCAGGCACACGCCGCTTTACGCGGTCGCCGCGTTCTACGCCGAGCCCGAGGATCTGCTAGACGCGGCGCGCGGCGCGCAGGCGCGCAAGTTCGGCCAGGTGGAGGCGTATTCACCGGCGCCGGTGCCGGGGCTCGCCGCCGTGCTCGGCGCCAACGGGGATTCCACCCGAATCGCCGGGATGGTGGGCGCGATCCTCGGCGCCGCCGGGTTCTTCACGATGGCCGCCTATGCCACCACGATCAGCTACGTGTTCCTGATCGGCGGCAGGCCGGCGTTCAGCTGGGCGTCCTATGTCATTCCGAGCGTGTCGGTCGGCGGGCTCGTGGGCGGGGTCGCGGCCACCGCGGCGCTGCTGTTCCGGTGCCGGCTGCCTCGGCTGAATCATCCGGCGTTCAACATCGAGGGCTTCGAGCGGGTGAGCAGCGACCGCTACGTGCTGACGGTCGAGCCGGTCGATGACAGCTTCGATCCGGCCCGGGTCGAGCGCTTCCTCGGCTCGCTCGCGGGGCCGCCGCTGCTGACCGAGCGGGTGCCGCGATGAGGGGTGTCGCGATGCTGCTGGCGCTGCTGGCGCTTGCCGGCTGCAAGAAGTTCGACATGGCCGCGCAGCCGAAGAACCGGACCTGGGACGCCAGCAGCTTTCTGCCGCAAGGGCGGGTGATGCAGCCGCCGCCATCCGGCAGCGTCGCGCACGGGCTGCCAGGCGACGACGTGGCGGCGCCGTCGGTGATCACGGCGGCGCTGCTGCGGCGCGGTCGCGAGCGTTACGGCATCTATTGCACGCCGTGCCACGCGGCCAGCGGCGACGGCTCGGGGATGATCGTCGAACGCGGGTTTCCGCGACCGCCGCCGCTTTACGCCGAACGGCTGCGGCAGGCGCCCGCGTCGCATTTCTATGACGTGATGACCCATGGCTACGGGGTGATGTACAGCTACGCGGCGAGGGTGGCGCCGTCCGATCGCTGGGCGATCGCCGCCTATATCCGGGCGTTGCAGGCGAGCGAGGCGACTGATCGCCGGCGTCTCGCCGCGTCCGATCTCGCGGCGCTCGACGGCACCGGCGACGGGCCGGACGATCAGGCGCAGGCGTCGCCCTGAACGCGCGGGCGCCGTTCCTGGTGGTGGCGGCGAGCGGACTCACGACGCTGGTGCTGGCGTGGCCGATTGCGGGGCTGCTCGGCGCGCGGGTGATGCCGTCCTATCTCGCGGCCTGGCTGTTCGCGGCCGGGCTGCCGCTCGGGGCGCTGCCGGTGCTGCTGCTGGTCGAGTGGGGTGGATTTGTGGGTGGTCGGATGTGAAACTAGC
>CAXTPV010000242.1:0-3871 GCA_964246135.1 uncultured Acetobacteraceae bacterium | reverse complement strand
ATTGTGCTGACCGCGTCGGGCACCGATTGCGAGATGATCGCGCTGGCCCTCGCCGCTGCCGGCGCGGATGGCCGGCCGGTCGTGAACGTGCTGACCGCGCCCGACGAGACCGGCAGCGGCGTGCCGCTGGCCTCGCTCGGACGCCACTTCGCCGATGACACTGCGCGCGGCGCCGCGGTGCGCAAGGGCACCCTGATCGAGGGCCTGCCGGGTACCACCGCGCGCGCGGACCTCGCGGTCAGGCGCGCCGACGGCACCTTGCTGCCAGCACGCGAAATCGACGACGCGGCCAGCCGCATCGTCGGCGACGCCGTGGCATCGGGAAGGCACGTGCTGCTGCACTACCTCGACGTGTCCAAGACCGGCCTGCTGGCGCCGTCGATCGACCGAGTGGCGCAGCTTGCCCGCGGCCATCGGGGACGGGTTGACGTCGTGGTGGATGCCTGTCAAGCGCGGTTGACAGCCGCTCGCGTCCGCTCCTACGTCGAGATCGGCTGGACGGTGCTGATCACCGGTTCGAAGTTCTTCACCGGGCCGCCATTCTGTGGCGCGCTGTTGGTGCCGGCGCCGATCATGGCGCGGCTTGAGGGCGCCACGCTGCCCGCCGGCCTCGGGCTCTACTGCGGGCGCGGCGACTGGCCCGATGGGCTCGGCGCGGCTTCCGCGTTCCCCGACGCAGTCAATCATGGCATGGCGCTACGCTGGCAGGCGGCGATCGCCGAGATGGACGCGTTCGCGCGTGTCCCCGCCTCACGCAAGCGCGAGATCATCGAGCGCTTCACCGCCGCGATCGCCTCGTCGATCGACGCCAGCCCGGATCTGGTGCGCGTCCCGGCGCCCAAGCTGCGCCGGCCGGTGCTCGGCGACACGCAGCAGGGCTGGGACGAGCTGGTGACGATCGTGCCCTTCCTGGTGCTGGGGCGTGACGGCCGCCCGCTCGGCCTCGATCAGGCGCGGCGCTTATATCAATGGCTGAATGCCGACCTGACCGCGTCGCTGCCGGTCAGCCTTGGCGCGACCGACCGCTTTCTGGCCGCGCTCCACTGCCATGTCGGCCAGCCGGCGCCGGTTGCCGACGGCGCGGGCGGCCTTGCCGGCGCGCTCCGCATCTCGGCCGGAGCCAGGCTGGTCTCGGGCGAGCCGTCGCACGAGGGCATCGGTGGCGACGAGCGGGTCGCGCGCGAGATCGCCGATGCACGCGCCTGCCTTGACAAGCTGTCGCTGCTGCTGCGTCACGCCACCCTGCTTGACGCCACCGAGCCGAGGCCGAGCTACGGCGCCCCTCGGCGGCCGTGACGCTGGAGATATGATGGCCGTCCTGCCCACGATCCTCGATGCCGTCGGCTTGGAGACCGGCCTCACCCGGTTCTGGCTGATCCGCCACGCGCTGGTCGAAGAGAACGCACGCGCCCGCCTCTACGGCACGCACGATGTTCCGCTCTGCCCCGAAAGCCTGATCGCGCAGGTGCCGATGTATCAGGCGCTTGCTGCCCGGCTGCCCGCCGAGGCGGAGTGGATCGCAACACCGCTGTCGCGCACCCAGCACACGCTGCGTGCGATCGCCGCCTGGCGCGACGTGCCGCCGCCCGCGATCGAGCCCGGGCTGATCGAGCAGGATCTCGGCGACTGGCAAGGCCTGACCCATGCCGAGCTGCCGCCGCTCCTGGCCCAGCCGGCGCACCCGTTCTGGCCGCTCGCCGCCGACGAGCACCCGCCGGGCGGCGAGAGCTTCGCCGATGTCTGCGCCCGGGTCGCCGCCACCATGGACAGGCTCGCCGAACGCCATGCCGGCCGCGAGATCATCGTGGTCAGCCATGGCGGCGCGATCCGGGCCGCGGTCGCGCACACGCTCGGCCTCACCGCGTCGCAGGCGCTGCTGCTCTCGGTGCAGAACCTGTCGGTCACCATCCTCGAACGCCATTCCGCCGCCTGGCGGGTGGTGTCGGTCAACGAGCTGCCAGGCGTCTGACGGAGGCGCCATGATCCGGCTCTACTTTCACCCGACGCCGAACCCGGCCAAGGTCGCGTTGCTGCTGGAAGAGCTGGGCCTGCCCTACGAGGTCGTGCCGCGCGACACCTACAGGGGCGAGCAGCACGATCCCAACTTCCGCGCGGTCAATCCAAACGGCAAGCTTCCCGCGATCATCGACACCGACGGGCCCGGCGGCGGCACCAGGGTGTTCGATTCGACCGCGATCCTGCTCTACCTCGCGGAAAAGACCGGACGCTTTCTCGGCGCGCCGGACGAGCGCGGCGAGATGCTGTCGTGGCTGCTGTTCGTCGCCAGCGGCCTCGGCCCGTTCTCCGGCCAGGCGGTGCACTTCCAGCGCATCGCGCCTCCCGACCAGGTCTACGCGATCAACCGCTACCGGTACGAAGCCGAACGCCACTACGCGGTGCTGGACCGGCAGCTGGATGGCCGCCACTTCATCGTCGGTGACAGTTGCACCATCGTCGACATCTCCGCCTGGGGCTGGGTCGATCGAGCCAAATTCGTGTTTCCGGGCGCGGCGGAGCCGCTCGCCGCATTCCCCAACGTTTGGCGCTGGTTCCGGGCGATCGACGCCCGGCCGGCGGTCGCGCGGGCCCGCCTGGCCGGCACCCAGCACGTCTTCAAACGTGAACAGGACCAGGAGGCGCGCCGTCACCTGTTCCCGTCGAACGACCCGGCGCCGGCCAGCCGCTGACCGGCGCCGTCCGGGCCGCCACCGCCAGCCCGTCCAGCATGCCGAAGGTGCGTCGCGCGATAAGATCCCAGTCGCGCGCGGCGAGCCACGCCTCTTGCGCACGCGGCAGACGCGCGCGGCGATCGACGTCCTTCAGCAGTTGCGAGATGCCGTCGGCCATCGCTTCCGGGGTGTCGCCGGGCAGCGTCGCGACGGCGCCCGCGGCCTCGCGGAAAATCTCGATCGGCGTCACCGCGGTCGGCACCAGGCTGGCCAGCGCCAGGCGCAGCGCGGCGCTCGAGGCCTCGGATGTCTGGCGATACGGCATCACCAGTAGGTCGCAGCCGCGCAGCAGCTCCAGGCTCTGCTCGTGCGTCAGGTAGCCGGTATGCCACTCGACGGCGCCCCCGACTCCGATCAGGTCGGCTCGCGCCAGCAGCGAGCGGTGCAGCGCCGCCGAGCTCTCGTCGCCGTAGAGCGCGGTCACCAGGCGCAGCCGCGCGTCGGGCCAGCCTGCGCGCAGATGACGCAGCGCCTCGATCAGCTCACCAAAGCCCTTCGGTGGCAGCAGGAAGCCATAGCTGCCGATCAGCGGCGCCTCGCCGCCGGCGAGCGAGGGGGCACGGGCGAGCGAAGTGTCAGGCGGCGGTGACACCGCGCCCTGCGCGATCACCGTCACATTGTCGAGGCCGGCGGCGATCAGGCGATCGAGATCTTCGGGCGTGTGCACGATCACCCGGGTGGCGCCCGCGAGCGCTTGGCGCACCCGGGCGGCGTCATCGGGCGCGATCATGTCGAGGTGGCGGACGTTGTGCAGCGTCACCGCCGTCACCCGCGCGCTCACCCGCTGGTCCTCGAGCAGGGCGGCGAGATCGGTCCAGGCGAACAATCCCGGCTGGTGCTGGATCAGCAACGCGTCGGGGTCGGCGCGCGCGACGGCGCTGGCGAGGGCGTCGGGCCGGAATGCTGCCCCCGGCTCCCAGCTCGGCACGACGCCGTCCGCCGCCTCGGTGCGGTGATCGCAGAGGATGGTCAACGCCGCGCGGGCGTCGGCCGGCCTCGCCGCGACGAGCTGGCGGGCATACTCGGCAACGCCGCAGCGCATCCTCCAGGTTGTGATCAGCGCCACCCTTCGAGGGAGGGGCGGACGACCGCGCGCGAGTAGGGACGCGAGGGTTGATCGCGTCCTGGCCGCGAACGATGAC
>CAXTPV010000241.1:0-3887 GCA_964246135.1 uncultured Acetobacteraceae bacterium | reverse complement strand
CCGAGCGCGCGCTCAAGCATGCGCCGCCGACGCACCATGTCCGGCAGCAGGCGGCGAGTCTCGGCCTTGAGACGCTCGGCCATCGCAGCGAGGCGCCCGTAGGCCGGGTCGATCAGCGTCTCGATGCGCGCGCGCAGCAGCCGCGCCAGCACGGGCGCGGCGCCAGCCGAGCAGATCGCGACCTGCATCGGCAGCCGCTCGACCGTCGCCGGCGTGACGAAGGTCGAGAGCGCCGGGCGATCGACGACGTTGACCGGAACGCAGGCCGCCATGGCCGCGGCGGACATCGCCCGCAACTGCTCGTCAGGCGCCTCGGCGCCGATCGCGAGCGCGCAACCTCGCAGTAGCGACGGGTCAAAGCTTGTGGCGCGGCGGATCACCGCGCCGGCGCGGGCAAGCGTCGCGTAGCGGCGCTCCGCGGCCTCGCCCTCGCCGAGCAGCAGGACAGTTTGGCCGGCAAGGTCTAGAAACATCGGGAACAGCGGCGGCCTGGTCAGTGGCGTGTCTCCATCCACCCGACCTTAGCAGGAACAGCTTCGTCACGCCTGCCGCGACAGTCCATGCCGGCGACCCTCATCTTGCGGCGAGACCACGAGCAGCCGTCTCAAAACCCCGAGCACGTCCGTCAAGGCAAGAGCGCAGGCCTCGAACTCGCCCGACGAGATCGAGTGCCTGGCCTCCTCGATCCGGCCGAGCCGTCGCGCCACCAGGGCGCGGAACGCGGCGTGATGGAAGCGGGCATGCACCGCCCTCGCCCGCGCATATTCGGGCGACGCCGACGTCCGGGCGCCGTCCGTGGCATCCAGCCAGCGTCCGAACGCGCACGCGCGATCGGACCGGATTTCGTCGAGGTCGGCGGCCAGATGGTCATCAACGGCACCATGCAGGCACGCCCTGATGGAAGCGTGATCGGCCAGCGCCACGTCGATGATGTCCGCCATGAGGATCGCCCGCCGCTTACGATTTGATCTCGCAACGATACCCGGCATCGCTTAACAAGCATTGAAGGGCGGCCTACTCTGCCAACAGGATCCGGTAACCGACACCAGGTTCGGTCGCCAGCAGGCCGGCGGCGTCGGGCCCCAGCTTCTGGCGCAGGTGGCCGACATAGACGCGGAGATACTGCACATCCTCGGCGTGGGCCGCACCCCAAACCCCGGTCAGCAATTGGCGGTGGGTGATGACCCGGCCCGCCCGCTCCAGAAGGAACCCCAGTAGCGCGAACTCGCGCGGGCTCAGCACCACCCGCTTGCCGGACACGTGCACCTCATGGCGGGGAAGATCGAGGGTGATCGGCCCGACCTCCCAGCGCTCGGTCGGCGCCGAGCCGCCCGCGCCGCCGCGGCGGAGACTAGCCCGCACGCGCGCCAGCAGCTCGCCGACAGCGAACGGCTTCTCGACGTAGTCGTCGGCGCCCTCGTCGAGCGCCGCCACCTTGTCGGCCTCGAGGCCGCGTGCGGACAGGATGATGACCGGCACCTGGCTGAAGGCACGCAGCTTCTGCAACGCCTCGCGCCCATCGAGGTCCGGCAGCCCGAGGTCAAGCAGTACCAGGTCCGGACTGCGCGCGACGGCAAGGCGCAGTCCCTCCCGGGCCGTCTCGGCCGTCAGCACGTCAAAGCCGCTGGCTTCCAGCGCCGGACGCAGGAAGCGATGGATCTGCCGCTCGTCGTCGATGACCAGGATGCTCGTGGCGCTCATGCGCCTTCCCGAAGGAGCGTCAATCCTGACGGTGCGGCGCCTCCTCGGCCGGCTCGACCCATCGGCAGAACATCGGACCCTGGTCGTCGCGCGTCCAGGTCGCGAACATACGCCAGCGCGCCGGCCTGTCGGGCGCCGGATCCTCGGGTCGGGCGGTGGTCGGGTGGTTCATCGCTCTTACCGCTCTCAACGCTCTCACCTCGCACGAGCCATACCAGGGCGGCGGTGAAAGGATGATGAACGCGTCCGCGATCGACCGACATCATCGTGCCAATCCGAAAATCCAGCCTTCCCAGCTGCGATCGAACCCGGCGGCTGGAGCGGACTGCCGAAGCGCCCGGATCATCGACAGCAGGCCGACCACCGCGTCGAAGGCGTCCCCGCCGTGGCGCGACGACCCGAACCCGTCCCTGATCGCGGCGGTGAGAGCAGACGTGAACCGTATGCCGGGCCCGCTCGCGTGTTCGAGCAGGGCACCGGCCAGCGCCGCGCGATCGGCCTGCGAGCCCTTCCGCATGCCACGGCGGAAGATGATCCCAAGCGGCGCGTAGGCGGCGCCTGGGTAGGTCTCGGCCAGCACCGGACGCCCCGGCGAGGCCAGTTCGGAGAGGCCGCCCGCGAATGGCCAGAGACGGCCGCCGCGTCGGAGCGCGGGGCGGATGACGCTTTGCCAACCCTCGATCGCGGCCTTGCCGACCTGCTTGGCGCCCACTGTCCAGAACAGGGATGAGGCGCCGGCGAGACGCTCGCATTCGCGGGTAAGCTCCCCGTAGGGAAGACCGTCGATGAGCTGACGGAACCGCACGCCGTCCCGCGCACGGACCACGCCACGCTTGAAGAAGGGACGCTGAAGGCGGATGTCCTCGGCGTGGTCGGCGACGTCGAGGAAATCCTGCCACGGCGGCGCGCCAAGCCTGTCCAGCAAGTCGGGAAAATCGCGAAGGCCGGTCGCCCGGCCGAAGCCCAACGGCACCCCGATTGGAAAGTCGAACCCCGCCAGGGTGACCTCGCCCGGGTCGAACAGGCGCTCGAGAAACCGGCTCGCGTCGCCGACCGGTTCCACCGTGCCGACGATCCAAACCCACCCGTCGCGGCTCGCCGACGCGACCTGGCGCCCACCTGGATGCATGCTCCAGTCGGCGTGCAGCAGGCGGGTGAACGACGGCGCCCGGCAAGCGCCGATCAGGTCCATGCCGGCAGCCTGATCGCGATCTCGGTGCCGGGAGCAATCCCCAGTTGCCCGTGCCCGGTGCGGTCGGCGCGTCGCGCGCGCGGGCTGGTGGCGGTGATGGTGCCGCCCATCGCCTCGGTCAGTCCCCGTGCGATGGCGAGCCCGAGGCCGGTGCCTGGTGCCGCGCGGTCGCCGCGACGCGCACGGTAGAAGCTGTCGAACACCGCCTCGATCTCGTCGGGCGCGATGCCGACCCCCTCATCGGCGATCAGCAGCGACACGTATGCGCCCTCGCTCAACCCGCGCACCGTGATCGGCGCGCCTGGAGGGGCATAGCGGGCCGCGTTGTCGAGCACGTTGACCAGCACCTGCTCAAGCAGGGCCGGGTCGGCGGTGACGGCGAGGTTGGCCGCGATCTCGCGGGTGGTGATGCCCGCCGCGGCCGGCACCCGGGCGAGCGCCGCGTCGAGCAGCAGGTCGAGCCGGCAACGCTGGCGCGACGGCCTGATCTCGCCGCTTTCGAGCCGGGTCATGTCCATGATGTTGCCGAGGAAGCGCGCCATCCGCGCGGTGTCCTCCTCGATCGACGCCAGCAGGTCGGTGCGGGTTGCCTCGGTCAGCGCCGACCACGCGGTGCGCAGCGTGCCGGCCGCCCCCTGGATGCCGGCGAGCGGCGTGCGGAGATCGTGGCTGAGCGAGTTCAGCAGCGCGGTGCGAAGCCGCTGGGTCTCGGCCCCGGCCTCGGCGCGCGCGGCCTCGCCGGCGAGCGACAGGCGCTCGAGCGCAACCGCCGCCTGATCGGCCAGCGACGCCAGCGTCTGCAACGCCGTCGCATCGAGCCCGGACGCCCCCGCCGCCTCGGCGCCCTGGATGCCGAGCACGCCACGCAGGCCGCGCGCGGTCTGCATCGGCAGGAAGCGCCAGGCCGCCGAAGGCAGCGTCGCGGTGCCACGGCCGGTTTCCTCGCCGCGGCTGAACGCCCAGCGGGCGGCGGCCCAGCTGCCATCATCCATGG
>CAXTPV010000240.1:379-3895 GCA_964246135.1 uncultured Acetobacteraceae bacterium | reverse complement strand
GAAAACCGCCGTGCGTGAAAGCGTACCGTGGGTTCGAATCCCACCCCATCCGCCAACTCGGAACAAAGCTGGGCACACCGCCAGCCGCCGATTTTACGCCGCCTGCGGCGACCAGTGCGCGCAGCAGGTTACCCCGCCATCCCATGATCCTGACTTCGCCATCCGCTACCTCCACCCGCTGGGCCAGCGGGTGGAGGTGATCGCGGCGGTATCCGCCGTGAGGTCCGCGTAGCCTTTGGCGCGCCGCGTCGGCAAACGTGCGAAGCTTGACTGGGGTGATCTCTATCCCGACTGCATCCGGCGCGATGGTCGCGCGCTCGGCGTTCACATGGGCCTGAGATTTCAGCGCTCGCAGTTCGGCGATGCGCTCCTTGAGCGATTTCTCCTCGATGTCGGCCACGCCGCTCTCAATGGCGTCGTATAGCCGTTTCAGCCGGGCGTCGGCCTCAGCGGCTTTTTTGAGGAGTTCCGTGGCGTGGGCGGCCCTGCGTTCGGCACGCTCCTGGCGGCGATCAAGGACAACGTTTAGGCTCTGTGACTGAATTTAGTTGTGGTAGTATTGGCTTAGCCGCTGACCGTGTCACTCTGGAAGTATCGCGCTTTCGGAGGACACGGCCATGGCCAGATTAGGTCTGGACGACGCCGCATGGACGTCGTTGTTGCTAACCATACAGCAAATCCCTCACGCCTGGAAGAAAGACGACGCCTCGCTACGCCGTTCATCGAGGCGGTATCGTGGGTGCTGCGTACTGGCGCGCCCTGGCGGGACTTGCCTGCTGAACTTGGCCATTGGCCGAGCATTTACCATCGCTGGCGACGCTGGTGCCTGCGCGGTTGGTGGGACAAGCTGTTTGAGCTTTTGCGCCCGTCTATACCTACCGACGGCTTGGTGATGATCGACAGCACGACCAGCAAGGCGCACCGGTCGGCATCAGGGGCCGCACACAGCAGCGCTGAGGCGGAATGCCTTGGCCGCTCACGCGGTGGGCTGAGCAGCAAGCTTCACGCCTGCGTGGACGGCGCGGGTCGGGTGCTGCGGCTCATTCCGAGCCCCGGACAACATGCCGATCTGCGCTATGCACGGCCGCTGCTCGCCGACATCCCTGCGCATGATGCGGTGTTTGACCGCGGCTATGTCTCGAGCAAGCTGCATCGCGATCTCACTGCAAAGGGCTGCAAGGCTCACGTCCCGCCGAAGCGTGGTATGGTCAATCCACCGGCTTGGGACACCACGCTCTACCCCAAGCGCCATTTGGTCGAGAATTTCTTCTGCCGCTTGAAGGACAATGCCCGACTTCCCCTGCGACAAGATAAAACACGCCGCAGCTTCATCAGCTTCGCTCACCTCGCCGCCATTCTGATCAACCTGCGCTCAAAAAACTTCAGTCACAGAGCCTAGTACTCCTTCCAGCTGGGCCGGATCGAGCAGGCGCTCCTCCAGATGCCGGGCGACCAGATCGTCCAGTCGTTCCATGGGGATCGACCTGCCTTTGCACCCGGTATCGCCCTGCCGGGCAGCAATGGAACAGGTGTAGTATCGATAGCGCCCGGATTTACCGGTGCGGATGGTCATGGCGCCGCCGCAATCGGCGCAAAAGCAGATGCCGGTCAGCATGGTCGGCCCTCCGACCACCTGGGGAGGGGCGACCTGGGGATTACGCGATTTGAGGTGCGCCTGAACGGCATCAAACGTGTCCCGGTCGATCAGTGGCGGGACCGCGACGGCGATGACCTGATCGACGGGCTTCAGGGCCTTGGTTTTGCCGCGCTTGTTGAACTCGTGGCGGCCGATATAGGTCGGCCGAGTCAGTATCCGATGGACCGCGCCCACGCCCCAGTGCCCGCCAGAGCGGGTGTAGATTTTGCGCTCGTTGAGGTGCTTGGCGATGGACTTAACGCCCATACGGCCGGATACGCCATCGCCCTCAAGGGCCAACTTGAAAGCCAACCTCACCGTGTCGGCGTGGAGCCGGTCGATTTCCAGCTTCTTCTTGACCTTGGCCCCGCGCTTCTCCGCGTCCACGACGCGATAGCCGATCGGCGGCAGCGAGCCGTTCCAAAAGCCCTGTCGTGCATTCTCCTTCAAGGCTCGCAAAGTGTGTTTGGCGGTTTCCTTGGATTGGTATTCGTCGAAGAGCGCCATGATCTGGCGCATCATGATGTGCATCGGATCGTCGCCCAGCTCCTGGGTCATGGAGACAAGGCGGACACCGTTTTTCGCGAGCTTCCTGACGTAAAATTCCAGCTCGAAATGGTCGCGGAAGAACCGGCTGAAGGAATGGACGATCACCACGTCGAAAGCGGTGGGCTTTGCGGTGCCCGCCTCCATCATCTTTTGGAACTCAGGCCGCCGGTCGTTGGTCGCGGAGGCGCCAGGCTCCACGTAGGTTTCGACCAACTGGTAGCCGCGCGAAGTGCAATAGGCTTCGCCCTACTTGCGCTGATCCGGGATCGAGACGTCATGCTCGGCCTGCCGCGCGGTCGAAACGCGAAGGTAGAGGGCTGCGCGAAGGGGAACGTTGGTCGTCATGCCGCCCTCAGCGCCTTCTGGACCGCCTTGGGGTTGCGGTCGATGACGAGCAAATAGGCGCGCGTCGGCCCCTCCGGCACGCGGCGGCCCTGCTCCCAATGGCGCAGTGTGTTGATGCTGAACCCGAAGCGGCCGACGAATTCCTCCTGGGTCATGTCCAGCTTGGCCCGGATAGCCTTCACGTCGATGTCTTCGGGGATATGGACACCGTAGCGGCTGGCATCCGCCTCTCCCTCGGCATAGGCCAGCGCCTCCTCAAGCCCGCGCCGGATGCTGTCAGCGATCTTGCTCGTCATCGTGCTTTCCTCAAGTAACGCTCGACCAGCAGCGCGGTCAGGCGGCGAAAATCGTTGCGGTTGGCCTGGCTGATGTCGGCCCGTGCGTTTTTGGCGTAGGCGGTCAGGGCGAAGACCGGCATGGCGCCGCTGTGGTAGTAATAGACCACCCGCGCGCCCCTCTTGCCGCGTCCTTCCAAAGCTCAGCGCAGCTTTTGTATGCTGCCAGTTCCAGGAAGCAGGTCGCCGACCAGTGGATTGCGGGCGAGATAATCGACTATTAAACCGCGCTCCTCGTCGTCCATGATACGCCGCGTCGCGGCCAGGAACTCGGGCGTCTCAACTACGCTGACCGGGGCTGGCCTGGACCTGGCGGATACTACTCCAATGGACGATATAGCGCAAAGATCGCGGTAATCCAATGCATGAGGAGGGGCGGCTAGGGCGGCCCGAACAATTCATCGAGGATGTCGCCAAACCACGCCTCGAACACGTCCACCTCGCGTTCGGTGACGGGCACGCGCTCCGGCCAGTCGTCGATGACGCGTCAGCCGATAAGGTCGCGCTTCACTGGCCGACCTGGCGTTCCGGCGTGGCGGCATAGTCGTAGAAGTCAATCGGGATCGCGGCGGCGTGGAAACACCGCGCCCGGCGAGGCGCGCGCGGACGGTTCATCTGGGACAAGTGGCTCACGCCCAGTCGCGTGGAAAT
>CAXTPV010000240.1:0-369 GCA_964246135.1 uncultured Acetobacteraceae bacterium | reverse complement strand
GGGAATTGGCGGTCAAGGCGTGCAAATCGGAAGGGCTTCATGCCGGTAGGGAAAGGGAGCGCGGCGCTCGCAAAGAACCTTACGCGCTTGGCGAGCCTTCGCCGGGCCGGGGACGTGGGGTCAAAGCCGTCAGCCGCGAAGCGGTGGCGGGGAACGCGCTAGCCTTGACGGCGTGGCTCCGGTCCGGCCCCCTTCGACAAGAAGCGTGTAGGGCCGGGACTAAAGTCCAAGCCCCGGCTTCGTCCGAATGTCCAATCGATCCCGCCGCCGGGTATGGCAACCCTCAGTGATCTGGCGGCCAAGTCGTTGGTCCAGTGCGGGCTGCCAGGGCACGAGGCTGAAGCCGAGACCGTCATCGATCATGGCAAA
>CAXTPV010000239.1:0-3897 GCA_964246135.1 uncultured Acetobacteraceae bacterium | reverse complement strand
TGCTTGGGGTCGCGCTCTGGTGGCTGCTGGTCGCCAATCTCGCGATGCTGCTGGTCGCCTGCCGCCGGCCACATCTGCCGCGCGCGGTGCTGCTGCGTTGGGGGGTGTTGCAGCTCGGCATCCTGTCGCTGGGAGCGCCTGGCTTCATCGCCATGGTGGTGCTGGTGCAGCGTGCGCACGGCACGTTCCAGAGCGGACTCGACTGGATACCGCCGCTGTCATGGACCCATGTCCGCACGACGTTCGAGTCGCTCTACATGCTGCGGGTGTCGAGCCTGATCGCCGACCGGGTGTTCGCGCCGACGGTGCCGTGGATCGGGCCGACAGTGCTGGCGCTGGCCGCTGCCGGAGCGGTGGCGCTCGATGGCAGGCGACTGCGGACTCTGCTTGTCTGCGCGGCCGTGGCGCTTCCGGTCGGCACCGCGCTGGTGTCAGGCGTGCAGCCGCTGTTCATGACCCGATACGTGCTCTGGAGCACGGGGCCGTTCCTGGTGCTAGTGGGCGTCGGGCTGGCGCGATTGCCACTTCGGGCACGCATGCCGGCGGCAGCCGCGCTGGCGGCGGCGGCGTTCGTGAACTTGGCACCCTATTACAAGATCGAGACCAAGCCGCGCTGGGAGGTCGCCGCGCGGACACTGACGGCGGAGCTCAAGCCGGGCGACGTGCTGCTGATCGACGACCCCGGCGCGGTCGACATGATGAACGTGTTTCTCGCGCGGTCCGGCCAGGCGATCGCGCCGGGGATCGAGACGATGAGCGTCGTCGAGGCGTCTTGTGCGCTCTATGGCGGCCACCGGGTCTGGGCGCTGCAGGGACGCGTCGGGCAGCGCGATCACGAGAAGCTGGCGAGCTTCCTCGAGCGTACCGCCTCGCTCGGGCCGCCGGCGCGGCGGTCGCAGATCGGGCTCGACATCACGCTGATGCTGTACGACCAACCGGCGGGTGCCTGCACCGCTCAGGGCTGAGCGGGCGCGCGACCAGGGCGTCCCGGCTACGGCCCGACCAGCTACAGGCCGATATGCATGTTCACCGTCGCGGTGACGTCGTTGATCGTCGCGTTGGTGGTGTTGGAGCCGCCGAGCTTTTGGTTCGCCACATTGATGAAGTTGAGCTGGTTGGCGATCGACGAGTTGAAGATGCTGTCGGTGACGGTAAAGCCGAGATAGAGGTGACGACTGACCTGCCACTGCACGCCGGCCGAGATGTTGTAGCTGAGCCCGGCCGAGCCGGTCTTGTCGAAGACGTAGCGGTCTACGCTGGCATTGCCGGTCAGGATCACGTTACGCAGGTATTCGTGGTCGATCTCGAAGCCGAGATGCTGGTAGGTGTAGCCGATCTGATCCGGGGTGGTGGTGTCCTGGATCTCGTTCCGGCCGATCAATGTCAGCGTGGTGAGGCCGGTCGGCTGGTAGACCACACCACCCTCGGCGATCGGCTGCGACTGGGTGGCATAGGTGTTGGAGTGGTTGAAGGTCTGGTTCTGGAAACCGGCCAGGATGAACCAGTTGAATATGCCGCCGGTGTTCTCCTCGTAGCCGACCAGTCCGGCGACGTTGACGTTGCCGAGGTTGGGCCCGAACGGGTTGGTTTTGGGGAACGCGGTGTCGTTAACTTCGGCCACCAGCAGGATGTCGCGGTGCGGCACCAGCTCGTATTTGACGTTGAGCGCGGCGTCGATGGTGTTGCTGTCGAGATACGTCAGCTGCTCGTAACCGTTGTTCTCGAACGCGTTATTGATCGTCTGCGTCGTGTAATCGACGGTCGGCTGGATGATGAAGCGGCCGTATTGCGTCTGATACTGCGCGCGGATGGTGTTGATCTGATACGGGATCGGCTGCGTCAGCGAAATGAAGTTCAGCGCGGCCGGCAACTGGTCGGCGTCGATATGGGCGAAGCCGGCGGTCAAGGTATCGTTGCCGAAGTTGTGGCTCACGCCGGCGGCGATGCTGTCGCTGGTGAATGATTCGTTCTGCAGGTTGGTGTATTCGTTGTTGCTGACCGAGCCGCTGACATAGACGCTACCGTTCGACCACTGGCGGTTGACGGTCACCGACGGCGTCGTCGTGATGACGGTGCTGCCCTGCGGCGCGACGACAGAACCGAGAACGTTGTTCTGGTAGCCGACGCTCTCGTCGAGGCCGGCGATGATCTCGTAGCCGCCGAGCCGGATGGTGACCGGCTCGAAGCCAGTGTGACCGCGGGTCAGCACCGTCGTGCCGGGAGAGGTGTCGTATCCCGGCACGCCGTTCGGCAGTACGCTTTCCAGCACCTGCGCGCGGGCGGTTCCGACATGTGCCGCCAGCACCGAGGCGGCGACTGCCGCAGGGGCGCGGAGGCGACGCATCACGCGAGGCAAAGGTTCCGTCACGGCGCCGCCGGGGTGTCCATCGTCGCGGCCCAGGCGGTGCGAACCTGATCCGCCAGCGTCGGCGCCGCGCGTGGCGACAGGCCGCCCGGCATCGCGATCGCGTCAGCCGAGAGCGGTGCGAGGGCCCGATGCAACGCGAGCACGCGGGCGCGGTAAGGGCCGGCGATCGCCGGCGTCTGCGAGTGGTAGAAGCCCACCGCGACCGCCCAGAGCGGCAGCGCCGTTCGGGCCGGTTCGGCGAGCGAGACCAGGAAGCGCGCCGCGTAGGTGACGTTACGCGGCGGGTCGAACGCGTCCTCGAGCGAGGCGAAGGCGTCGGGATGCTGCTCCAGGTTCACCTGCATGCAGCCGACGTCGATCGACCGCGCGCCGGCGGTCAGCGCCGCGCGGGTGAACGCCAGCGCCGCGTCTCGGGTCGGGAACACCGAGCCGATGCCGTTCACGTCGACGCTCCAGGGCCAGGCGCGCTCGCGGCCACGATCGGGGCGGCCGGTCTCCACGATGCTGATGGCGGTGAGCAGCGCGGGCGGCGTGTCGAAGCGCTGCTCGGCGCGCCTGATCGCGGCCTCGCAGAGCGAGGCGGGATCGGCGCTCAGCGTGCGCGGCGCCCGCAGGCGGGAGGCGGCATCAGCCGGTATCGTCCCGCCTCCCTGCGCCGCGGCGATCATCAGCATGATCGCGACCCACGGCATCCGCCAGACGCTGACGCTGGCCGGGCGCATGGCCAATCCTAGAACCGCCGTTCGAAGATCGTGACCACATCGCCGGGCTCGATGGACGCTTCACGCCCGACCTTGCCCTCGACCGACTTGTTCTGCGCGGCCTGCCGCACCACCGAGGCATAGGAGGTGATCGCGCGGTAGGTGAAGCCGCCGGCGAGGCTGACCGCGGAAAGCAGGGTCATGCCCGGCCGGAACGGATACTCGCCAGGCCTGGAGACCTCGCCCAGGATGTCGATCGGCCGGTAGATCGTGACTTCGACCACCACGCTCGGGTTGCGATAGAGGTGCCGCTGGTCGAGTTCGGTGCGGATGGTGTCGCCGAGCTGGGCGGTGCTGAGGCCCTCGGCGCGGATCGGGCCGAGCAGCGGCACCGCGATGGTGCCGTTGTCGCCGACGATGAAAGTCGCGGTGAGCTCCTCGGCGCCGACGGTGATCACCCTGATCTTGTCACCGGCGCCGAGCCTGTAGGGGCCATCAGGCGGGTCCGGCAAGATCGGAAGGTCGGAGCCTGGCGCGCAGGCGGCAAGTCCTGTCAGCATGCAGAGTGCGATGCAGGCACTGGCGATGCAGGCACTGAGCGATCGACGGACGCGAATGCTGCTGCTCATCGAGGAGCGAACCTCCGTGTTATGACTGTGCCGGCAGCGGGGACATGACACATACGACAGATACGGTCCAGGTTTGAACTTGGATCAAGGCCGGTTCATGGCTGAGGTGTTGCAATATTGGCCGGCCGCGTCGCGTTCAGCGGGCGGCCGCCCCCGCCCCCTCCCGCGGCACCCGGCCGGGACGCAGCAGGACATGCTG
>CAXTPV010000238.1:0-3899 GCA_964246135.1 uncultured Acetobacteraceae bacterium | reverse complement strand
CCGCGCGCGCGCCCTCGGCGGCGGCCCGGGCGGCGACGGGCGCCGAGAACGCGTTGCCGGTCGCGGCCGCCGCCTCGTCGACGTTGCAGACATAGAGCACCGGCTTGCTGGTCAGCAGCTGCAGCCTGGCCGCGGCTTCGCGGTCGGCGGGCGCGATCATCGCGCGGGCGGGGCGGCCCTCACGCAGGCCGGCCAGGATCGGCTCGATCAGCGCGACCTGGGACGCCGCCTCGCGGTCGGTGCGGACCCGCTTGGCCAGCGCCGGCAGGCGCTTTTCCAGGCCGTCGAGGTCGGCCAGCATCAGCTCGGTCTCGATGGTGTCGATGTCGCGCACCGGATCGACCGAGCCCTCGACATGGGTCACGTCGGGGTCGTCGAAGCAGCGGAGCACGTGGATGATCGCGTCCACCTCGCGGATGTTGCCGAGGAACTGGTTGCCGAGCCCCTCGCCGCGCGAGGCGCCGCGCACCAGGCCGGCGATGTCGACGAACTCGAGCGAGGTGGGCACGATCTTCTGCGACTTGCCGATCGCGGCGAGCACCGCCAGGCGCGGATCGGGCACCGCGATGCGGCCGATATTGGGCTCGATAGTGCAGAACGGGTAGTTCGCGGCCTGGGCCGCGACCGTCGCGGTGAGCGCGTTGAACAGGGTCGACTTGCCGACATTCGGCAGCCCGACGATGCCGCAGTTAAAGCCCATCGGCGACTCCTCAGGGCGCGGGCGCCAGCAGCGCCACGCCCAGCATGAACTCGTGCCGGCGGCTGTCGGCCAGCAACGGCGCGGCATCGGCCACCGCGTCGAGCAGGGCGGCGAGCCAGTCCTGGTCGACGCGGGCGAAGTCGGACAGTACGTGGCCGGTCACCCGGTCCTTGTGCCCGGGATGGCCGATGCCCAGACGCACCCGCCAGTAGTCGGGTGTTCCGAGCATACGGTCCATGCTGCGCAGGCCGTTATGGCCGGCGGCACCGCCACCGCGCTTGACCCGGACCCGGCCCGGCGCGAGATCGAGCTCGTCGTGGAAGGCGCAGATCGCGTCGGCTTCGAGCTTGAAGAACGAGGCGGCGGCCTGCACCGAGGCGCCGCTGTCGTTCATGTAGGTCGCGGGCTTGAGCGCGAGCACCCGCGCGCCGCCGAGCTGGCCATCGGCGACCAGCCCCTTGAAGCGCTGCCGCCAGGGCGAGAAGCCGTGCTGTCGCGCCACCGTCTCGATCGCCATGAAGCCGACATTGTGACGCTGTTTGGCCATGCCCGGCTCGGGGTTGCCGAGGCCCACCCAGAGCAGCATGCCGCCCGCTTCGTGCCTCCGCGCGCGATCACTCCTCGGCGGTCGCCTCCGGCAGTGCGGGCTCGGCCGGCTCAGCCTCGGCTTCCGGCTCGGGCTCCTGCTCGACGGTCGGGGCCGCGATGGTGGCGACCACCATGTCCGCCTCGTGGCCGAACGGGGTCAGGCCCGCGGTGCCGGCCAGATCCGACCAGTGCACGATGTCGCCGACCTCAAGTGCCGCGACGTCGCCGGTCACGTGCTCGGGGATGTGATCGGCATCGACCGTCACCTCGACGCTGTGATGGACGATGTTGAGCATGCCGCCGCGCTTGATGCCGGGACTGGTGTCCTCGCCGGTGAAGGTCACGCTGACCGCCACCCGCACCGCCTCGCCCGCGGCGACACGGAAGAAGTCGATGTGCAGCGGCTTGTCGCTGACCGGATGCAGCTGCACATCGCGGATCAGCGCGCGCTCGGACGCACCGCCGACCCGGACCTCGTACAGGTGCGAGCGCCAGCCGGAACGCTGCATCTCACGCACGATCAGGCGTGGATCCAGGGCGACCAGCGCCGGCTCCTTGCGCGCCCCGTAGATCACGGCGGGAACCAGCCCCGCCCGCCTCGTCGCGCGCGCGGCCCCCTTGCCAGCCTTCGCCCGCGAGGAGGCCTCGAGCACGGTCGTCTCGGTCACGTGGGTTCTCCCAAATAGAGGCCGGGCTTTAGCGGACGGTCGGGATCGGGGCAAGGCCAAGGCGCTGCCCTGGACCGGCTGGGGCCGTCAGGCGAGAGCGTGCTGCGCACAACGGCCCCAGACCCCTCAACTTTAGAAGGGACGGATCGGGCTTCGGGGGCGAAGCCATCAGATTATTTCGCCTGCGGCGAGAAGAAGCGGGGACTTGAATAAATTTTGACGTTTCAAGTCCGTAAGTTGTTGATAAGGTTACGTACTCTGGCCAAGCTTGAAAAAAGTGCCGGGTGAAGGGGCCGCCGGCCCCTTCCGGGTCCAGGGCAGCGCCCTGGCCTTTCCTGGCTCACAGGAAGGGCAAGTAGCGGAACGAGAACAGCAGCATGCTGTCGTCCGTGGACGGTGTCACGGCCGAGCGGGTGGTGTTGCGGCCGGTGCCGGTGGTGGCCAGGCCGGTGAACGCGGTGCGGCGGATGTATTCGTATTGGGCGCCGACTTCCATGGTGCCGTAGGTGCCGTGCAGGAAGCGCCACCAGCCGCCGATGGTGCCGTCGACCAGGCCGCTGGTCTGGCCCGAGCAGGTGGCGGCGGCGGAGCCTTCGACGTTGCAGCCGGTGTCGTTGTAGAGGCCGTTGCCGTAGCCGAACGCGTAGGTGGTGCCGTTGATGCGGTCGTTGAACGAGCGCTTGGCCTGCTCCTCGGCGCCGACATAGGCGTAGAGGTCGAACGC
Source organism: uncultured Acetobacteraceae bacterium (assembly GCA_964246135.1). Lineage (GTDB taxonomy): Bacteria > Pseudomonadota > Alphaproteobacteria > Acetobacterales > Acetobacteraceae > CAXTPV01. The sequence goes on along the minus strand of CAXTPV010000238.1, from coordinate 1,219 downwards.
GTGCGCCGGGTGATAGACCAGGCCGAGCAGGGCCTCGGCCTCGGGGATCGGGACCGGGGTGCCATTCTGGTTGATGGTGGCGTCCGGCAGCTGGCCGGAGCCGTAGCGGCCGATGCCCTGCCCGACGAGGCCGGAGGCCTGGAACACCAGGGTCTTGCCGACGACCGGCAGCAGCATGCCGGCGCCGACGCCGCCCGCGAGCACGGTCCGGCTGGCGCCGGAGTTCACCATCGGGGCGCCGAAGGTTTCGCGCGCGCTGATGAACTTGGCCAGGCCCTCGATCTCGTAGTGGCCGAACGAGGGATCGAACGCGAGCTTGGCGATCACGTCGGGCGCGACGTCCGACGAGTAGTTGGCGGTCGAGTTCAGCAGGCCGCCACCGGGATTGGTCAGCGTGTCCTGGCCGCCGATCACGCCGCCGACATTGGTGGCGCCGCCGATGGTCTGCGACACGGTGGAGTAGACGGTCTGCGGCTCCTCGAACGAGAGGCCGGCCCAGATGCGGCGATTGAAGTCCTTGACGAAGCGGATCTGCCACTGCCGCGCCCAGTTGAAGCCGACGACGTACTGCGCGTCGATGGTGAGCGGGATGTTTTCCTGGCGCGGGGTGATGCCGATGCGGTTCAGCGTCAGCAGCGACCAGGCCTGGCCGCCGAGGACGTGGAAGCCCCAGGCGCTGTTGTCGTAGGTCGTGTAGGCCTGGCGGACCCGGAGCGAGTAGCTGTTGCTCTCGTTGGAGTTCGAGCTGGTGCCGGCCGACAGGAAGTCGGTCTCGAAGTAGCCGGCGACCCGGGCGACGGTGGACGGCGCGCCCTCGATCAGCAGCGACAGCCGGCTCTGGCGGCCGGAGCCGCGGAACTCGGGCTGATGATAGTTCGGCGATTGCTGGTACGGGATAGCGGAGAACGAGCTGCCGATATCGGCGGTCTCGTTGCTGGAGCGGGCAACCGACTCGGCCGCGAGGAAGCCGCCGAGCGTGATGGTGACGCCGCCGAGCTGGAAGCGGCCGTACTCACCGAGCGCCGAGGCCTGCTGCTGGCCGACGCTGTTGACGCTGTGCGGACCAAGGCCGTTGGAGCCGAGATCCTGGGCGGAGAAGGTGCCGGGATAGCGGCCGTTGCTGCCGCCGAACACCGGCGCGCCGGTGCCGCCCGGGCCGCCCTGGAAGGACTGGGTGCCGCCTTGGGTCGCGCTCGCGGTGGCGCGGGCGTTGGCGTCG
>CAXTPV010000237.1:0-3904 GCA_964246135.1 uncultured Acetobacteraceae bacterium | reverse complement strand
GTGTCGGCCGCGACGGGGGCCGACCCGCGCGCGGTGTGCCGGCCGCCGGCGGTGGCGGCAACGATCGAGCCGGAGCGCGGGCTGGTTGGGGCGTATGACGATTCGTACGGACGTTATCGGGCGTTGTTCCCGGCGCTGCGGGAGATTGCGAGCGGCTAGGGGGGGCGGTAGCAAGGGGAGCAAAACTGCAGTTCAGCCGAGCAAGAACGTCTGTTAACTGGTTGGCGGCGCACGGCCACTAAAGTGCGCCAGACTGCCACTCCTTGGATAAGCAGGACGAAAGAATGCAAGCGGTGTGGCTCATCATCGCGTTGTCGATCCTCGGAAAGCAGGCATTCGGAACATGCCTATCTTCAAAACAAACGAAGAGAATCGACACTGACATCGACTTGCCTGTCCTGCTGAAGGAACTAGATCATATTCAGGCTATCGTGGGACGTTACGACACGTTCTTCTTTCTGATGAAGCAGGTTTGCTTTGCATCTGTGTTTGTCATACTTGCAGCATATTTGAATAAGCCGTTCTCAGGTATAGGGTTTGTAACTACGATACCAATACTGTTTTACGTCTATGAGTACTTCTTCCGATGCTTCTATTGGTCGGAGTTCATATTTCGTCTCGTTGAAATCCAAGACATCCTCAACCAAAGAATTAAGCTGAATAAACTCTACGCTCTTACCTCAAAGCATGGGCGTTTTTGTAAAGCGAAACACGCCTTCAAAGTGTTCGATACATTATTTTATGTACTTTTAGCAGTTTTATTATCCATACTCACAACTCTGATTGACCAACGGCCTTGGAGCTTCACGCTACATCGTCATTAATTTTGCGCCGCCGTCGCAAAGTTGTAGTTGCGCTTCGCGCTGCAGCCGATCATGGCTCGTCGGAGTTGGCCCTGGCGGCACGGTAGGATGGGAAACTTCACGCGCGCCATCAGAGCTGCTTCTGGCGTTCCGGAGCGGTTTATCTCTTCTCGGCCAGCGATCGTGACGACAAGAACTGAAATGCATTTTAGTTCTTTGCTACTGGCCCTCCCTCTTTAGCAGGCTGCGGAAAAGTGACAAAGGCGCCGTTCGAAGCGTGAAGCCAAGGCAAGGGGTGCGCCATTAATCCGCTTCACGGCTCCATTCGATCAAAGGCAAGCCTTTCAGATCCTTCGACCTTGAAAATGGGGTCTGGGGCCAACCGGCCCCAGCGGGTCGAGGGCAGAGCCCTCGCCTTGCTTCAGCTTCCTGCTAGAGCGGCGCCGGTTCCAGCGCGTGCCTGATCGCTCCGATCACTTGGTCGACCTGGGTGTCGGTGAGGTCGGGGTGTAGCGGGAGGGCGAGGATGCGGGTGGCGGTGGCGTCCGATACCGGCAGCAGGGTGCCGTCGTGGTGGGGGGCGTAGGCGGGCTGATGGTGCAAAGGCTTGGGGTAGTAGATCGCGGTCGGGACGCCTTGGGCGCCGAGCCTGGCCGCGAGGGTGTCGCGCGTCGCCTGGTCGGGCAGTAGCACGGCGTAGACGGCCCACGCCGAGGTGGAGTCGGGGACGCGGGCCGGCGTTGCGACGAGGTTGGCGAGGCCGTGGTCGTAGCGCCGGGCGATCGCTTCGCGGCGGGCGAGTTCGGGGGCGAACACGTCGAGCTTGGCGAGCAGGATCGCCGCCTGCAGCGTGTCGAGGCGGCCGTTCACGCCGATCCGGTGCACGTCGTAGCGGGTGTCGCCCTCGCCGTGGCTGCGCAGGCTGCGATAGAGCGTGGCGCGCGCGTCGTCCTCGGTGAACAGGGCGCCGCCATCGCCGTAGGCGCCGAGCGGCTTGCTCGGGAAGAAGCTGATCGCGGTGGCGTCGGCCTCGCGGCCCAGCCTGCGGCCGGCGAGCGTCGCGCCAAACGACTGCGCGCAGTCGTCGAGCAGGAACACGCCGTGTGCGGCGGCGACCTCGCGCAAGGCGAGCCAGGGCGCCGGCTGGCCGAACAGATCGACGCCGATCACCGCGCGCGGCCTGAGCGCGCCGGCGTTGCGTATCTCGCGGATGCGGTCGCCGAGCTGGTCGGCGTCGATCTGGAAGGTGCCGGGACTGATGTCGATGAACACCGGTGTCGCGCCAAGCAGCAGCGGCACCTCGGCGGTCGCGGTGTAGGTGAAGGCGGGCAGGAACACCGCGTCGCCCGGCCCGACGCCCTCGGCCATCATCGCGATCTGCAGCGCGTCGGTGCCCGACGACACCGCGACGCAGTGGGATGCGCCCACGAACGCGGCGAGGCGCTGCTCCAGCTCGGCGACCTCCGGCCCGAGCACGAACCTGCCATGGGCGAGCACGGCGTCGATCCGCGACCGCAGCGCGGGGCCGATCCGGCGCTGCTGCGACGCGAGGTCGAGGAAGGCGATCGGTTCGGTCGTCATGGTGTCGCCACCTCCCGGTGGCTGGCCGGGTGCGGCGACCCGGCCTCGGGCGTTTCCGCCGGCGCGTATTCGGGCACCATGCGGGTGATCACGGCGCGGGCGGCCTCGATGTCGCCGGCCTCGCAGGCCAGCGCGAGCTCGCCAAGCGCGCGGCCGATGATCGCCGGATCGACGGTGCGCGGCGAGGCCATCAGCAGGCCGGGGTGGCCGGTCGGACGCGGCGGCTCCTGGCCGTGGAACAGCTCCTCGAACAGCTTCTCGCCTGGGCGTAGGCCGGTGTACTCGATCGCGATGTCGAGGTCGGGGCGGAGGCCGGCGAGGCGGATCATCTGGCGGGCGAGGTCGTCGATGCGGACCGCAGCGCCCATGTCGAGCACGAAGATGCCGCCGGCCGCCAGCGCGCGCGCCTCCTCGGTGTCGCGCGCCTCGCCGACGACGCTTGCCTGCAGCACCAGGCCGACCGCCTCGCTGACGGTCATGAAGTAGCGCCGCATGTCGGGGTGGGTCACGGTCAGCGGGCCGCCGCGCTCCAGCTGGCGGCGGAACACCGGCACCACCGAGCCGGTCGAGCCGAGCACGTTGCCGAACCGCACCGTGGTCGTGCGCATGCCGGCGTCGCGCGCGGACAGCATGTGCAGGCCCTGGCAGTACATCTCGGCCAGGCGCTTGGACGCACCCATCAGGCTCGACGGGTTCACCGCCTTGTCGGTCGAGATCATCACCAGCGCGCTCGCGCCCGCGTCGCGCGCCGCGTCGGCGACGTTGCGGGTGCCGCACGCGTTGGTCAGCAGGCCCTCGAGCGGGTTGGCCTCGACCAGCGGCACATGCTTCAGCGCGGCCGCGTGAAACACCAGGTCGGGGCGGTGCTCGGCGAACACCGCGTCGAGCCGGGCGCGGTCGCGGATGTCGGCGATCACCGCGCGACGCGGCACGCCGGCGACCCCGAGTCTCGGTTCGCCAAGCTCGAGATCGACCCGCCACAGCGCGTATTCGCTCTGTTCGAGCAGCACCAGCAGCGACGGCCCGAGCGATGCTACCTGGCGGCAGAGCTCGGCGCCGATCGAGCCGCCGGCGCCGGTCACCAGCACCCGGCGGCCGGCGACCAGCGCGCGCATGCCGATCCGGTCGAGCGGCACCTGCTGGCGGTTCAGCAGATCCTCGAGCGCCACCGGCCTCAGTTCGATCTCGACCGCGTCGGACAGGTGGGTGGGACGCGGCGCGCGCCGGACCGCGACGCCGGCGGCGGTCGCCTGCTCGATCAGGCGGGCGAGCGGCGGGCCGCGGAACTCGGGGTCGGTCACCACCAGCGCGTCGGGGGCGCGGCCGGTCTCGGCCAGCCGCCCGAGCACGGCGACCGCCTCGTCGACCCGGCCGAGGATCGGCCGCCCGTGGATGCGGCGTCCGGGCTGATGGCCGCCGAACGCGAGCAGCCCCTCGACCCTGAGCCCGATCCCGGCCGGCGCCCGACCGACCGCGCGCAGGAACAGCTCGGCCAGCTGGTCGGCGCCGCCCAGCAGCAC
>CAXTPV010000236.1:0-3905 GCA_964246135.1 uncultured Acetobacteraceae bacterium | reverse complement strand
TGGTGCATGCCTGCGGGGCGCGGGCGCGGGCGTTGTTCGAGGCGCTGCCGGCGTCGCGTCGCGGGGAGTGGATGCCGGACGCGGCTTCGCTGGCGGGGGTGGTCGCGGCGGGAGCGCGGCCTGGGGACGCGATCCTGGTCAAGGGCAGCCATGGCTCGCGGATGCGGCTGGTGGTGGACGCGCTGGTCGCGCGGGGTGCGGGCTGATGCTGTACGACCTCGCCCGCCCCTATGCCGGGCACATCGCGGTGTTCAACCTGCTGCATTATCTGACCTTCCGGTCGGGGGCGGCCTGCCTCACCGCGCTGGTGGTGAGCTTTGTGCTCGGCGCGCCGGTGATACGCTGGCTGCGCTGGCTGCAGCCGGGCGGGCAGCCGATCCGGGTGCTTGGCCCGGAGCGGCATCTGACCGAGAAGAAGGGCACGCCGACGATGGGCGGGGTGCTGATCCTGGCGAGCCTGTTCGCGTCGACGCTGCTGTGGGCGGATTTGTCGAGCGGCTACGTGTGGAGCGTGGTGCTGGTGACGGCGGCGTTCGGGCTGGTCGGGTTCACCGACGACTTCCTCAAGCTGACCAAGCGCAACACCAAGGGAGTGCCGGCGCGGGTGCGGCTCGGCTGCGAGTTCGGCGCGGGGCTGGCGGCCGGCGCCTGGCTGATGCATCTGAGCCCGCCGGCGATCGCGGGCGACGTCGCGTTCCCGATCGCCAAGACGCTGCTGCTGCCGCTCGGGATCGCCTATCCGGCGTTCGCGATGCTGGTGATCTCGGGCGCCGGCAACGCGGTCAACTTCACCGACGGGCTCGACGGGCTCGCGATCGTGCCGACGGTGATCGCGGCGATGGTGTTCGCGCTGATCGCCTATCTGGTCGGCAACCGGGTGTTCGCGGATTACCTGCAGCTGCACGAGGTGCCGGGGACCGGCGAGCTGGCGGTGTTCTGCGCCGCCCTGGTGGGCGCGGGACTCGGATTCCTGTGGTTCAACGCGCCGCCGGCGCAGGTGTTCATGGGCGATACCGGGTCGCTGGCGCTTGGCGGCGCGTTGGGCGCGGTCGCGGTCGCGGTCAAGCACGAGATCGTGCTGGCGATCGTCGGCGGGCTGTTCGTGATCGAGACGGTGTCGGTGATCGTGCAGGTGTTCTGGTACAAGCGCACCGGGCGCCGGGTGTTCCTGATGGCGCCGCTGCACCATCACTTCGAGAAGAAGGGCTGGGCGGAAGCGACGATCGTGATCCGGTTCTGGATCATCTCGATGATCCTCGGCCTGATCGGCCTTGCGACGTTGAAGATACGATGAGCGGCTTCGCACCAGATCTGTTCTCGGGATCGCGGTTCGCGGTGCTGGGGCTTGGGCGCAACGGGTTGCCGGCGGCGTCCGCCTTGCTGGCGATGGGGGCCGCGGTCACGGCGTGGGATGACGGCGAGGCGGCGCGCGCGGCGGCGCGGGGGGCTTGCGTCCCGGTCGCCGAGCTTGCCGATGCGGCCGGGCTCGATGCGCTGGTGCTGTCGCCGGGCATCGCGCATCTGGGGGCACGTGCGCATCCGTTGGCGGCCGATGCGTTGGCGCGCGGAGTGCCGGTGCTGTCGGATGCGCGGCTGCTCCATGACGCGGTGCGGCGGTCGGGCTCGGCGGCGCGCTTGGTCGGCATCACCGGCACCAACGGCAAGTCGACCACGACGGCGCTGCTCGCGCACCTGCTGGCGGGGGCCGGGATCGAGGCGGTCGCCGGCGGCAATCTGGGGCCGGCGGCGCTGGCGCTGCCGTTGCTCGGGGACGCTGGCGTGTATGTGCTGGAGATGTCGAGCTACATGCTCGAACGCGTGCCGGGGATGCGGTTCGACGCCGCCTGCTTGCTCAACGTCACGCCGGATCACCTCGACCGGCATGGCGACATGGCGGGGTATGTTGCGGCCAAGCGGGCGATCTTTCGCGATCAGCAGGCGTGCGACCTCGCCGTGGTCGGCGTCGACGATGAGACGGGCGTTGGACTGGCGGCGTCGCTGGGGCGGGCGGTCACGGTGTCGGGGACCGACCGGCAGGCGGACTGGCGCGTGGTCGGCGGCAGGCTGCTGCATGGCGGCGCGGTGATTGCCGATCTGGCCGCCGCCCCTGCCCTGCCCGGCGCGCACAACCATCAGAACGCAGCGGCGGCGGCGGCGATCGCGCATCATCTTGGCGCAACGCCGGCGGCGATCGCGTCGGGGCTCGCCTCGTTCGCGGGCTTGCCGCATCGGCAGCGTCTGGTCGCGCAGGTGGGCGGCGTCGCGTTCGTCGATGACAGCAAGGCGACCAACGCGGAGGCGACCGCGCGCGCGCTCGCCTGCACGCCGCGTTGCGTGTGGATCGCCGGCGGCCAGAGCAAGGCGGACGGCATCGCGTCGCTCGCACCCTGGTTCGGCCATGTCGCCGACGCGCTGCTGATCGGTCGCGACGCCGCGCTGCTCGCCGACACCCTCGCGGGGCACGGGGTCGCGCACCGGATCGTGGGTACGCTGGAGCGCGCGGTGCCGGCGGCGCTCGACGCGGCGCGGCGGATGGGGGTGCCGGTGGTGCTGCTGTCGCCGGCGTGCGCGAGTTTTGACCAGTTCGCGAACTTCGAGGCGCGCGGCATCAGGTTCGGCGAGCTTGCGCGGGCGCTTGCGTCAGATGAGAAGGCCGCATGAACACGCCCGCGCGCGCCGACAACTCGATCATCGGCCGCTGGTGGTGGACGGTGGACCGGCCGACGCTGTCGGCGGTGTTCGCGCTGATCGGGTTCGGCTACGTGCTGGTGCTGGCCGCGTCGCCGGCGGTCGCGGTGCGGATCGGCGCGTCGCGCGACATGTTCATCGCCAAGCAGGTGATCTTCCTGGCGCTGGCGGGCGTGATCGTGATCGGAACATCGATGCTGAGCACGCGCAACCTGCGCCGGGTCGCGCTGATCGGCTGCGCGATGGCGCTTGGCGCGACCGCTCTCACGCTGGTGCACGGGGTCGAGATCAAGGGTGCGCGGCGCTGGATCGCGTTGCCGATGATGTCGGTGCAGCCTAGCGAGTTCCTCAAGCCATGCTTCGCGGTGGTCACCGCCTGGCTGCTGAGCGAGGGGCGGCGCGTCGACGGCTTCGCGGGAAGGCTGTTTCCCGGCCACGTGGCGGCGTTCGTGGTGCTGGGGCTCATCGTGCTGCTGCTGAAGTCGCAGCCCGATATCGGCATGCTGTCGGTCATTCTCTGCGTGTTCCTGTTGCAGCTGTTCATCGACGGGCTGCCGCTGCTGCTGGTCGGAGTCGGAGTCGGCTGCCTTGGCGGCGCGTTCGCGCTGGCGTTCACGCTGTTTCCGCACGTGCGCAGCCGCGTGATGCGTTTCCTGCACCCGAAGATCGGCGATCACTACCAGATCGACACCGCGCTGGCGGCGTTCAGCCATGGCGGGCTCACCGGCCGCGGCCCCGGCGAGGGCAGGGTCAAGGATCTGTTGCCCGACGCGCATGCGGATTTCGTGTTCGCAGTCGCCGGCGAGGAGTTCGGGATGATCGTCTGCATGGTGATCATCGCGAGCTTCCTGTTCATCGTGGTGCGTTCGTTGCTAAAGCAGCTTGGCGAGGACGAGCTGTTCACGCCGCTGGCGGTGACCGGGCTTTGCGCCGGGTTTGGATTGCAGGCGTTCGTCAACATGGCGTCGACCCTGCACCTGATCCCGACCAAGGGCATGACGCTGCCGTTCATCTCCTATGGCGGGTCGTCGGCGATGTCGGTGGCACTCACCGTCGGCATGCTGCTCGCGCTGACGCGGCGGCGGTCACGCGCATGATGCGGGTCGGGATCGCCGCCGGCGGCACCGCGGGCCACCTGTTTCCGGCCGAAGCGCTGGCCGGCGAACTCGAGCGACGCGGCCACGCGGTGACGCTGATGACGGATCAGCGTACGGCGG
>CAXTPV010000235.1:0-3924 GCA_964246135.1 uncultured Acetobacteraceae bacterium | reverse complement strand
CACGCTGGCGCTGATCCGCGCCCAGGAGGAGCGCCTCGCGCGCAAGCCCTTCGTCCCGGGCAACAGCGCCACCCTGCTGATCAACGGCCCCGCGAGCTTCGCGGCCCTCGCCCAGGCGGTCGACGCCGCGCGCGTGCGCATCGACATGGAAAGCTACGAGTTCGACGCCAAGGCCGGCCCGGCCTTCGTCTCCCGCCTGCTCGCGGCCCGCGCCCGCGGCGTCGAGGTCAACCTGATCTACGATGGCTGGGGCGCGATCACGACCCCCGACGCCCTGTTCGGCGAGCTGCGTCGCGCCGGCGGCCACGTGCTCGAATTCAATCCGCTGCGCCTGACCGGCCGCGTCGCGCTCGACCCCAACCGGCGTGACCACCGCAAGCTTCTCTGCGTCGACGGCCGCGTCACCATCACCGGCGGCGTCAACGTCAGCGGCGTCTACGAGAACCCGCCCGGCGCGGCGACCGACGACCCCGAACGCATGGCCTGGCGCGACACCGATGTCCGCATCGAGGGCCCCGTCACCGCCCAGTTCGAGCGCTCCTTCATCCAGAGCTGGCAGGACCAGCACGGACCGCCTTTGTCGCCACCGCCGGATGCGCGCACGCCTGCCGGCGACCTGCTGGTGCAGGCGATCGACGGCGCGCCCGAGGACGGCCACACCCTGATCTACCGGACCCTGGTCTCGGCGATCGCGCTCTCCAGGCGCTCGGTCCACCTCACCACCGGTTTCTTCGCGCCACCGCCCGCCCTCGACCGGGCGCTGGAGGCGGCGGCCCGCCGTGGCGTCGATGTCGAGATCGTCGTGCCGGCGCGCAGCAACAGCGACGCCGCGCTCGAGGCCGGCCGCTACGAATACGGCGCGCTGATGCGGGCTGGCGTCGTGCTGCACGAGCGGCAGCACCGCGTCCTGCACGCCAAGACCGCGGTGATCGACGGCGGCTGGTCGGCCATCGGTTCGTCCAACCTCGACTGGCGCAGCATCATCTGGAATCAGGAGATCGACGCGATCATCCTCGGCGCCGGCTTCGCGAGCCAGATGGAGACGATGTTCGCCGCCGACGTCGCGGCCTCACGCACCATCGACCCCGCGACCTGGCGCAACCGCCCGCTCGGCGAACGCCTGGCCGAGTGGGGCGCCCACCTGCTGCAAGCCCTGCTCTAATATCGATGCCCCAACGCCAGCCTCACCCGAACACCCGGCGACCCTGCCTGAACGTCGCGATCACCCGCCCTTCGAGCGGCCTGCCGTCGAACGGCGTGTTCTGCGCTCGTCCGGGCAGCCTGCCGGCCTGCACCTGCCAGGCGTGCTCCGGATGGAACACGCAGAGATCGGCCGCCGCCCCCACCCGCAGCGCACCGGCCGAGCCCGACACGCCCAGCAGCGCCGCTGGCCCCGAGGTCAGCAGCCCGATCGCGCGCGCCATCGCAAGCCCGCTCCCGTGCACCTGCGCCAGCGTCAGCGCCAGCAACGTCGCGAGCCCGGTGCCCCCCGGCGACGCCTGCGCGAACGGCAGCCGCTTGTCGTCGGCGTCGCGCGGCATGTGGTCGGACGCCACCGCGTCGATCGTGCCATCCGCGAGCCCGCGCGCCACCGCCTCCCGATCCGCTTCCGGACGCAGCGGCGGCGACAGCTTGGCGTACGAGCGGAACGGCCCGATCGCGGTCTCGTTGAGGTCGAAATAGGGCGGCGCGGTGTCGCAGGTGACCGCGAGCCCACGCGCCTTGGCCCGCCGGATCAGCGCCACCGCCTCGCCGGTCGACACGTGCGCGAAGTGGACCCGGCCGCCGGTGAGCTCGGCCAGCCTGATGTCGCGGGCGATCAGGATCGCCTCCGCCGCCGCCGGGATCCCCGGCAGCCCCAGCCGCGTCGCGAGCTCGCCCTCCGTCGCGCTGCCCCCCGCCGCCAGCGACGGCTCCTCCGGGTGCTGCACGATCATCGCGCCGATCCCCCGCGCGTAGGACAGCGCCGTCCGCATCATCTGCGCATCGGCGATCGCCCGCGTGCCGTCGGTGAACGCGACCGCGCCGGCCTCCCGCAACAGGCCGAGCTCGGCGAGTTCCACGCCGGCGCAGCCGCGCGTCACCGCCGCGTAGGGCAGGATGGTGACCCGCCCGGTCTCCTCGCCGCGCGCCCGCAGCAGCCGCACCAGCGCCGGGTCGTCGATCGCCGGCAGGCTGTCCGGCAGCGACGCCAACGTGGTGATGCCTCCGGCACTCGCCGCCTCGGCTGCCGTCGCGATCGTCTCGCGATACTCGTAGCCCGGCTCCCCAAGCGACGCCCGCATGTCGACCAGCCCCGGGCAGAGCACGCAGCCCTCGGCGTCGAGCACCTCCGCGCCGTCAGGCGCCGGCGGCGGCGCCGTCCCCGGACAGACATCGGCGATCAGCCCGTCGCGCACCAGCAGCGCGCCCAACGCGTCGAGCCCAGAGGCCGGGTCGAGCAGCCGGACCTGGCGGATCACCAGCATCGCCTCAGGCATTCCGCATCCGCCGCCGCTCGCGATGGGCGCGCGCGAGCCGCGCCAGCACCGCCATCCGCACCGCGACCCCCATCTCGACCTGCTCGCGTATCACGCTGCGCACCGGGTCGTCGGCGACCGTGCTGTCGATCTCGACGCCACGATTCATCGGCCCAGGATGCATCACCAGCGCCCCCGGCTTGGCATGGGCGAGCTTGGCCGCATCGAGCCCGAAGAAGCGGAAATACTCGCGCGCGCTCGGCACCACGCCGCGCGTCATCCGCTCGTTCTGCAGCCGCAGCATCATCACCACGTCGGCGCCCGCGAGCCCGGACCGCATGTCGTGGTGGACGCTGACCCCGAGCGCCTCGACCTCGGCCGGGATCAGCGTCGGCGGTCCGACCACCCGCACGTCGTTGCCGAAATTCGCGAGCAGGTGGATGTTCGACCGCGCCACCCGACTATGCGCGATGTCGCCGCAGATCGCGACCGCGAGGCCGCGCAACGTGCCGAGCCGTCGCCTGATCGCCAGCGCGTCGAGCAGCGCCTGGGTCGGGTGCTCATGGGTGCCGTCGCCGGCGTTGATCACCGCTGCCTCGACCTTTTGCGCCAGCAGCGCCGGCGCTCCTGACTGCCCATGCCGCACCACCAGCAGGTCGCAATGCATCGCGTTCAGCGTCGCCGCGGTGTCGAGCAGCGTCTCGCCCTTGTTCACCGAAGAGGTCGAGACCGACATGTTGATCACGTCAGCCCCGAGCCGCTTGCCCGCCAGCTCGAAGCTGGTGCGGGTGCGGGTGCTGTCCTCGAAGAACAGGTTGATCAGCGTGCGTCCGCGCAGAACGTCGCGCTGCGCCTGGCCGGACCGGTTGAGCAGGACGTGGCTCTCGGCCTCGTCGAGCAACTCCTCGATCAGGTATGGCGCAAGCCCCTCGATCGCGAGAAGATGCCGGTCGAACTCGTGCAACGGCGCCCCCTCCGAGGCGAAAACTAGCCCGACAGGCGCCGCTCCGCCAGACTAGGAGTAGCCTAGCGTCCCGCCTCACTCAGCGCACGACCCGCGCCGCGACCGGCAGCGCCAGCAATAGGCAGGCGACCAGCGCGAACGCGGCGCCAAGGCTGGTCGCGTGGGCGACGAACCCAAGCACCGCCGGGCCGAGCAGGATGCCGGCATAGCCGAGCGTGGTGATCGCCGCGACCGCGACCCCGGGCGAGACCCCGCGCTGCCGTCCCGCGGCGCTGAACAGCACCGGCACGATGTTCGAAGCGCCGGCGCCGATCAGCGCGAAGCCGCCGAGCACCACCGGGCCGGGACCGCCGATGATCGCGAGCGCGAACCCGGACGCCGACACCATCCCGCCCCAGGCCAGCACCCGGACCGGCCCCAGCCGTCGCACCACCCGATCGCCGCCCAGCCTACCCGCTGTCATGGTGGCCGAGAACGCGGCGTAGCCGAGCCCGCCATGCG
>CAXTPV010000234.1:0-3926 GCA_964246135.1 uncultured Acetobacteraceae bacterium | reverse complement strand
GTCGGCTACTACGTGGTCTGGAACGTGACGCCGGCGCTGCACTCGCCGCTGATGGCCGTCACCAACGCGATCTCGTCCGTCATCATCGTCGGCGCCATGCTCGCCGCCGGCCTCGGCCACGGCCGCGCGTCCGAGGTGTTCGGCCTGCTCGCGGTGATGCTCGCCAGCGTCAACATCTTCGGCGGCTTCGCGGTGACCGAGCGCATGCTGTCGATGTTCCGCGCCAAGACCCCAGCCAAGCCCCGCTAGGACCGCGAGGATGTCGCTCAACCTGCTGTCCCTCTGCTACCTCGTCGCCGCCATCCTGTTCATCCTGGCGCTGCGCGGCCTGTCCAACCCCGCCACCGCCCGCCAGGGCAACCGTCTCGGCATGGCCGGCATGGCGATCGCCGGCGCCGCCACCCTGCTACGCCCCGGCATGACCGGCCACGGCGTGCTGCTGATCCTCGCCGCCATCGCGATCGGCGGCGCCATCGGCCTCGTCATCGCCCGCCGCATCCAGATGACCGCGCTGCCGCAGCTGGTCGCCGCCTTCCACTCCCTGGTCGGGCTGGCCGCGGTGTTCGTCGCCGCCAGCGCGCTCAACGCGCCGCAATCGTTTGGCATCGGCGTGCCGCACCGCATCCACACCCAGTCGCTGATCGAGATGTCGATCGGGCTCGCGATCGGCGCCGTCACCTTCACCGGCTCGCTGGTCGCGTTCGCCAAGTTGCAGGCGCTGATCCGCGGCACCCCGCTCCGCTTCTGGCGCCAGCACCAGCTTAACCTCGGCTTAGGCATCCTCCTGCTCGCGCTGATCATCGCCTTCGTCGCGACCGCCAGCCAGGTCGTGTTCTGGCTGGTCGCCGCCGTCGCACTCGCGCTCGGCCTGCTGCTGATCCTGCCGATCGGCGGCGCCGACATGCCCGTCGTCGTCTCGATGCTGAACTCCTACTCCGGCTGGGCCTGCTGCGGCATCGGCTTCACCATCCAGAACCTGGCGCTGATCATCACCGGCGCGCTGGTCGGCGCGTCGGGCGCGATCCTCTCCTACGTCATGTGCAAGGGCATGAACCGCTCGATCATCAACGTGCTGCTCGGCGGCTGGGGCACCGGCGCCGCCGCCGCCGACCCCGCCGCGGACGCGTCCGCCGACCGCAACGTCAAGGCCGGCAACGCCGACGACGCCGCCTTCATCATGCGCAATGCGTCCAAGGTGATCGTCGTCCCCGGCTACGGCATGGCGGTCGCCCAGGCCCAGCACGCGCTCCGCGAGATGGCCGACCGTCTGGCGGCCGAGGGCGTCGAGGTGTCGTACGCGATCCACCCCGTCGCCGGCCGCATGCCCGGCCACATGAACGTGCTGCTCGCCGAAGCCAACGTCCCATACGACCAGGTGTTCGAGCTCGAACAGATCAACAACGAGTTCAGCACCGCCGACGTCGTCTACGTCATCGGCGCCAACGACGTGACCAACCCTGCCGCCAAGAGCAACCGCGACAGCCCGATCTACGGCATGCCGATCCTCGAGGTCGACCGCGCCCGCACCGTGCTGTTCGTCAAACGCTCGATGGCGTCAGGCTACGCCGGCGTCGACAACGAGCTGTTCTTCCGCCCCAACACCATGATGCTGTTCAGCGACGCCAAGAAGGTCACCGAGGAGATCGTCCAGGCGTTGGGGCGCTAGGAGCGCGGCTGGCGGGAAGCAAGGCGAGGGCTCTGCCCTCGACCCGCTGGGGCCATCGGCCCCAGACCCCATTTTCTGGATTACAGGCTTGGCCGCGCCGTTTCTGCTAGCCTGGAACCTCGTCCCCGTCGGGCCCGCCATGCAGATCACGCCTCCAGACCTCAAGCCCGCCACCCACGCCGACCTGCACCCCTCGCTGGTGACCAGGCGCGCCGCCGTCACCCGCCCGCGCGTCCGCCGCAGCCCGGCGCTCACGATCCGCCACATCCTCTACGCGCTGCGTGGCGGCTTCCTGGTCCGGCCGATGGTGATCGCGATCGTGCTCGGCATCATCGGCGCCTCGCTGTCGTCGCTGGAGGAGAGCTTCCCGATCCTGGCCGCCTGGGTGCCGCGAGTGCTGTTCCCGAGCCATGCCGATCCGCAGGTGGCCCAAGTCATCCTCGCCGGCATCGCCGCCTCGATCATGACCGTCGTCTCGATCGTGTTCGCCATCCTGCTGATGACGCTGACGCTCGCCTCGATGCAGTTCTCGCCGCGCATCCTGGTGAGCTTCGTCCGCGACCGCACCACCCAGTGGACGCTCGGCCTGTTCCTTGGCACCTTCGCCTACTGCATGGGCGCGCTGCCCGCCGCCCGCACCCAGCCGCACCCGTTCGCGCCGATCGCCACCACCGCCGGCGCCATGGGGCTGGCGCTGCTCTGCGTCGGCTGGCTGATCTTCTTCATCCAGCACATCAGCCAGGCGATCAGCGTCAACCACATCGTCGACCGCATCGCCCGCGAGACCGAGGACATCATCGACCAGTCGATGCCGCATGACCGCACCAACCACTATCGCTCCGGCCAGCCGTCCTATGAGTGGCAGGGTGGCGAGAGCCCGGTGCTGAACGCGATCTCCGGCTACATCCGCTATGTCGGCACCGAGGAGCTGGTCGCGATCGCCAAGGAAGCCCGCCTGCAGATACGCGTGCTGCGCCGGGTCGGCCACTTCGTGCCGGCCGGCGTGCCGCTGCTGGTGGTCAGCCGCGGCGACCGCCTCACCCCCGGCGCCGTCGCCGCCATCCGTGCCGCATTCGATATCGGCCCCACCCGCACCCTGCAGCAGGATGTCGAGTTCGGCATACTGCAGATCGTCGACATCGCGCTGAAAGCGATCTCGCCCGCGGTCAACGATCCCAGCACCGCCATCACCTGCCTCGACCAGCTGAGCCGGATCATGATCCGCTGGCTGTCCCGCTACGCGCCCGACGTCCTGCTGTCCGACCCGCCGCACGTGGTCCGCGTGGTGATGCCGGCGATCGAGCTCGACGGCCTGCTCGACACCGCGTTCGAGCAAATCCGGCACTACGCCGTGACCGACGTGGCCGTCAGCGCCCGCCTGTTGCGTGTGCTCGACGACATCGCCAGCAGCAGCAACGATCCCGGCATGCATGCGCGCCTCGCGATCCGCGGCAAGCGCGTCTATGACGGCTGCCGCGCCCGTCTCGACGAGGCCGATCTCGGGGTTCTCCGCGCCCGCCTGGCATCGTTGCAGGACCGTCCCGGCGCCCGGCACCTCGCCTCGCCCGCGCCGATGCCGGCGGCCGAACGGGTCACGGGAGATGTGCATGGGTGACGACAGG
Organism: uncultured Acetobacteraceae bacterium; assembly: GCA_964246135.1. Classification (GTDB taxonomy): domain Bacteria; phylum Pseudomonadota; class Alphaproteobacteria; order Acetobacterales; family Acetobacteraceae; genus CAXTPV01. The sequence continues at coordinate 638 of CAXTPV010000234.1, read as the reverse complement.
GCGGCCACCGCCCACGAGCCGCCGATCCCGGCGGCGCCGTCCGAGGACGCCGACCTCGCCCGCCACGCCGGCGCGTTCGCGCCCGTCACCGACTGCCCGATCCGGCCCGGCACCCGGGTCACGCTGCTGCCCGAGGCGATCGTCGCGCTCCGCGCCATGTTCGACGCGATCGCCTCGGCTGAACGCAACATCCTGCTCGAGTTCTACACCCTGGAAGAGGTTCCGCTCGACGGCGAGACCCTGTCGGCGCGCCTGCTCGCCTGCCTCGCGCGCGGCGTCACGGTCGACATCATCTACGACGCGGTCGGCTCCGGCGACACGCCGGACGCGTTCTTCGACACGCTCCGCCGCGCCGGCGCGCGCATCCTGACCTTCCGGGCGACCGATCCGTTCCGACGCTTCTTCAGCCTGCGCTTCAACGATCGCGATCATCGCAAGATCCTGGTCGTCGACGAGCGCCTCGCCTTCATCGGCGGCGTCAACATCGACCGGCAATACCTCAACCCGCCCGCCGCCGGCATCCCGCGCAACCGCGACACCAAGCGCGCCTTCTGGCAGGACGCCGCCGCGTGCTTCGAGGGGCCGGCGGGGGCCCCCCCCGCGCCCCCGGGACCCGACACCAACAGCACCCCACCCGC
>CAXTPV010000233.1:0-3939 GCA_964246135.1 uncultured Acetobacteraceae bacterium | reverse complement strand
GCGCGCAACGGCGCGAGCGGGGCCAGCGACAGCGAGGCGGTCGCGTCGTCAAAGCCGCGATGCAGGATGTCTTGCGCCGCCGCCGTCTCGACACCGACCGAGGCAAGCAGCGTCGCGTCGATGCCGGCAAGCCTGGTCGCCACCAGCGCGTCGGCAACGACCGGCGGCCAGATGTCTCGGGGTGCCACACCGGCGGCGACATCGCGCCAGGCGCGGCGGAACAGCCGACCGGCGACGCTGTCCGGGCCCGAATGGTCACGCAGCCGCTTGATCTCGCCGAGGTCGCGGGCGACGCCGCCGAACCGGCCAAGGCGTGGGTCCGCCGACGCCACCGGTCGCGTCAGCCGGTCGTCTCCAGCCATGCCTCGAGCGCGCGCTGCTGGCGGCCGAAATCATGCTCGGGCGGGGCGCCGTCCCTGGTCATCGGCGACTTGAAGAACAGGCCGAGCTGCGGTTGCGCGCCGCCCTCGCCGCGCCGGAGCGCGAGGTCGAGGCAGCGCGCGATCTCGATCACCAGTGGCGCCGCCAGCACGGAATCCTTGCACAGGAAGTTCAGCTTGAGCTGCATGCGCTGGCCGAGGAAGCCGGTGATGTCGATGTTGTCCCAGGCTTCCTTGTCGTCGCCGCGCGGCCGGTAATAGTGGATGTGCACCACGTGGTCCTCGACCTTGTAGCCGAGGATGTCGTCGAGCACCGAGCCCTTGGTCACCAGCTTGGACTTCAGGCTGGCGGGATCGTCGAGCGCCAGACCGTCGTTGTTGCCGAGGATGTTGGTCGAGAACCAGCCGTCGACGTGCAGCGCGCGGTCGCGCAGGCCGGGCGCGATCACCGTCTTGATGAAGGTCTGCCCGGTCTTGCCGTCCTTGCCGGTGACCGGCACCCCGCGCGAGGCCGCGAGCGACGCCAGCGCCGGGATGTCGGCGCCGAGGCTCGGAGTGAAGTTGCCGTACGGCACGTTCTCCATGATGGCGGCGTAGGCGTAGAGCATGGCCGGGCTGATCGACGGGTCGTTGTCGGCCAGCGCCTGCTCGAACCGGCCGATATCGGCGAACGCGCGGGTGTCGTCGGGCCAGCTCTCGACCGAGGCGAGGTTGATCACCACCAGCCGCTCGATGCCGGTGCGCTGGCGATAGCCGCGCATGTCGATCCGCAGCTGCTCGACGGCGCCGAGCAGGGAGTTGGTGGTGAAGCGGTTGCCACCATCGACGTTGCGGCAGAACGCGATGCTGCCGGTCGCCGGCCACGGCTTGATCCGCGACAGCGCCTCGGTAAGGCCGCGCGCCATCTCGGGCGGCAGCACGCGGTGCTGCGCCAGGGCGGTCGCGAGGTCGGCGGGGTTGAGGTCCCACCCTGCCACCTCCATCGCCTCGTAGGGGACCAGCCCCGCGTTCGCAAAGCCGGCCAGCGGCAGCCCGGTGCGATCCTGATCGCCGCCGCGAATTCGTTCCAGCCCGGCCGCGACCGTCGAGGCGACCGCACCACCTAGACCGGCGATGAGGACGCCCAGCCGATCAGAGGAAGTGATGTTGCTGTCTACAGCCGACATGAACGAACCGATCGCGAAATTGGCCCTGGTATATGAACGCGGCGTCACGTTTTTCGAGACATTGCTCGCAAACTCGTGAGCAACGTAGCCTCAGGGTGCCGGCAGCAGACGGCCTGTCCGTCCGACCAGACGATCGACCGCGAGCCCGATCCACTCATGCGCGGCCGCATCGACGCCCTGCAGGCGCTCCGGCCAGCTCGGCGCCAATTCGACCCGGAGGTCGGGCGCCGTCTTGTAGCCGACCGGATCGGCCAGCACGTGCCAGCCGGCGGCGCGGAAGGCGGCCATCGCGCGCGGCATGTGCATCGCCGACGTCAGCAGCACCCAGGTCTGATTGCCCGTGGGATGCAGGATGGCGGCGAGATCGACCGCGTTCTCGATGGTGGTGCGGCTCCGCCCCTCGTAGGTGATGGCGCGTCCGGCGAGACCGAGCTGATCAAACAGCATGCGCGCGACGTCGGCCTCGGCGAGGTGACCGCGGATGACCCGGCCCGAGCCGCCGGTGAACGCCAGCGCGAGCCCAGGATGGGCGAGGCCGAGCGCCACCAGCGCCGTCATCCGCTCGGCGGCGCCGTTCAGTGAGGGCATGCCGCGATCCTCGGTGAGCTCGGGATCGACCGCGCCGCCAAGCGCGATCACGCCCACGACGCCCGCTGGCAGCGTGCGTAGCGGCGGAAAGCGGTCCTCGAGCGGCGCCAGCAGCCAGTCATCGACCGGCAGGATCGCCAGCACCAGCAAGGCCGCGACCGGCAACACCAGCAGCGCGAGCCCGATCCGCGCCCGGCCCGCGATCAGCAGCGCGATGCCTAGGGTTGGCGCCAGCAGCAGCAGCGCGCTCGGGGACGCGATCGTCTCGGCCAGCTTCGACAGGATGAACGCAACGGGCATCGTCCCGCCTCAGCGCGCCGCGAAGCCGTCGGCGAGCGGCACCCGTCCGACCCGGCCGAGCAGGGTGACGCCGTCGCCGGCGGCAAGCCGGCGGCCGGGATCGGGGCCCTCCGCCCGGGCGCTTCCGGGGCTCTCGACCGCGACGATCAGGAAGCCGGTCCCGCGCTCGACCGCTTCCACTGTCTCGCCCGCGTGGCGGCTGTCGCGCTCGACCACCGCCAGCACGATCTCGAGCCCGAGCCGGTGCAAATCCTGCTCCATCTCCCGCATGCGCTGCGGCTTGCGAACCATCGCGACCGTCGCGGGGTAGAGAATAAGCTCGGCCATCCGGTCGGCGCCGATATGCGCCGGCAGCACCACGTGGTGGGCGCCGGCATGCAGCAGCTTCTTCTCGGTCGAAGGCGCCTCGCCGCGCGCGATGATCACCAGCCGGTCGTTCAGGCTCCTGGCCGACAGCGTGATGAACACGTTGCTGGCGTCGTTCGGCAGCACGGTCGCCAGCACCCGCGCCCTGGTGATGCCCGCGTGATGCAGCGCGCTCTCTTCGGCGGCATCCTCCTCGACCACCAGGTAGCCGGCCTCGCGCGCCTCGGCGCAGCGCGCGGGGTTGGCGTCGATCACCACGAACGGCGACGAGGCGGCCGCGAGGTCGCGCGCCAGCATGCGGCCGATGCGGCCGAAGCCGCACAGGATGGTGTGTCCGTCGAGCTTGTCGATGTCCCTGTTCATCCGACGTGTGCCGAGCACCTCCTGGAAGCTGCGAACGGTGATCAGCTGCACGATCGCACCGGTGAGAAAGATGATGCCGGTGCACCCGAACAGGATCAGCCCGATGGTGATCGCCCGCAACATCGGCGTGTCGACCGGCTCCACCTCGCCGTAGCCGACGGTGAAAACCGTCAGCACCGTCATGTAGAGCGCGTCGCCGAGGCGCCAGCTCTGGGTCACGTAGCCGGCGATCGCGACCGCCGACACCGCCATCACGAACAGCACGCCGCTCGCGATGTTGCGTATCGGCAGCATCAGGCTGGGCCCCGCCCTGCCGCCGCGCCTCATGGCCGGGGTCCGAGGTCGAACTCGATCTGCTGGTTGAACACCGACGGCACCGCGCGGCCACCCTCCATCGCCGGCCGGAAGTGCCAGCGCGCGACCGCGCGACGCGCGGTGTCGTCGAGCAGGTCGTAGCCGGAGCTCGACGCGATCTCGACCGCCTGGGCGCTGCCATCGGGCGCCACGCTGACGATCAGCCCGACCGTGCCCTGCATGCCGCGCTCGGCCGCCGCGCGCGGATAGGCGGGCGGCACGTTCGGGTGCCTAGTGTCCGGCGTCGCGGGGATGATGCCGGGGCCGGTGACGATGCCGGTGCCAGGCTCGCCCTCGACATCGAGGTTGACCTCGGGCGCCGCCGCCGACGCGACCTGCTGTTGCGGCGCGGCCTCGGGCGCCGGCGTCTTCTGCGGCGCCTGCCCGGTTCCCGCGTCGTCGGCGGCGGCCACGCTGTCGGT
>CAXTPV010000232.1:0-3986 GCA_964246135.1 uncultured Acetobacteraceae bacterium | reverse complement strand
CGAGATGTGGGCTCATGCTCGACGCGCCGCTCGCCGACGGCAGCTGGCGGGCGCTTGCGCGCAACGCCCGCCGCCTGCGCGACGGCGATCAGCTGAGCGTCGATGGCAGCGAGATGCGGGCGGAGATCGTGCGCGTCGACGCGGGCGGCGCGGTCGTGCTGCGCTTTGATCGCGACGGTGCCGCGTTTGACGCCGCGCTGGCGCAGGCGGGCGCGCTCGCTCTGCCGCCCTACATCAGGCGGCAGCAGGGGCCGACGCCAGAAGACGCGGTCGACTACCAGACCAGTTTCGCCCGGGTCGACGGCGCGGTCGCGGCGCCCACGGCCGGGCTTCACTTCACCGAGGCGCTGCTCGGCGCAATCGCCGATCGCGGCATCGAGCGCTGCGCGGTGACGCTGCATGTCGGCGCCGGCACCTTCCTGCCGGTCCGCACCGACGAGATCAGCGAGCATCACATCCATGCCGAACGGGGTGAGGTCTCGGCCCCCGCCGCGGATGCGTGCGGGGGCGCCCGGGCGCGCGGTGGCCGCATCGTCGCGGTGGGCACGACGACGCTGCGCCTGCTCGAAAGCGCCGCCGACCTCGATGGTCCCGAGGGCGGGGTGCGGCCGTTCCGCGGCGAGACCACGCTGTTCATCCTGCCGGGCTACCGCTTCCGCGTGGTCGACATGCTGCTGACCAACTTCCATCTGCCGCGCTCGACGCTGTTCATGCTGGTGTCGGCGTTCGCCGGCGCAGACCGGATGCGCCGTGCCTACGCCCACGCGATCGCTTCCGGCTACCGCTTCTATTCGTATGGCGACGCGAGCCTGCTCGAACGCGCGGCGGAGGCCGCGTGAGCACGGGGTTTACGCTCGAGCACGAGGACGGGACCGCGCGGGCCGGCCTGCTCAGGACGGCGCACGGCAGCGTCGAGACGCCGCTGTTCATGCCGGTCGGCACCGCCGGCACGGTCAAGGCGATGACCGCGGACGCGGTTCGCGCCACCGGGGCCGCGATCATCCTCGGCAACACCTATCACCTGATGCTGCGGCCGGGGGCCGAGCGGGTGGCGGCCCTTGGCGGCCTGCACCGCTTCATGGACTGGCCGGGGCCGATCCTGACCGACAGCGGCGGCTTCCAGGTGATGTCGCTGGCCGGCATGCGCACGATCGACGACGATGGTGTCACCTTCCGCTCGCATCTCGACGGCACCCCGCATCGGCTGACGCCGGAGCGCTCGACCGCGATCCAGCACGCGCTCGACGCGACGTTCACGATGGCGTTCGACGAGTGCACCCCGCATCTGGCGACCGAGGCGGAGACCGCCGCCTCGATGCGCCGCTCGATGCGCTGGGCCGAGCGGTCGCGACGCGCGTTCGTGCCGCGCGACGGCTACGGCCAGTTCGGCATCGTCCAGGGGGGCACGCTTGCCGGGTTGCGCGAGGAGAGCGCGGGGGCGCTGCTGCGGATCGGTTTCGAGGGCTACGCGGTCGGCGGGCTGGCGGTCGGCGAGGGGCAGGCGGCGATGTTCGCGACGCTCGGCGCGACGCTGCCGTGCCTGCCGCGTGACGCGCCGCGCTACCTGATGGGGGTCGGCACGCCTGCCGACATCATCGGCGCGGTGCGGCGCGGCATCGACATGTTCGACTGCGTGCTGCCGACGCGTGCCGGCCGCACCGCGCGCGCCTACGTGCCGGAGGGCGCGCTGAACCTGCGCAACGCCCGCCATGCCGCCGATCCGGCGCCGCTGGAGCCCGGCTGCCCGTGCCCGGCTTGCGCGCGGCACTCGCGCGCCTACCTGCCCCACCTGTTCCGGGCCGGCGAAATCCTGGGTCCGATGCTGCTGACCTGGCACAATCTCAGCCACTACGCGCGGCTGATGGGCGATCTCCGCCGCGCCATCGCCGAGCGCAGGCTCGATGCCTACGCGGCGTCGCGGCTTGAGCAGGCGGCAGATGACGGATGCCATGATGAGCGATGATCCTTCCGGCCTGACCCAGCTCGGTCGAAGCGTTCCGGTCCCAGCAGGCCCGGCGGACGCGGTGCTCGAATCCGTGCCGAACCCGCACCCCCAGCACCTCTATGTCGCCCGCTTCACCGCGCCCGAGTTCACCTCGCTCTGTCCGCTGACCGGGCAGCCGGATTTCGCCCACCTGGTGCTCGACTACGTGCCGGACGCCAGCATCGTCGAGAGCAAGTCGCTCAAGCTCTATCTGCAGAGCTTCCGCAACCATGGCGCCTTTCACGAGGATTGCTCGGTCGCGATCGCGCGGCGGCTGGTCGGGCTGCTGGCGCCGCGCTGGCTGCGGATCGGCGCCTACTGGTATCCGCGCGGTGGCATCCCGATCGACGTGTTCTGGCAGAGCGGGGATCCTCCCCCCGGGGTGTGGATCCCGGCGCAGGACGTGCCGGGCTATCGCGGCCGTGGCTGACGGCGCGGGCTTGGCCGCCGCCGTCACGGAACGCGCGTTCGCGCTCGGCTTTGATGCGATCGGCTTCGCGCCGGCCCGTCTCGGCGACGAGGCACGAATCCGCCTCGCGGCGTTCCTGGCCGCCGGGCGGCACGGCGACATGGCCTGGATGGCCGAGCACGCGGCGCGTCGCGGCGACCCGCGCGCGCTCTGGCCCGACGCCGTCACGGTGATCGCGCTCGGGCTGTCCTACGCGCCGTCCGCCGATCCGCGCGCGATCCTCGCGCGTCCCGACCGGGGCGCGATCTCGGTGTATGCGCAGGGCCGCGACTATCACGACGTGGTTCGCGGCAAGTTAAAGCAGCTTGCCGGCTTCCTGCTGTCGCGCGTTGGCGAGGCGGGTGGTGAGGCCGCCGCGGTGAAGGTGTTCGTCGACACCGCGCCGGTGATGGAGAAGCCGCTGGCGGCGGCCGCCGGGCTCGGCTGGCAGGGCAAGCACACCAACCTCGTCTCGCGCGATCACGGCTCCTGGCTGTTCCTCGGCGAGATCCTGACCACGCTGGCGCTTCCCGCCTCGACCGGGCGCGCCGGTGGCTGCGGCTCCTGCGCACGCTGCCTCGACATCTGCCCGACCAGCGCGTTCCCGGCGCCCTACCAGCTCGATGCGACCCGCTGCATCTCGTACCTCACGATCGAGCACGCGGGTCCGATCCCGCACGAATTCCGGGCCGCGATCGGCAACCGCATCTATGGCTGCGACGACTGCCTTGCAGTCTGCCCGTGGAACCGCTTCGCCGAGGCCGGCCGCGACGCGAGGCTTGCTGCCCGCGACGCGCTGGTCGCGCCGCGCTTGGCCGAGCTGGTCCGCCTCGACGATGCCGGGTTCCGCGCCCTGTTCAGCGCATCGCCGGTCAAGCGCATCGGCCGTGACCGCTTCGTGCGCAACGTGCTGATCGCGATCGGCAACTCCGGCCAGATCGGGTTGCGCGCCGACGCCGCCGGCCTGATGTCGGATGCGAGCGGGGTGGTCGCCGAGGCGGCGTCCTGGGCGGTCGGGCGGCTCGGGCAAGCCGCGTCCGCCTGACGCCGGCGGATGGCCGCTCTCGAGAAGCGCAGCCTGTCGCTGGCCGGCCATCGCACCAGCGTGGCGTTGGAGCCGGCGTTCTGGCAGGCACTCGGCGGCATCGCCGCCTCCCGCGGGCAGAGTCTGAGCGCGCTTGTCCTCGGCGTCGACGCGGCGCGCGAGCAGGGACAGACGCTGGCCTCGGCGCTGCGGCTGACGGCGTTGGCGCATCGCGAATAATCGCCGATGACACGCCGCGTTAGCGTCTTGTAAATCATTCCGGTTCAGCATCGAGACATGGCCACGATGGCCGCGTGAACGGGAGAAGCCCACATGAACGATGCCGCCACCAGCCAGATCAGCGACGTGAGCCCGCTGGTGCTGTCCCATCACCTGCTCAACCTCGCCGAGCACGCCGATCGCGCCGGCCTGGCGCGCAGCGCGCTGCGCCTCGTCCGGCTGGCGCACAGCGTGTGTTCCGAGCGCCCAGTGCAGCCGGTCTCGCGCCCGAGCGGCGCCTGAGCCTGAGG
>CAXTPV010000231.1:2162-3992 GCA_964246135.1 uncultured Acetobacteraceae bacterium | reverse complement strand
GGGCTGCGACCATCGGCATGGTCGGCAAGACGCATCTGAGCGACAGCATCGTCTCGATGCCCTCGCCAGCCGCCATGACCTCGCCCACCACGCCAAATCGAACAGCATGACCGAGAAGGTCGCCCATCGCCCGCCGCGGCGTGTCGATCGGCGCCTTGCCGAGCATCGCTTTGGTAAAGCCGCCGGGATCGAGCCAGGTGCGGTGTGCCCCGGTCAGATGTCCCGCGAGATCGGTGACGGAAGCAATCATCGCCGGCCAGGTCTCGGTCGGGCTGTGGTCGTCCGGCCGATAGTAACAGCGCGGGTGGAAACGCAGGCCTCCGGTTCCGTGCAAAAACGTAATGCCGCGATTACGGAGATACGCTTCGACGAGAGTGCGTTCGATCGGCTGTGACATGGCGAACAGTCGCCGTGCCGCCTCCGGCGATCCGGTTGGAGCGCTGGGCGTTCGCGATCGGGGGCGATCCGGCTCAGGCTCCGGGTGCGGCAGGCTGAGGAATGAACGGGCCTCATCGGCAACGTCCTTGAAGTCGATCAGGCCGCAGCTCTCGCGGATCACGTCGAGCAGATCGCCATGCTCGCCGGTCGCGGCGTCGGTCCATTTGCCGGCCGGCCCTTTCGGCGACTCCTTGAGCCGAACGAACATGGAGCGGCCCGGCATATTGCGGACGTCACCGACCAGCCAGTAACCGCCTTCGCGGCGGCCGGCGGAGAGATAGCAGCGGCACACCGCCTCGGCGTCACGCGCGAGACGTTGGGCCAGTTCGGAAGCGTCGTGGCGCGCCATCACGCGGCCTCCCGCTCGCCGATGCGCAGGGCCGGATAGTGGTCGAGGACTTTCGCCAGCACGCCGGCGCCGGTGGCGTCGGTCGGCACGAACATGCGCAGCTTCCACGAGATGATTTCGCTGAAGAGGCCGTAGGCGCGCAGGCGGTCGCGCATCGCGTCGGTGAAGCCCGACAGCTCGATGCGATGAGCGCTCATGACGCGCGCGCGATGGAGTTGCAGGCCCTCGGCAAGGTCGAGAACGGTGCGGCCCTCCATCAGCGCCGTGAAGGCGGCGTCCGGCGTCAGGGCGGTGGTCCCGGTCACGGACGCGTTCTCCGCCCAGGCGGGCGAGACCCTGCGGCCGATGATGCGCTCGCCGGTGTCGGTCTGGAGGCGATACACGCGCGTCGATTCGTTCGGCAGGCGCTTCCAGATCGGCAGCAGTAGGCCGGCGACGATATGGATCGTGCTGTCGGCGAACTCGGGGACCTCGGCGACTTCGCGAGCCCATGCGGTAGCGAAGGCCTCGCGCTCCGCTACCTGCCAGTGGCTCTCGTCCATCATTTTTAGTGAGGCGTGATAGTGCTCCATCGGCCGGATCAGCCGCACGCGGCGTTCGATCTCGCCATCGTCGAGCATCACGCTCGGCGCCGGGATCTGCACGGCGGCGCGGCCCGAGCGGTCGTTGATCAGCAGCACGGCGCGGGGATCGGCGAGATGGTTCAGCGCCTCATCGAGTGTGACCGGACGATTGCGCCGCCGCTCGGTGATGGTGAGCAGCCGGGTCTCTGCGCCCGTCGCCGGATGGGTGTAGATCGTGCGGCGCTCGGTGACGACGAAGCTCTCGGCGCGCAGCGTCTCCAGGCCGAGGTCATAGACGCCACTGGCCATAGCGCCCTCGATCTTGGCGTTCAGCAACTGCTCGAACGCCGTGAACAGCACGCCCTGCATCTCGATGGTGAGCGCCAGCAGGCGGTTGAGGAAAGTCGTGATGGGCGGCAGTTCGTCCTTGATGCCGTTCGCGTCCATGAGCTTGAGGCCCGTGGCGGCCTCGAACATCTG
>CAXTPV010000231.1:0-2062 GCA_964246135.1 uncultured Acetobacteraceae bacterium | reverse complement strand
CCTTGATGCCGTTCGCGTCCATGAGCTTGAGGCCCGTGGCGGCCTCGAACATCTGAAGCGAGCAGCCTTCGATCTTGCCGCGGACGAGCAGCATGTAGAGCTGGCGTAGCGCGTCGCGAGCGTAGTGGGATTCGAGGTTGTCCTCGGGCCGGAACAGGCCCTGGCCGCCAGTCTGGCGCTGGCCGCGCGTGATCGCGCCCAGCGTGTCGAGGCGGCGGGCGATGGTCGAGAGGAAGCGCTTCTCGGCCTTCACATCCGTGGCGATCGGCCGGAAGAGCGGCGGCTGCGCCTGGTTGGTGCGGTTGGTCCGTCCGAGGCCCTGGATCGCGGCGTCGGCCTTCCAGCCGGGTTCGAGCAGATAGTGGACGCGCAGCCGACGGTTCCGCGCCGACAGTTCAGCGTGATAACTGCGGCCCGTTCCGCCCGCCTCCGAGAACACCAGGATGCGCTTCAGGTCATCCATGAAGGCGGCGGTCTCGGCGAGGTTGGCGGAGGCCGCGCGGTTCTCCACGACGAGGCGGTCACCCTTGCGCACCACGCGGCGCGAGCGTCCGGTCACTTCGGCGACGAGGTCTGTGCCGAAGCGCTGGACGATCTGGTCGAGCGCACCGGGAACGGGCGGCAGCGAAGTCAGCCGCTCGATCAGCTCATTGCGGCGGGCGAGGGCTTCGCGGCTCTCGACGGGCTGGCCGGCCCGGAAGACGGGTCGCGACGAGAGATTACCCTCGCTGTCGGTGAACGGCTCGTAGAGCTGCACCGGGAACGAATGGGCCAGATAGTCGAGGACGTATTCCCGCGGCGTGATGTCGACACGGATGTCGTTCCATTCCTCGGTCGGGATCTCGGCGAGCCGGCGCTCCATCAGGGCCTCGCCGGTCGAGACGATCTGGATCACGGCGGCATGGCCGTCGGCGAGGTCCTGATCGATCCTGCGGATCAGGGTCGGCGTCTTCATCGAAGTCAGCAGATGGCCGAAGAAGCGCTGCTTGGCGCTCTCGAAGGCCGAGCGTGCGGCCGACTTCGCCTGGGCGTTCAGCGTTCCGCTCTCGCCGGTGATGTTGGCGGCCTGCATCGCCGCATCGAGGTGATTGTGGATGATGGCGAAGGCGCCGGCATAGGCGTCGTAGATGCGCCGCTGCTCGTCGCTGAGCGGGTGCTCGATCAGCTCATATTCGACGCCGTCATAGGAGAGCGATCGGGCGGTGTAGAGCCCGAGCGACCGGAGATCGCGGGCCAGCACCTCCATGGCGGCGACGCCGCCGGCCTCGATCGCCTCGACGAACTCGGCGCGGGTGGCGAAAGGAAAATCCTCGCCGCCCCAGAGGCCGAGCCGCTGGGCATAGGCGAGATTGTGGACCGTGGTGGCGCCGGTCGCCGAGGCATAAACCACGCGCGCGTCCGGCAGGGCGTGCTGCAGGCGCAAGCCCGCACGGCCCTGCTGCGAGGCCGCAACATCGCCCCGCTCTCCCTTGCCGCCACCGGCGTTCTGCATGGCGTGGCTCTCGTCGAAAATGATCAGTCCGTCGAAGTCGGAGCCCAACCATTCGACGATCTGGCGGACGCGGGAAAGCTTCTCGCCGCGGTCGTCGGACCGCAGCGTAGCGTAGGTTAAAAATAGGACGCCTTCGGACAGCCGGATCGGGCTGCCCTGGGGGAAGCGCGAGAGCGGCGTGATGAGCAGGCGCTCCATGCCGAGGGCCGACCAGTCGCGCTGGGCGTCCTCGAGCAGCTTGTCGGACTTCGAGATCCAGACCGCCTTGCGCCGGCCCTGCAGCCAGTTGTCGAGAATGATGCCGGCCGACTGGCGGCCCTTGCCGGCGCCGGTGCCGTCGCCCAGCATGAAGCCCCGGCGAAAGCGGACGGCGTTCGGCGCATCGTCGCGCGCGGCGGTGACGAGATCGAAGGTCTCATCCACCGTCCATACGCCCGCGAGATAGTCGGCATGCGCCTCGCCGGCGTAGATCACCGTCTCGAGCTGGGCGTCGGAAAGGAGCGCGTCGCTGACGAGATTGATCGGCAGGCGCGGCCGATAGCTCGGCTTCGGCGGCGCGACCGAGGCCAT
>CAXTPV010000230.1:0-4010 GCA_964246135.1 uncultured Acetobacteraceae bacterium | reverse complement strand
ACCCGGCGCTGCCTGCGCTACGCGCCGGCCGCGGCGGCGGCACCGCCGGACGGCGTCTTCCTCGATGCGACCGGCTGCGCGCATCTGTTCGGCGGCGAGCGCCGGATGATCGGCGCGCTGGTCGCGATGTTTGACGCCGACGGGATCGAGGCGCGCGCCGCCATCGCCGGAACCCCGGGTGCGGCGCACGCCGTCGCCCGCCATGCGCCCGGACCCACGGTGATCCACGTCGTGCCGCCGGGCGAGGAGCTGACCGCTCTCGCCGGGCTGCCGATCGAGGCGCTGCGGCTCGACCCCGAGACCTGCCACGCGCTGCGCCGCCTCGGCCTCGACACCATCGCCTCGCTCGATCGCCTGCCACGCGCGCCGCTGGCGAGGCGGTTCGGGACCGAGATCGCGCGACGCCTCGATCAGGCGGCCGGTCGCCTCGACGAGCCGATCCGCCCGGACACGCCACCGCGGCCGGTCTCGGCAAGGCTCGGCTTCGTCGAGCCGCTGCTGACCGCGGAGGCGCTGGCGGCGGTGATCGGCCGGCTGCTCGACGATGTCTGCACGCGGCTCGAAACCGACGGGCTCGGCGCGCGCCGCCTCGAACTCGGCTTCGAACGCGTCGACGGCACCACCCACCTGCTGCGCGTCGCGACCGCGCGACCGGTCCGTGCCCGCCCTCACCTCGCGCGCCTGCTCACCGATCAGCTGGAAACCGTCGACCCTGGCCTCGGCGTCGAGGCGATGCGGCTTTCGGTGCGACGCGCCGAACCGCTCGCACCATCGCAGACCGATGCGGGGCTTGGCGGCACGCAAGCGGCCGCCGACCTCGCGCCATTGGTCGATACCCTGGTCAACCGGCTCGGACCCGGGCGGGTCTGGCAGCCGGTGCTGGTCGAGAGCGATGTGCCGGAGCGTTCGGTGCGGAGCGCCGACCCGTTCGCCGCGTCAGGCGCGGGCTGGCCCGACACGCTGCCACGCCCGGTGCGCCTGTTCGACCCGCCACAGCCGGTCGACGTCATGGCGCTGATGCCCGACCACCCGCCCGCGAGCTTCACCTGGCGTCGCGTGCGCCACCGGGTGCGCCACGCCGACGGACCCGAGCGCATCGCCGGCGAGTGGTGGCGGCGCGCCGGCGAGGTGCGCGCGCTCAGGGACTATTTCCGGGTCGAGGACGAGGGCGGCCAGCGGTTCTGGCTGTTCCGGCGCGGCGACGGGATGGACCCGGAGACGGGCGACATGCGGTGGTTTCTGCATGGGCTGTTTTGAGAAGGCCAGGGCGCTGCCCTGGACCAGCCAAGGGACGATCCCTTGGATCCCTTTCACTTGGAGTTCCGGCGGGCGGCTTGGATGGGGTTCAGGGCATCATGCCCTGGCAGGGTCCAGGGGTGGAACCTCTGGGCCGTGACCTACACCGAGCTCCAGGTCACCACAAACTACTCGTTCCTGCGTGGCGCCAGCCATCCGGAGGAGCTGCTGGTGCAGGCGGCCTCGCTTGGCCACGCGACGCTCGGGATCACCGATCGGAACACGGTGAGCGGCATCGCGCGCAGCGTCGAGCGGGCGCGCGAGGTGGAGCGCGCGCTTGGCACCTCCATGCGGATCGTGATCGGCTGCCGGCTCGACCTGTCGGACGGCGTGTCGGTGCTGGCCTACCCGGAGGCGCGGCCGGGATGGTCGTCGCTGTGCCGGTTGCTGACCTCTGCCAAAAAGCGGGGCAAGACCGTGTTCGAGCTTGGCTGGGAGGCGCTGCTGGCGGCAAGCGACGGTCTGTTGCTGGCGCTGGTGGCGTCGCGGGCCGATGACGCGACGGAGCGGCGGCTCCGCCAGTTGCGCGAGGCCGCCCCTGGCCGGGCCTGGATGGCGATGTCGCTGTGGCGGCGGCCGAACGACGCAACGCGGCTGCAGGGGCTCGCGGCGATGGCGCGGCGCGCGCTGGTGCCGGCGGTGGCGATGGGCGACGTGCTCTATCACACGCCGTCGCGCCGGGTGCTCCAGGACGTGGTGACCTGCATACGCGAGGGCTGCACGATCGACGCGGCGGGATTCCGGCGCGAGCGGTCGGTGGACCGGCATTTGCGATCGCCGGGCGAGATGGCGCGGTTGTTCGCGCGCCATCCGGACGCGATCGAGCAGACCGGCGTGCTGGCATCGCGGGCCGCGTTCTCGCTCGACGAGCTGCGCTACCAGTATCCGGACGAGACCGAGCGGCCGGGCGAGACCGCGCAGGCGGCGCTCGAGCGGTTGTGCGGGGAGAAGCTGCCGGGGCGCTACCCGGAGGGGGCGCCGGCGGCGGTGACGGATCAGCTCGCGCACGAGCTGGCGCTGATCGCGAGCCTTGGCTACGCGCCCTATTTCCTGACCGTGCACACCATCGTGCGCCAGGCCGAGCGCATGGGGATCCTGTGCCAGGGGCGTGGGTCGGCGGCGAACTCGCTGGTCTGCTACGTGCTGCGGGTGACCGCGATCGATCCGATCGACCGCAAGCTGCTGTTCGCGCGGTTCGTGTCGACCGCGCGGCACGAGCCGCCCGACATCGATGTCGATTTCGAGCATGAGCGGCGGGAAGAGATCATCCAGTGGGTGTACGCGCATTACGGCCGCCATCGGGCGGCGCTGTGCGCGACCGTGATGCGCTTTCGGTCGCGTGGCGCGGTGCGCGATGTCGGCAAGGTGATGGGGTTGACCGAGGACATCACCGGCGCGCTGGCGTCGCAGGTCTGGGGCTGGTCCGAGGAGGGTGTCGATGCGGGGCACGCGCAGGCGCTGAACCTCAATCTCGACGATCGCCGGCTGCGCCTGACGCTGGAGATCGCGCGCGAACTGATCGGCTTTCCGCGTCAGCTCGGCACCCATCCCGGCGGCTTCGTGCTGGTGGCCGACGACATCCGCGACCTGGTGCCGGTCGAGCCGGCGGCGATGGCGGACCGGCAGGTCATCGTCTGGGACAAGGACGACATCGACACGCTGCGCTGGATGAAGGTCGACGTGCTGGGCTTGGGCATGCTCGGCTGCATGCGGCGGGCGTTCGACCTGCTGGCCGCGCATCGCGGCCTGGTGCTCGATCTGGCGGCGATCCCGCAGGAGGACGCGGCGACCTACGCGATGATCAGCCGCGCCGACACGCTGGGGACGTTCCAGATCGAGAGCCGGGCGCAGATGTCGATGCTGCCGCGGATGCGGCCGCGGACGCTGTACGACCTGGTGATCCAGGTCGCGATCGTCAGGCCCGGCCCGATCCAGGGCGACATGGTGCACCCCTACATGCGGCGTCGCGACGGGCTGGAGGCGCCGGACTATCCGACCGAGGCGCTCCGCTCCGTGCTCGGCAAGACGCTCGGCGTGCCCTTGTTCCAGGAGCAGGCGATGCAGGTCGCGATCGTCTGCGCCGGCTTCACGCCGGACGAGGCGGACCGGCTGCGGCGCTCGATGGCGACCTTCAAGGTGACCGGCGGGGTGGGCGGGTTCCGCGACAAGATGATCGAGGGGATGGTCGAGCGCGGCTACGCGCGGGCGTTCGCCGAACGCACCTTCACGCAGATCGAGGGATTTGGCTCGTACGGGTTTCCGGAAAGCCACGCGGCGTCGTTCGCGCTGATCGCGTATGCCAGCGCCTGGATGAAGTGCCACCATCCGGACGTGTTCTGCGCGGCCCTGCTGAACGCGCAGCCGATGGGGTTCTACGCGCCGGCGCAAGTGGTGCGCGACGCGCGCGAGCATGGCGTCACCGTGCGGCCGGTATCGGTCAACGAGAGCGGGTGGGACTGCACGCTGGAGGCCGATGACGGGCGCACCCTCGCGGTGCGGTTGGGGCTGCGTCTGGCGCGCGGGCTCAGCGAGGCGCATGCGCGGGCGATCGTGACGGCGCGGGCAGCGGGCGGGTTCGGGTCGGTGGATGCGGTGTCGCGGCGTTGCCTGGTGCCGGTCGCGGCGCTGCGGCATCTCGCGGCGGCGGACGCGTTCGCGTGTCTCGGCCTCGCGCGGCGGGACGCGATGTGGGCGGTGGACGCGCTCGGCAGCAC
>CAXTPV010000229.1:0-4020 GCA_964246135.1 uncultured Acetobacteraceae bacterium | reverse complement strand
GGCGTCGCCGGTCAGCACAGAGAAGATCGGGTGGCTCGCGAGCAGGCCGGCGAGCAGCCGGGCGGCGGTGCCGGAATTGCCCATGTCGAGCACGTCGGGGGGCTCGGTCAGGCCGCCGATGCCGCGGCCGGCGACGCGCCAGGCCCCATCGGCGTCGCGGGCGAGCTCGGCGCCGCGCGCCCGCATCGCGCACGCGGTGCGCCCCCCGTCCTCGCCCCCGAGCAGGCCGGTGACGCGGGTCTCGCCGATCGCGAGGCCGGCGAACATCAGCGCGCGGTGGCTGATCGACTTGTCGCCCGGCACCGTCACGCGCCCGGCGAGCGGTCGCCGGGGCGAGGCGACCGTCAGCGACACGGCGGTGTCCGGGGGTGCGGCGGAGAGGGAAGCGGGCATCGTTCCGCCGCATAGCATGGCGGCCCCAGAGCAGCCCAGGTTAGCGGCCCAGGTTTGGCGCCCAGGTTTGACAGGGCACGCGGGCGATGGCATGGCCGCCGCCCAGCGTGGCCCCCCAAGCCACGTCTCGCGTCACAAGGCGTCCCGCCCCATGGTCAAACCGGAACTCGGCACGAAACGCACCTGCGTCTCGTGCGGCACACGCTTTTACGATCTGACGAAAAGCCCGGCGCAGTGCCCGAAATGCGGCGCCGAGCAGCCGATCGAGCAGCCGCGCGCCCGCCGCCCGTCCGGCAACCTCGCTGACGAGAAGCGGGTGAAGAAGCCGCTGCCGGTCGAGGAGGCCGAGGAGCCAGAGGCCGAGGAGCCAGAGGAGGCGGCCGAGGACGAGGACGACGTGATCGAGAGCACCGACGACCTCGAGGACGATGCCGACACCATTCCGGGCGACATCGAGGCGGACCGGGAGCCGGACGAGCGCTAGCGGGACGGTCAAGCGAGGCGAGGGCGCTGCCCTCGACCCGCTGGGGCCGGTTGGCCCCAGACCCCAGGCTTTTGGGGCGCTCCGGCAGCCTGCTGGACGGCCGCTGCGGGTGGCGCGTGTCAGCGGCCCATGCTGGCGCCTTTGACCTCCCAGCCGTTGCTGGTGAGCTCGACCGGGGCCTGGGAGTCCTGGGGTGCTGTCAGGTCCGCTGACCGCAAGGCCGGAAAGGTCCTGACGAACAGGGGCGTCCGGGCCCAATCCGGCAAGCCGCTGAACGTATAGCGGTAGTAGACATCGGCCTCGGCGAAGTCTCCCATCCGCATCGGCTCCTCCCACTTCACGATGTCGCTGAGCGTCTTGACGCCGACGCAAAGCAGCGACCTCGTCGAGGTGCCGGTCGCCGAGGTGAGGTCCATGACCTGCTCGTTCTTCATATAGGGCCGCGCCTTCTCGGTGAGCACGAAGTGATGCGTCGTCACCATGTTCACGAAATTGCCAAAGCCACTGTTGACAGCGGTCGTCGTTTCCTGGACCAGCCCGACGCCGCGCAGCGCCTCCATCTCCTTGGAGGTGCCATACTGGATGGCACGTAAGATCTGCATGTCCATGTCGGTGAGGTCGACCGGCCACCGCAGGTCGCCGTCGGCCAAGCAGACAGACATCGCCGTCCTTTGCCAGGTCGTCGGAGATCGCGTGGCTGAAATTGGCGCGGTTGGCGTCCTTACTTGTTGCCACAGCCGGACAGGGCGGCGACGGCCAGCAGGGCGGCGCAGGACGCGGCCAGGCGGGTCACGCCCGAATACGGCCGGGCCTGATCCGGTGGCGTCATCGCCTCGCTTCCGCCGTCTCGGCGCGCTCAAGCACGCGGAGAAAATTGCCGCTCCAGAACTGCTCGATCTCGGTGCGGCCGTAGCCGCGCCGGAGCAGCTCTGCGGTGAGGTTGGAGCTCTCGGACGCGTCGCGCCAGCCCTCGATGGTGCCGCCGCCGTCGAAATCGGAACTGATGCCGACATGCGCGACGCCGGCGCGTTTGACGACATAGTCGAGGTGATCGACGAAGTCGGCGATGGTGGCGCGCCCCGGCCGTGAGCGGGGCCGTAGGAACGGCGCCATCGCGGTGATCTGGATCAGGCCCTCGGTGTCGCGCAGCGCGTCGAGCTGGAGGTCATCGAGGTTGCGCGGGTGCGGACACAGCGCCGCGACGCAGGAATGGGTCGCGAGCACCGGCACCCGGCTCGCGCCGACCGCCTGCAGCATCGCCTGGCGCGAGAGGTGCGACACGTCGATCATGATGCCCAGGCGGTTCATCTCGGCGATGGCATCGCGGCCGAGCGGGCTGAGGCCGCCATGCAGGGCCTCGCGGTCGCCGAGATCGGAACGCGGGTTGGCGCTGTCGGCAAGCGCGTTGTGGCCGTTATGAACCAGCGTGAGGTAGCGGACGCCGCGCGCGCGCCAGGCGGCGAGCGCGCCGAGATCCTCGCCCATCGCGTGGCCGTTCTCGATCGCGCGGATCACCGCGATCTCGCCCGACGCACGGGCGCCGCGGATCGCATCGGCGGTGTCGGCGAGCCTGGCCGGGATGTCGCCGGCGGTGCTGGCCATCGCGTCGATCGCGTCGAGCATGGCGTCGGCGCGGGCGCGGGCGGCGGCGAACCCCGCCGCGTCGCTGGCGCCCTGCGGCACGTAGGCGACGAAGCACGCGGCCCAGAGGCCGCCGCGCCGCATCTTCGGCAGGTCGACATGGCGCGGCCCGTCGACATGCGGGTCGGGCGGATCGGGCCAGGGCACGTCGACATGGCTGTCGAGCGTCAGCAGCGAGCGGTGCAGCGCCAGCATGTCCGGCGTCGGGGCATTCGGCGCCGAGCTGTCATGCGGAGGGGAATCAGGCATGGAGGCGTGAGGCATGGCGTGCATCAATCATGCGCGGCCCGGTTCGGAAAGCCCCGGCCGCTTGCCAGGCGGCGCGGGATCGGCGAGCACGCGCGGGATGCGGATCGTCACCTGGAACATCAACTCGCTGCGGCTGCGACTGCCGCTGCTCGCGGCGCTCGACACGGCGCTGCGGCCGGACGTGCTCTGCCTGCAGGAGACCAAGGTGCCGGACTCGCTGTTTCCGGGGGACGCGCTGGCGGCGCTCGGCTTTGATCACGTCGCGGGACGCGGGATGAAGGGCTATAACGGGGTCGCGATCCTGTCCCGTTTGCCGCTGGCGCCGATCGACGGCATGCTGGACTGGTGCGGCCGCGGCGATTGCCGCCACCTTGCGGTTCGCGTGATGGCGGCGGACGGACCGTTCGAGCTGCATAATTTCTACGTGCCGGCCGGCGGTGACGTGCCGGACGCGAGCGTGAACCCGAAATTCGCGCACAAGCTCGCCTTTGTCGACGAGGCGACCGCGCATTTCGCGTCCGCCGGCGTCGGCGCGCGGACGATCCTGGTCGGTGACCTCAACATCGCGCCGCTCGAGCATGACGTCTGGAGCCACCGGCAACTGCTCGATGTTGTGAGCCACACGCCGGTCGAGGTGGCGCGGCTCGAGGTCTGGCGGCGCACCGGGTTCGTCGACGCGGTGCGTCACTTCGTGCCCCAGGACCAGAAGCTCTACACATGGTGGTCGTATCGCAATCAGGACTGGCGGCGGTCGAACCGCGGCCGTCGGCTTGATCATGTCTGGGTCAGCCGGGATTTGGTGCCCCGTCTCGCCTCGCACGAGATCCTGGTGGACGCGCGGGACTGGGTGCCGCCATCCGACCATGTGCCGGTGGCGGTCGTGTTCAGGTGATCTCAGGCGGCGGCGCCGTGGCCGCCGGCGGCGCCCGCGGGGTCGAGGCGGTAGCCGCCGCCCTCGGTCACCAGCAGGCAGGCATTGGCCGGATCGGGCTCGATCTTCTGCCGCAGCCGGTAGATGTGGGTTTCCAGCGTGTGTGTGGTGACGGCGGCGTTGTAGCCCCAGACCTCGTTCAGCAGCACCTGGCGCGGCACCGGCCGAGTGCCGGCGCGGTAGAGGAACTTCAGGATCGCCGCCTCCTTCTCGGTCAGGCGAATGCGTCGGTTGCGTGTCGCCTCCTGCAGCAGCTTGGCCGAGGGACGGAAGGTGTACGGCCCGATGGTGAAGACCGCGTCCTCGCTGTTCTCGAAGATGC
>CAXTPV010000228.1:0-4028 GCA_964246135.1 uncultured Acetobacteraceae bacterium | reverse complement strand
GGTGACTGGGGTCCTCGCGGGCGGTTGCGGGCGGCCTGGTGTCGGGGGGGATGTCGTCGCGTCGCGGCGGCGCGGGGGCTT
Organism: uncultured Acetobacteraceae bacterium; assembly: GCA_964246135.1. Classification (GTDB taxonomy): domain Bacteria; phylum Pseudomonadota; class Alphaproteobacteria; order Acetobacterales; family Acetobacteraceae; genus CAXTPV01. The sequence continues at coordinate 3,947 of CAXTPV010000228.1, read as the reverse complement.
GCAGGGTCTCGGCGTCGAGGCCGCGGAGGATGAACCCGGCGGCGTCGCGAAACCCGCTCATGAGTCAACCAGGCCGGCGGCGAGCAAACCGGCGCGGCGATAGGAGGCGAGGCCGTGTTCGGTCAGCAGCACCCGGTCATGCAGGACGATCGACAGCATCTCGCCGGCGACGCGGAGCCGTCGCGCCGCGCGCGCGCGGTCTGCATCCAGCGTGGCGGCATCGGGCCTGGCCTCGGACCCGGGCGAAGGATGATCGGCGATCAGCAGCGCGGTCGCGTGCAGTTCGAGGGCGCGGCGTAGCGCCTGGCGGATGGCGGCCTGCACCGACGCCTCGTCCGCGCCGGATGGCTCGGCGTCGAGCGGCGCCGGATCGTCGCCGAGCAGCCGGTTGCGGTTGTCGAGGTAGAGCAGGCGGGCGCCCTCGTCGTCGGTCCGGCCGCGGAGATAGGCCTCGACGCGATCGAGGCCGTTCAGCAACGGCCGCTCGCGCTGCTCGCCGCGCGCGAGGCGCTCGGCGGCGGCCTCCACCAGACGCAGCGGCAGGATCGCCCGCCAATCGAGCCCGGCGGCGTCGGCGAGCGCGCGCGGCGGCGCCGCCAGCACCTCGGCCAGGCCGCCGAACCGGTTGATCATCGCCTTGGCGAGCGGCTTGGTGTCCCGGCGCTTGATGCCGAGGAACAGCAGCATCTCCAGCACCTCGTAGTCGGCGAGCGCGTCGCCGCCATGGGCGAGGATGCGGTCGCGCATGCGGCCGCGATGACCGTACGGGCCGGTGCTGGTGAAAATCGGTCCGGGCATCTGTCCCCGCGTCACATCCGGATGCCGAGCGTAGCGTAAACGAACCGGTAACGGAACGGATGCATGATGCCGACGGTGTGCCGACCGGGCGTTCTGGGAAATCGTCTCGCTCGTTGCAGGTGGTTGGGCTAGGATATGTGCTCTGTCGAACGAGGCGAGGTATGGACGGTGCCTGGAGCGGTCGCGCGTGAAGGGCATTGCCGGCATGGACGAGGATCCGGGTGCCGTCGCGGGCGCGCGGCTGGAATGCCGCCCTGATCATGGCTGAGCCAGAGATCGACGTCCTGATACCGGTGTTTAACGGCAGCGCCACCGTCCGGAGCGCGGTCGCGAGCATCCAGGCGCAGACGATCCGCGACATCCGGATCATCGTGATCGATGATGGCTCGACCGACGGGACGGCCGAGATCCTCGCCTCGATGTCGCGGGATGATCCGCGGATCGAGGTGGTGACGCAGCCGAACGGCGGCATCGTCGACGCGCTGAACCTCGGCCTCAGCCGATGCCGGTCGGCGTTCATCGCCCGGCATGACGCCGATGACCTCGCCGATCCCCGGCGCTTCGCAACCCAGCTCGCCTACCTCAAATCGCATCCGGACTGTGTCGCGGTCGGCGGCGCGGTGCGGCACATCGACGAGAAGGGGCGCCGGCTCGGACACGTCGTGCGACTGCCCTCGATCGATCTCGCCGATCCGCACTGGGCACCGTCGCGCGAGCCGTATCTGATGCACCCGTTCCTGATGACCTACCGGGCCAGCCTGGAGGGTCTCGGCGGCTACCGCTACGTGTTTCACTCCGAGGACACCGACCTCTACTGGCGGCTGCTTGATACCGGCCGGTTGCACAATCTCGAGGAGGTTCTTGGCGATTACCGGATGCACGCGCAGAGCGTGAGCGCCGCCTCGATCGTGAACGGCCGGGTGGCGGCGCTGAACTCGCAGCTCGCCGGGATTTCGGAACTGCGGCGACGCGGGGGCCTGGCCGACCTCGAGTTTCCGAAGGAACGTGGCGCGGAATACGTGCGTGCCAGGTCGTTGCAGGCCATTTTCGAGGTCGGCGCCCGCCAGCTCACCGATGCCGAGACCGACCACCTGGAGATCGCGCTTGCCGGCAAGATGGTCGAGCTGACCAGCTACCGGCCGTTCGAGCTCGACATCGATGATTGCCGGTTCATCCGGCGCGCGATGCTCCGGCGTGCCGATGGTCTCACGCCCGCGAACCTGACGATGCTGCACCGGATGTCGAGCGGTGCCGCGGCGCGGCTTGCCGGCAGGGGGCGCCTCAAGGAGGCCGCGGCGCTGGTGGCCCCGCGGCTCTACCTTGGCGTGCTCGGCAGGATCGTGTTCCGGACGCTCGGCCTGCGGTCGCTGCGGCGTCTCCGACAACGCTCCATCGATCGACCAGACTACGCCAAGTAGCGGATGCCCATGGCGGGACACCGCTCCCGCGACGGTCAGCTTCGATCCCGTGACCGAGACCAGGCCATCGTCGTGACAGGGTGGGCGCGAGAGGCGTCCGAGCGCGATGCCGTGGCGTCCTATCATGACGGGCCGGGAGGGGTCGGATGAACGAGATTACGCCGGTCAAGGAGCGCGCCTCCACCAACGTCTCCCCCGGTGGCGGCCTCGGCCGGCGGGCGCTGCACGGCCTGATCTGGATGCTGGCGCAGAACGTCGCCGCGCGGATCTGCAGCCTGTTCAGCCAGCTGGCGCTGGCAGCCCTGCTCAAGCCGTCGGATTTCGGCCTGATCGGTCTCGCCTACACCGTCACCAGCGTCGCCTCGACGCTGACCAGCGTCGGCATCGACGATGTCCTGCTGCAGCGGCAGCGGCATCTCAGGTACTGGACCGGCACCGCGTTCTGGATCAGCTTTTCCATGGCGCTGCTGGCGGGATTGCTGGTGGTGCTGGTGTCGCCGCTGGCGGCGATGGCGTATCACGCGCCATCCCTGGTCGGCATCCTCGCGGTGATCGCGCTGTCGATGCCGATCGGCGCGCTGTCGAGCGTGCCCGGCACCATCATTCGCGCGCGCATGCAGTTCTCGCTGATCGCGACCTACGGCACGGTCGAGATGATCGTCCAGATCCTGATGACCATCGGCTTCGCCTGGGGCGGCTACGGCGCCTACAGCTTCGTGCTGCCGGTGCCGATCCTGGCCGCCATCCGGACTGCGGTCTGGTGGCGGCTCGCCGGCTACCGGACGAGCTTTCGGTTCCAGTTCAGCCGCTGGAAATACCTCGTCGGCAACACCGCCGCGACGTTCGCCTCGCGAACCGTGATCCAGGTGATGGGACAGGGCGGCGCCGCGGTGCTCGGCCTGATCGCCAGCGAGGGCGTGGTCGGCGTCTACTATTTCGGGTTCCGGCTGGCGGCGCAGCCGTTATGGATGCTGGCCGGCAACTTCAGCGGCGTCCTGTTCCCGGCGCTGGTGCAGTTCAAGTCGGACCCGGTTCGCCAGGGTGCCGCCGCGTTGAAGGCCTCGACGCTGCTGTCGTTCGCGGTGATGCCGCTGGCCTTCGTCCAGGCGGCGGTGGCGGCGCCGATGATCGTCGCACTGTTCGGCCATCGCTGGGTGGCGTCGATACCGATCATCCAGCTTCTGAGCATCGGGCTGGCGCTCGACGCGGTGTCATGGGTGGCGGGCTCGCTGCTGAGCGCGCGCGGCGAGTTCAAGGCTGGGCTGCGCTACCTGCTGATCCAGATGCCGCTGTTCTTCATCTCGATGGGGGTCGGCGCCTGGCTCGACAAGGCGGTCGGCGTGGCGATGGGTGTCTGCCTCTATTATGCCGTGACCCAGCCGGTCTATGTCTGGCGGGTCTACCGGCGGCTCGGCATCACCGCGCGCGAGGTGGCGCTGATCTATGTCAGGCCGACGCTCTATGCCGCGGTCGCCGCCGGGGCCGGGCTGGCGGTGGCCGGGTTGCCGGTGTTCGCGGCCCTGCCGATCATCCGCATCGGCATCATCGGCGCGATCGGCAGCGTGCTCTACGCCTTGCTGGTGCGCCTGTTGGCGCGCGAGGTCTGGCGCGAGTTGTCCGACCGGGTCTGGGGGGCGCTCAGGCGACGTGGCGCGGTGTAGCGCCAGATTCTTTGGGGAAGCAAGGCTGGGCTCTGCCCAGACCCGCCAAAGGCCGGGGGCCTTTGGAAAC
>CAXTPV010000227.1:0-4048 GCA_964246135.1 uncultured Acetobacteraceae bacterium | reverse complement strand
GCCTTGCCGCGAACCCGGGCGGCACGCGATGCGTCTTGTCCACTGAACGGGAGCCAACCATGACACGACCGACCATCATCGCGCTGGCGCTGCTTCTCGGCACCACGGCGCCCGCGGTCGCCGCCGACCTGATCACCATGGCATCCGGGGTGCAGTACCAGGACCAGCGCGTCGGCACCGGCCCCGAGCCCCAGCCCGGCCAGACCGTGGTGGTGCAGTACACCGGCTGGCTGGACGACGACGGCAAGCACGGCAAGAAGTTCGACAGCTCGCTCGACCGCAACCAGCCGTTCAGCTTCACCCTGGGCCAGGGCCAGGTCATCCCCGGCTGGGACATGGGGGTCGCCACCATGCATGTCGGCGGCAAGCGCACGCTGATCATCCCGTCCCGCCTCGGCTATGGCGAACAGGGCGCGGGCGACGCGATCCCGCCAAACGCGACGCTGATCTTCGACGTCGAGCTGCTGGCGATCCGCTGAGCGTCCGCGCCGTTCCTTACCGCCTCAGTGGGGAGACGACGGGATCATCCACGGCACGAGGTATTGCTGCACCACCACCAGCACGCCCAGCACCAGGGTGAGCAACACGCTGTGCTTGAAGGTGCGGGCGAACACCACCCCTTCCTGGCCCTTCAGCGCCGTCACCGACACGCCGGTCGCGATGTTCTGCGGCGAGATCATCTTGCCCATCACGCCGCCCGACGAGTTGGCCGCCGCGATCAGCACCGGGTTCAGGCCGAGCTGATGCGCCGCCACCACCTGCAGATTGCCGAACAAGGCGTTGCCTGAGGTGTCGCTGCCCGACAGGAACACCGCGATCCAGCCGAGGAACGGCGCCACCAGCGGGAAGATGAACCCGACCGACGCGACGCCGAGACCGAGCGTGTAGGTCAGGCCGGAATAGTTCATCAGATAGGCCAGCGCCACGATCAGCATCACCGTCAGGATCGCGATCCTCGCCTGCCGCCAGGTGGCGACGGCGCAGCGCACGAACTGCCGCACCCCGATACCCACCAGCGCCGCGGTGACGATGTCGGCGACCAGGATCGCGGTGCCGGTCGCCAGCGGCTGGAACACCCAGAGCGCAGCGTAGGGCTTGTTGTAGAGCGTGATCAGCACCTGCTTGTGCAGGCCGGGCCAGGGGATCGCCTGCTGGCCGATCGCGAAGATCTTCACGTGCGTCCAGACGATCACCACCACCGACACCACGATCCAGGGCACCCAGCCCTGCCAGCCGGCAACCGCGACGGCCGGCCGCGCCACCACGTCGGCGCCGACCGCAAGGCCACGCGAGGTGCCCGGCCGCACCCGGATCGCGAACTCGGGATCGGGACGCGGCTGCCAGGTGGCAAGGAAGCCGATCGTCATCAGCAGTGCCGCCAGCGACGAGAACACGTCGGTCAGCGCGTAGTCGAGATAGTTCGCGGTGACGAACTGGGCGATCGCGAAGCTGCCGCCGGCGACCAGCAGCACCGGCCACAGCGCGCGCACCGAGCGCATGCCGCCATAGATCGCCATCACGTAGAACGGCAGCAGCATCGCCATGAAGGGAAGCTGCCGCCCGACCATCGCGCCGAGCGTCACCGGGCTGAGGCCGGTGACCTGGCCGAGCACGGTGATCGGCACGCCGAGCGCCCCGAACGCGACCGGCGCGGTGTCGAAGATCAGGGTGAAGGTCAACGCTTCCAGCGCCGGGAACCCGACCATGATCAGCAGCGCGCTGGTGATCGCGACCGGTGTGCCGAACCCGGCGATACCCTCCAGCAGGCACCCGAAGCAGAACCCGATCACAACCAGCACGACGCGCCGGTCGTCGGGCAAATGCCCGATCAGCCACTCGCGCAGCGCATCGAAGCGCCCGGATTCGACCGCGATGTTGTAGAGCAGCAGCGCGTTGACCACGATCCACATCACCGGCCACAGCGCGAACACCCCGCCCGCGGCGGCGCTGTCGAGTGCGAGCCCAAGCGGGAACCGCCACACCAGCACCGCGACCGCCAGCGCCACCACCAGACCCGCGAGCGAGGCCTGCCACGCTGGCCGCCGCACCACGCCCAGCAGCACCAGGACGGTCGCGATCGGCAGCAGCGCGACCACGAACGACAGGGCCAGGCTTCCGCCGACCGGCGTCAGCAGCTGATGGAACATCTCGTCTCTCCCACATCATCGGACCGGCTCTTCTCGGCCGGTTCCTGTTCCCAAGGCGTCAGTCAGGCATCGCGCGTGGCAGGCACGGCACGAGGTCGCGGTCCACCGGTCGCCCAATCCAGCAGCTCGACGGTGTGCACGATCGGCAGGCTGGTGCCGGTGCCGATCTGGGTCATGCAGCCGATGTTGCCGGCGGCGATCAGGTCGGGCCGGATGGCCTCGATGCTCGCGACCTTGCGGTCACGGAGCGCGGTCGCGATCTCCGGCTGCAGGATGTTGTAGGTGCCGGCCGAGCCGCAGCAGAGATGCCCGTCCGGCACGTCGAGCACGGTAAAGCCCGCCGCGTGCAACAGGCGCTTGGGTTCGGCGCGTATCTGCTGGCCGTGCTGCAGCGAGCAGGCGCTGTGATAGGCGACGCGCTGGCCGGTGGCGACGCTCGGCGGGTGCAGCCCGATCTCGCTCATCAGCTCGCTTATGTCGCGGGCGAGCGCCGAGACGGTGGCGGCCTGCCCCGCGAGCGACGGGTCGTCGCGGAACATGAACCCGTAATCCTTGACCGTGGTGCCACAGCCGGACGCGTTGACGACGATCGCATCGAGCCCTCCGCCCGCGATCTCGCGTGACCACGCCTCGATGTTGGCGCGCGCGTAGTCATGCCCGCCCTGGCCGAGATGGTGGGTCAGCGCGCCGCAGCAGCCGATGCCGCGCGCGATCACCACCTCGCAGCCATGCCGCGTCAGCAGCCGTATCGTCGCCTCGTTGATCCCGGGCGCCAGCGCCCGCTGGGCGCAGCCGGTCAGCAGCGCCACCCGGCGCGTCCGCGCGCCGATGGCCGCGAACACCTGCGGCCGGTCGGCGCGGCTCGCCGGCGGCACCCGCGCGGGCGCGAGGTCGAGCATCACCCGGACCTGCCGCGGCATCAGGCGGGCGAACGGCCTAGCGAGCGCCGAGGCGCGCAGCGACAGCCTGAACAGCGCCGGCCGCGGCAGCACCAGCGCCAGCACCCGGCGCTGCAACCGCTCGCGCCACGGCCGCCGATAGGTGCGCTCGATGTGGTGCCGGGCATGATCGACCAGATGCATGTAGTTCACGCCCGACGGGCAGGTGGTCATGCAGGCCAGGCACGACAGGCAGCGATCGACATGCTTGACCACGGTCGCGGTCGCCGGCCGGTCATGCTCCAGCATGTCCTTGATCAGGGCGATGCGGCCGCGCGGGCTGTCGAGCTCGTCGCCGAGCAGGACATAGGTCGGGCAGGTCGCGGTGCAGAAGCCGCAGTGCACGCAGGCGCGCAGGATCTTCTCCGAGCTCGCGGTGTCCGGATCGGCGAGCTGGGCGGCGGTGAAGTTGGTACGCATCGCTACCAGGCCTCCTGCATGCGGCCGGGATTGAGGATGCCGCCAGGGTCGAACCCGTCCTTGATCCGCCGCCCGAGTGCCGCGAGCGGCGCCGCCTCTGGCTCGAACACCGGGGTTTCGGCCCGGATCGCGTCGGATGCCACGAACAGCCTGGCATGGCCGCCGGACCGACGCATCGCGTCGCGCACCATCGCGGCGCCGGCATCCTGGCCGGCCTCGTCGGCATCAAGTGCCAGCCACACCAGCCCACCGCCCCAGTCGTAATAGGCCTCCGCCGACGCGAAGCCTCGCCGCAGCGCCGCCACCAGTGCCGGCGCGTTGGACGGCGTCGGGCACAGCCGCCAGACCCGACGCGCCGCCTCGCCAAGCACCGCCTCGCCGAGCACCGGCCGCACCGCGCCGACCGCGGCCCAGAACCGCCTCGACGCCGGAGCGTCCAGACGCTGCGCCCGACCGAGCATCCCTTCCAGCGCGCCGGCCCGGTAGGTGACGGAAGGCGCGTGCCCCTCGACGCGTAGCGCGGTCATCGCGCCCGGCGCCCCG
>CAXTPV010000226.1:0-4087 GCA_964246135.1 uncultured Acetobacteraceae bacterium | reverse complement strand
CCGCGCCGGATCGTGGAGCTGGGCCTGATCCACGTGCCCCAGGGCAACCGGCTGTTCCCCGACCTGACCATCCGCGAGACGCTGCGCCTGGGCGCCTGGCCGGCCCGCGCGCGCCCCGAGGAAGCGCGCAACGCCGAGCGCGTCGCCGCCCTCTTCCCGAAGCTGCGGGAGCGGTGGCACCAGCCCGTGCGCACCTTATCCGGTGGCGAGCGGCAGATGGTCTCCATCGCGGTCGCGCTCATGGGCCACCCGCGGCTGCTGATCCTGGACGAGCCGACGCTCGGCCTCGCCCCGCGGCTGAAGGACGAGCTCTGCGCCGCCATCCGGCGCATCTCCGAGGCCGGCGTGCTGCTGGTGGTGGTGGAGCAGGACGTCGAGTTCCTGCTCGACCTCGCCGAGCACCTCTACCTCGTCAACCACGGCGAGGTGGCCGCGGAGATCCGGCCGGGGGAGGCGATGAACCACGAGGCGATCATGGAGATGTATTTCGGCACGCGGACGGAGCCGGCGGAGTGACCCTCGCCGTCGAGATCCTCGTGAGCGCGCTGTTCCAAGGATCGCTCTACGCGGTGATGGCGGTTGGGCTGGCGCTGGTGTGGACCACCATCGGCGTGTTCAACTTCTGCCACGGCGTGCTCATGACGCTCGGCGCCTACATCGCCTGGCAGCTCGCCGACCCGGCGGCGCTCGGGCTGCCGCTCGCGGTGTCCCTGCCGCTCGCGCTGCTCGCCATGGCCGCGATCGGCTTCGCGCTGCAAGCGAGCGTGGTGCGCCCCTTCATCGGCCGCCAGGACATCGTGCTGGTCGCGGTCATCACCACGCTCGCCGCCTCCTCCATCCTGCAAAACGGCACGCAGCTCGTCTGGGGACCGCGGCCGAAGGCCCTGCCGCCGCTGGTCGCGGGCACGGTGGACGTGCTCGGCGTCGGCGTCTCCGCCCACCAGCTCGCGATCATCGTGATGACGCCGGTCATCCTCACCGCACTCTGGCTGTTCCTCAACCGTATGCGGCTGGGGCTGGCGCTGCGCGCGGTGGCGCAGAACGAGGACGCGTGCCACCTGGTCGGCATCCCTGTCACCGCGCTCTACGCGCTGGCCTTCGGGCTGTCGGCGGCGCTCGCCGGGCTGGCCGGTGTGTTCTTCGGTGGCTTCAAGTTCATGTCGCCGACGATGGGCACGGAACCGCTCTCCAAGGCGCTGGTGGTCGTCATCTTCGGCGGCGTCGCCAACATCACCGGCCCGATCCTGGCCGCCTACCTGATCGGTTTGTTCGAGGCGGTCAGCACCTACGCCATCGGCTTCTACTGGACGCCGACGCTGCTGTTCGTGGTGCTGATCGCGGTGCTGATGATCCGGCCCGAGGGGCTGTTCGTGCGCCGCGCGCGGAGCCTCGCCTGAGCCGCGGCGGCGCCCTGCGGGAGCTTGCCGCCATGGCGGCGGGATTGGCCGTGCTCGCCGTGCTGCCGGCCTTCGTGCGCGACGTCTACTTGCGACACCTGCTCATCATGGTGTTCGTTTACGGCATCGTGGCGTCGAGCTGGGATCTCAGCCTGGGCTACGCGGGCATCTTCAACTTCGGCCACCTCGCGCTGTTCGGCATCGGCCTCTACACCTACGGGCTGCTCACCAAGCTGGCGGGCGTCAACCCTTGGCTCGCCCTGCTCGCCGGAGGGGGCGCGGCGGTGCTGGCGGCGGCGATCATCGCGGTGCCGATCCTGCGGCTGAAGGGGATCTACATCGTCCTGGTGAGCTTCGCCTTCAGCCAGCTCGTGCTCCAGATCATCATCAGCGAGTCCGGCGTCACCGGCGGCAACTCGGGCCTCGTGCGCGTCCCGCTCCTCGCGATCCCCGGCCACAACATGGTGCGCGACGCCAAGCTCGGATACTACTACATCGCGCTGATGCTGCTCGCCTGCAGCACGCTATTCCTGCGCGGCTTCGTGCGCTCCCCGCTCGGGCGCAGCGTCTTGGCCCTGCGCGACAACGAGGAATACGCCGTCAGCCGCGGCATCTCGCTCGCCCGGCAGCGCCTGATCACGCTCGCCGCCAGCGCGCTGTTCACGGGCATCGCGGGCGCCTTCTACGGCGGCTACTTCCGCAACGCCTCAACCGACGTGTTCGGCATGGAGCTGACCACGCTGGTGCTCAGCATGGTCCTGCTCGGCGGCCGGGCGACGATCTACGGCGCGCTGCTCGCCTCGTTCGGACTCACCTTCCTGGCCGAGGCGACGGCCGATCTCGGCGCCTGGCGGCCGATCATCATCGGCGCGCTGATCATCGCCGTCCTGCTGGCCTACCCCGGCGGCCTGTACGCCGCGATCGAGTCCGTCTGCCGCCGCATCGCGGCACCGGTGCGCGCTCGCCAGCCCCGGCCTACTCCCATGACGACGAAGGTTGCCCCATGACGCCCCTGACCCGCTCCGCCATCGAGATCCTCGGCCCGCTCATCGCCTTTGACACGGTCAGCCGCAACTCCAACCTCGCGCTGGTCGGCTGGGTCGGGGACTACCTGGCGCGGCACGGGATCGAGCACGCCGTGCTGCCGAGCCCGGACGGGACCAAGGCGAACCTCTTCGCCACAATAGGCCCCGCGGACCGGCCCGGCATCCTGCTGAGCGGACACACCGACGTCGTGCCGGTGGACGGTCAGGCGTGGCAACACGACCCGTTCCAACTGACCCTGGAGGGCGACCGCCTCTACGGCCGCGGCACGGCGGACATGAAGGGCTACGTCGCCTGCATGCTCGCCATCGCCCCGCGCCTGCGGGCCGCGCCGCTTCGCGTGCCGGTGCACCTCGCCCTGTCCTACGACGAGGAGGTGGGCTGCTACGGCGTGCCCGGCATCATCGAGCACATGCAGGCGCAGGGCCTGCGCCCCGCCGCGGCGCTGGTGGGCGAGCCGAGCCGGATGGGCGTGGTGAACGGCCACAAGGGCAGTTGCGGCCTATTGACCCGGGTGGAAGGCCTGTCCTGCCACTCCTCGCGCACCGACCTCGGCGTGAACGCGGTGTTCCACGCCGCCGACCTGGTCGCGGTGATGCGCCGCCGGGCCGAGGCGCGCGCCGCGGCCCCCGACAGCGTCGGCGTGTTCGATCCGCCCTACACCACGGTCAGCGTCGGCGTGCTGCGCGCCGGCACCGCGCGCAACGCCGTCCCCGGCGATTGCAGCATCGAGTGGGACGTCCGCGCCACCCGGCCCGGCGCGGTCGAGGCGGTAGAGGGCGAGGTGCGGGACTACGCCGACGCGGTCGTCCTGCCCGCGATGCGCGCCCGCTATCCCGGCGCGCAGGTCGTCACTGACCGGGTCTACGACGTGCCGCCGCTCATCCCCCAGTCGAATTGTGCGGCCGAGGCGCTGGCCAAGCACCTGTCCGGCAGCAACGCGACCGGCACCGTGCCGTACGGCTCGGAAGCCGGCGTGTTCCAGGCCGCCGGCATCCCGAGCGCGATCTGCGGGCCGGGCGACATCGCCCAGGCACACACGGCCGACGAGTGGATCGAGGTCGCCGAGCTTGAGACGTGCATGCGCTTCCTCGACCGGCTCGTCACCTACGCCAGCGGCGCGTGAGGACGCGGATGATGGCGGATGCAGTCGCGGCTGTACAGGCCGAGCTTGGGCGCGACGAGGCGTTCCTGAACGACCTCACGCGGCAACTGGTCCGCATCCCTACGGTGAACCCGAAATTCGAGGCCGATCCAGCGATCAACTGCGAGGCCGAGCTGCAACGGCAGCTTCAGGGCACGCTCGACGAGATCGGGATGCAGACAGAGTGCTACGACGTGTTCCCTGGCCGCCCCAACCTGACCGGCACGCTCCCGGGATCCGAGGAGCGCAGCCTGATCCTGTGCGGCCACGTGGACGTCGTGCCGGTCGGCGACCGCGCGGCGTGGACCGTTGATCCGTTCGGCGGCGAGGTGCGCGGCCGGCGGGTCTACGGCCGCGGCGCGATTGACATGAAGTCGGGCGTGGCGGCGGCCGTCGCCGTGGCGCGCGCCATCCGCCGCGCCGGCGTCACGCTAGAGGGGCGGCTCGAGATCCACGCCGTCGTGGACGAGGAGGCCCGCGGCGTCGGCCCCCCCGCCCTGGT
>CAXTPV010000225.1:0-4116 GCA_964246135.1 uncultured Acetobacteraceae bacterium | reverse complement strand
CCCCCACATCGTCGCCATGCTCCCGGGCGTATCCGCGTTCGCGCCGAACGGCGATCTCGGCCACACCCACATCCCACAGGGCATGATGCTCGGCGCCGGCCTGGTCGCCCTGATCCAGGTCGCGTTCTCGTTCCGCGACCGCCGCGACCCCGAAAAGCGCGACCGCCAAGGACAGGATGCCGACGCCCCGACCCCGATCGGCCGCACGCTCGGCGCCGGCGCCGTGCTCTACCTGCTGATCGCCTCGGCGATCGCCCTGATGGGCGGCCTCTGGCACGACATGGGGCGCGGCGAGCTCGTGCTGTTTGTGCTCTACGCCGCCTTCGCCGCCCTGCTGCACGAGCTGATCATCGGCCTCGCCGGCATGCATTCGGGCTGGTTCCCCGCCTTCGCGGTGGCGGTGGTCAGCCTCGCCGTCGGGCTGATGATCGGCTTCCCGTCGGCCCCGCTGGCGCTGCTCACCGGCTTCAGCGCGTCGACCGGCCCGGCGTTCGCCGACATGGGCTGCGACCTCAAGGCCGGCTTCCTGCTGCGCGGCGAGGGCAGCGATCCCGCCTTCGAGCGCGAGGGCCGATGGCAGCAATACCTCGCCGCCATGTTCGCGCTGGTGGTCGCGGGCCTCGTGGTCGCGGTCAGCTTCCCGTCCTACTTCGCGCATGGCGAGGTCGCGCCCGTCGATCGCGTCTTCGTCGCCGCGATCCACGCCGGCGGCAGCCCCGCCATCGCCCACGCCCTGCTGCTCGCCGCCATCCCCGGCGCCCTGCTGCAGGCGCTCGGCGGCACCAGGCGCCAGGTCGGCATCCTGTTCGCGACCGGCCTGCTGCTGCACTCGCCGCTGGCCGGGTTCGCGATCCTCGCCGGCCTCGCCTGCCGCCTGGCCTGGACCCGCGCGACGGCGGGCCATCCGGAAGGCATGCAGGTCTTCGCCGCCGGCAGCATCGCCGGCGACGCCCTCCTGAGCTTCGCCGTGGCCGTCATTCACTAAGGCAAGGCCAGAGGCGTCACGCGTAGCGTGGTTTCGCGCGACGCCCTGGACCCGCTCAAGGCGAAGCCTTGAGAATCCATTTATTCAACGAATCGGTTTCCAAAGGCCCCCGGCCTTTGGCGGGTCTGGGCAGAGCCCAGCCTCGCTTCCCCAAAGCCACCCGCATCAGATTGCCGCCACCGCCGCAGTAAAGCCTTAACCCGCACGCGCCATCCTGGTGGCCGACCGCCCATGGAACAGGTGATGCTCGTCGATCAGGCCGAACTGGCAACAGACTTCGCGGAGGCCGCTCAGGCGGCCATGCGCCGTCACGCTGTCACCCCCACGCCGAGGAACTTCGCGGTGTGGTACGAGTACTCAACCGGCCGCAACGTCGAGCTCAAACGCACGCTCGACATCTACGTGTCAAACCGGCAGCCGATCGATGACGACCTGCTGACCGACCTCTACCATCGCTTCTTCAACCTGCTGGAGGATCACCAGTCGGTCTGGGACACCTCGCGCAAGGTCCAGGCCAAGCTGCGGGGCTTCATCGCCCTGGTGAGCGCCGCCCGCGGGCAGGCCGATACCGAAATCCCCGCCAGCAACCAGGGGTCGCTCGCCGCCGACCTGCGCGAGCTGACCGTCCTGATCGACAGCCTGGTGTCCGAAACGCTGGCACTCGCCGGCCGCAGCAAGCAGCTGAACCAGCACCTCGAAAGCTCCACCACCGAGGTGGAGTCGCTGCAGCGCATGCTCGACGAGACCAGGCGCGAGGCCACCACCGACGGCCTGACCAACGCCTCGAACCGCAAGGCGTTCGACCTCAAGCTGCGCCAGTTGGCGGGCGACGCGATGAACAGCGGCGACGATCTCTGCCTGCTGATGATCGACATCGACCACTTCAAGCGCGTCAACGACACCCTTGGGCATCAGGCCGGCGACGAGGTGCTGCGCCTGGTCGCGACCACGTTGCGCCAGACCATACGCAAGCAGGACTTCCTGGCGCGCTACGGCGGCGAGGAGTTCGCGATCATCCTCGACGGCGCCTCGCCGGTCACCGGCGAGATCGTCGCCGAGAAAATCCGCCATGCCATCGCGGTGATGCCGCCGCCGCCGGACCGGCTGCTGTGGCCGGACAGCATCACGATCTCGGTCGGCCTGTCCTGTTTTGATCCCGGCGAGATGCTGACCGACTGGATCGAGCGCGTCGACGGCGCGCTCTACCGGGCCAAGCGGGAAGGGCGCAACCGCGTCTCCTGCGCCGCCATTCCGACCTGAGGCATCCATCATGACAACCTTCCTGCTCGTCGATGACAGTCCGGTCGTCCGCAAGATCGCCCGCCGCTTCCTGCAGGGTTTCGGCTTCACGGTGCACGAGGCCGAGGACGGCGTGCCCGCGATCGCGCACTGCGAGGCCGCGATGCCCGACGCGATCCTGCTCGACTGGAACATGCCGGTGATGACCGGCATTGAGTTCCTGCGCGCGCTGCGCAAGCTCGCGGGCGGCGACAAGCCGGTCGTCATCTTCTGCACCACCGAGACCGACGTCGGCTTCGTCCAGGTCGCGCTGGCCGCCGGCGCCGCCGACTACATCTTCAAGCCCTTCGACGCCCCCACGCTACGCGCCAAACTTGAAACCGTCGGCCTCCTCGCCACCGCCTGAGCACTCGGCCCGGGCCAGCAAGCAGAAGGCAAGGGCTCCGCCCCTCGACCCGCCAGGGCATGATGCCCTGGACCCCATGACTTGCCATTGCTACCGCAATGCGGTATCACCGCTATGTGCAGACGGTTGCGGAAACCTCCATCTTCACCAGGAGGGCTGACGCGCTCTTGTCGCGTGACGAGCGGAGCGAACTGATCGATATGCTCGCAAGCAATCCTCTGGCCGGCGTCGTCATGCCCGGAACCGGCGGGGTCCGGAAGCTTCGCTTCGCCTTCGGGTCTCGGGGCAAGCGGGGTGCTGCCCGCGTCGTCTACTACGTTCTAACGGACGACCTCCCCGTGGTCGCGATCACCCTCTACGGCAAGAACGAGAAGTCGGACCTGACGCCGGCGGAGAAGGCCGGTGCCCGCATGATCGTCGACAGGATGAAAGCGCAATTGGTCAACATGAAGGAGCAAGCCAGTGGCCGACCCAGCACCCGCAAGTGAGTTCCTGGATGCCATGCAGGAGATGGCCGACATCCTGACGGCCAAGCGCTCGCCTGCCCGCGTTTGGAACCCGCCAGCCGATGTGGACGTAAAGGCGATTCGCAGCCGCCGCGGCCTGACCCAGATCGCGTTCGCACGCTGCTACGGCTTCAGCCCCAACGCGGTGCGCGACTGGGAGCAGGGCCGTCGCCGCCCCGAACAAGCCGCCCGCACCCTCCTCCTCGTCATCGACCACGAACCAGAAGCCGTTGCCCGAGCGCTTGAACCCGCTCAGGACTGAGCAAGACCGATTTAGATCGGCAATCGATCAAACAGTGCTCTTAGGTAACCAGTGACAGCTATGGGGCCTTCAGGCGGAGCATCAAGATCTATTCCTGCTGCCAGCATGAGCGATCTATAGGCGGTCAAAAACGTGCTATGTATAACGTCAAGATCAGCCAACATAATCGCCCTTCCATCGTCAAAACTTATTCGAATGTTGTGGTGTCGATAGAAATGATGAAATAGGCGATTGCGCTCGTCTAAAGCCTTTTCAAGATCAGATATACGCTTTTCGCCAAAACGAGCCGATTTCTTTGCTCGATTGAGAAGTTCTCCAAATGTCTTCCGATTGATTGCATGCACAAACTTTGAAGTAGGTGGCGTGCCAGTATCATCTTCCACAAGCGATAGAAGTGTATTGCCGAGTTCGGTTTCAATGAGCGCAGTGGCTTCTGCGGCGTCGCCAAATTTTCGATAAACTTCATCGGAAGTCGCCACGATCGACCTCTCGGACAGCCATCAGTCCCCAGCTCAGCACGAACTCAACGAGCAGGAAAAATGGTGCACATCGCCGCCGTCGAAGCCTCTGATAATGGTGAGAAGTGAATCCTCCAAGGCGCGGACGTTCTCCTAGCTCTGCCCACCCTCAAGCCACCAGCACCAGCACCGCGGCCTGCGCCGCGATCCCCTCGCCACGGCCGGTGAACCCCAGCCCCTCCGTCGTCGTCGCCTTGACC
>CAXTPV010000224.1:0-4169 GCA_964246135.1 uncultured Acetobacteraceae bacterium | reverse complement strand
CTGCTCGGCTGGTGGCGGCGGGCGGTGCTGCCGGTCGGCGGCGACGCCTCGACGGTGGATGCCGAGGGCACCGGCCGCGCGTCGTTCGAGGCGGTGCATGGTGCGGCGTTCCGCGGCGCCTACGATCTCGCCGATCTCGACCGCAGCCGCTTCGTGATCGCGACCGGGCAGAGCGGCAACCCGTTCAGCCGTCACCTGCTCGACTTTACGCGACGCTGGCAGCGTATCGCGACGGTGACCCTGGGGCCGTACGCCGCGACGACGCGCGCGCGCCTGACCCTGCTGCCCGCCGCCGGGGCCAAGGCAACGCCACGGATTGACGCGAGCGGGCAAAGCCGGCCCTAGTTCCGGCATGATCACACCCGTTCGGACCGGCCTCCTCACCACCGTCCTGCTGCTCGCCTCGCCGGCGTGGGCCGCCGGTCGTGCCGTCCACCTGTTCGACGAGCTCGCGCTGTCGCCCGATGGCGGCAGGATCGCGACGATCGAGCACGACGAGCCGGCGCGCGACGGCGACGAGCCGACCGACCACGTGATGCTTCGCCCGACCGATGGCGGCGCCGCCATCCCGATCGCGCTCCCCTGCCCGGCCGGCCCGGCCTGCAAGCCGAGCGACCTCGCGTTCGCGACCGATGGCAGGCATTTCGCGTTTGTGCTGAAGCAGCCGAACGATGGCGCGAGCTATCTGGAGCAGGTGGGCGCCGACGGCACCGGGCTTACCCAGACGCTGAAGTTCCAGGGCACGCTTGGCGGCCTGCGCTATGGCCCGGACGGCACGCTCGCGGTGCTGGCGGTCGCCGGCGCGCACAAGGAAATCGGCGCGATCAAGGCGGGGGCGGCGCTCGCGGGCGAGGTCGGGGTGTCGGCCGACGAGCAGCGCATCGGGGTCGTTCACGATGGCCAGCTGAGCTTCGCCTCGCCGCCCGACCTCTATGTCTACGAGTATGACTGGCGGCCGCATGGCGCCGGCTTCATCGCCACCGCCGCGCATGGCAACGGCGACAACAACTGGTGGATCGCGCAGCTCTGGAGCGTGCGCGACGGCGCCGCCAAGGTGATCTTCACGCCGCCGCCGCGCGAGCAGCTCGCCTCGCCGGTGGTGTCGCCCGATGGCAGGGACGTCGCGTTCATCGGCGGCATCATGAGCGATTTCGGCTCGACCGGCGGGGACGCGTTCCGGCTGGGGCTGGACGCACCGGGCCGTCCGGTCAATTTGACGCCGGGCTTCAAGGCCAGCGTCACGGCGCTGACCTGGCGCTGCGGTGACGGCCTGACCGCGACCGCGCTGCACGGCGCCGACACCGAGATCCTGCCGCTCGGCGGGCACGCGGCCGGCCACCCGGTCTGGTCGGGGCCGGAGACGCTCACCACCGGCGGGTGGTCGCTGTCGCTCGCCTGCGCCGCCGGCACCAGTGCCGCGATCCACGAGGATTTCGCGACGCCGCCGGAGCTGCAAGCGGGGCCGATCGGGCGATGGCACGACCTGACCCGGGTCAATGCCGGGCTGCCGCCCCGCGTCTACGCGCGCAGCCTCACCTGGAGGAGCGACGGGTTCGACGTGCAGGGCTGGCTGCTGCAGCCGGCGAACGCGGTCAACGCCGACAACCAGGCGATGATCACGATGGTGCATGGCGGTCCGAGCGCCGCCGAGACGCCGTCCTACGTCACCGAGCGCCGGATCGGCTGGCTGCTCGACGCCGGCTATGACGTGTTCCTGCCGAACCCGCGCGGCAGCTTCGGCCAGGGCGAGGCGTTCACCCAGGCGAACGTGCGCGATTTCGGCTACGGCGATCTGCGCGACATCCTGCGCGGCGTCGACAAGGCGATCGCCACCGCGCCGATCAGCCCGGATCTGCTCGGCTTGACCGGCTACAGCTATGGCGGCTACATGACGATGTGGGCGGTGACGCAGACCGACCGCTTCAAGGCCGCGGTCGCCGGGGCGGGGGTGTCGGACTGGCTGTCCTATTACGGCGAGAACGGCATCGATCGCTGGATGATCCCGTTCTTTGGCGCGTCGGTCTATGACGATCCGAAGAGCTACGCGCGGTCATCGCCGATCAGCTTCATTACGCGGGTGCGCACGCCGACCTTCGAGTATGTCGGCGACCGCGACCTCGAATGCCCGATGCCGCAGACCCAGGAGTTCTGGCACGCGCTCAACACGCTCGGCGTGCCGACCGAGTTCGTGGTGTATCCGGGACAGGGGCACGAGCTGCACGACGCGGGGGATCGGGCGGATGCGAAGGCGCGGACGCTGGCGTGGTTTGGGCGGTGGTTGAGGCGGGCGACGTGATGTGATGCCTTCAAACTGGTCCATGCTGCGGCATGGCCAGCCAGCCACGAGCGGTCAGCGCGTCGAACGCGATGCGGATCTGGTCGGACGCGAAACGTCGCTTACGCGCGTTCCAGGCATGCGTTCGTGCGACGGCATCGATCACGGTGATGGCACCCTCGCGGGTGACGACCCAGTGAACCGTCGAGAGGAGCTCCATTCCGTGCGAGGTCTCAAAGCCGCTGACGAGCTCGACCACCCGGTCAAAGCGCTCACGGGTTTCTGGATGATCCTCAAGGAAGGCGGCTGAGTCGGCGAGCGCGCCGGGGATGAGTTCGATCTCCTTCCTTGGATCATCCCCGCCATCGGCATAGCCGCTGATGAAGTGTCCCTCGATCTCGTTGAGCTCGTGCCTCAGGTTCTCGGCATACGGCCCATGAGGCCCCTTCGTGTATCGCAGGCTCAGAACCTCGCCGCTCTCCTGCATGAAATACATCAGCTTATGCAGCTCGAGCAGCGTCACAAACGGTTCCGCGAGACCGACCAGGTAGCGCTCCATCAATCCGAGAAGCACGGCACGCGCCGCCGTCATCGAGGGCACGGCACGCACTCGCGCCATCGACCTGGCGTCCGGCGTCTCTCCGGGCTCGAACAGGAACACCTGCACGTCCGGCAGTGCGGCGAGCGCCCTCTCGATCATTGGACCGACATCGCGCCAGTCGAGCCCACCAAGGCCGCAGCCAAGGGGCGGAATGGCCACCGACCGGATGCCACGCTCCCTGAGCGTGCTCACGAGCGCCATCAATCCTGCTTCGATGTCCGCGAGACGGCTCTTTCCCTTCCAGTGCCTCTTGGTGGGGAAGTTGATGATGTATCTGGGTGGGGTCAGGTGTTGATGCTCGAAGACGAACATCGAGCCGGGCTGCAACTCCTTGCGGGCGCATGCAGCCTCGTAAGCCCTGAAGTTCTCCGGGAAGGCTTTCCGGAACTGGAGGGCCACGCCTCGGCCCATCACACCGACGCAGTTCACCGTGTTCACCAGAGCCTCTGCTTCGGTCGCCAGCAGGTTGCCACGCCGGAACTCGATCATCCGTCAGGGCCCTTCAGTAGTACCAATCCCGTTTGATCGCGACGACGGGCCGATGCGCCGCGTCGCCGAGCGCATCCAGGACACGCGCCCTTGTTGCGTGATCGAGGACGCCGATTCTACGCACGAGGTACCACGGGACGCCGCGATGGACCAGCAATTCCGCCTGCTTCCACTCCTCGGCCTCGCCTCGCCAGAACCGGGCATTGACCGCCTCCCAGTTGATCTCGCCGAGGTTGTCGAGACCAGTATGGTGGGGCGTCCACACCGAGGCGGCATTCGAGCAGGTGAACGCCCAGGGCTTCGGCCTCGCCTCGGCCCACGCCACGACCTGCTTCACGTCGCACTCGAGATGAACGATGGGCTTCTGGCCCTCCTGGTATGAGAGGCCCGGGTGATTTCCCTTGTGGATGATGAACAGCATGACCGAGCGCGGGCAGAAGTAGAACGGGACGTAATCGCCGACGAAGGTGCCCGGATGGCAGTTGATCGGCAGGGTCAGGCGCGTCGCCTTGAGCTTGGACATGCCGATGCCGACCGGACTGATCCGACGGGCGATCACCAGACTGTCAGACAGCAGACCGCCTGTCGACACGATCGAGGGCAGATTGTCCACATGGACGATGTGGTAGGCCTCGGCTCATCCGGCGCGGGCATGCCGGGCTTGTAGCCTGGCCCGCGAGGCGCGCACAGGCGGTGATCTCTCGGAGGACCGCGGGCGTGCTCCGCAATCCTTGGTGGGCGCAGTAGGGTTCGAACCTACGACCCGCTGATTAAGAGTCAGCTGCTCTACCAACTGAGCTATGC
>CAXTPV010000223.1:0-4200 GCA_964246135.1 uncultured Acetobacteraceae bacterium | reverse complement strand
GGCCGACAGCCTGCGCGGCGACCCTAACGCCGCCTACGCCTCGGCCCCGGTCAAGGTCGAGGCCGTCTACGAGACCCCGCCCGAGTTCCACAACCCGATGGAGCCCCACGCGACCATCGCCCGCTGGGACGCCGACCACCTGACCGTCTGGACCGCGACCCAGGGCGTCGCCGGCGCGCGCGAGACGCTGGCCGCCTTCTTCGACCTCGACGAAAGCCACGTGCGGGTGATCTCGCCCTATGTCGGCGGCGGCTTCGGCAGCAAGGGCAAGGCCTGGCCGCCGACCACCTACGCCGCGATGGCCGCGCGCCTGGTCGGCCGCCCGGTCCGCCTCGAACTCACCCGCGAGGACATGTACACCTGCAACGGCTACCGCCCGCAAACCCGCCAGTCGGTGCGGCTCGGCGCCGGCCACGACGGCAGGCTGCTGTCGCTCCGCCATGACGGCGTCACCCAGACCTGCGCCCCGAGCCTGGGCGAGTTCGCCGAATCGGTCGGGCTCGCCGCCCGGCACCTCTATGCCTGCGACAACGTCGCCACCACCCACCGCCTGGTTGCGACCGCCTATGGCCTGCCGACCTACATGCGGGCACCCGGCGAGGCGTCCGGCGTCTACGCGCTCGAAAGCGCGATGGACGAACTCGCGGTGGCGCTGGCGATCGACCCGATCGCGCTGCGCCTGCGCAACCAGTCCGACATCGATCAGAACCAGGACAAGCCGTACTCCTCCAAGCACCTCGCCGAGTGCTACGCCCGCGGCGCCACCCTGTTCGGCTGGAGCCGGCGCACCCCCGGACCAGGTTCGATGCGCGACGGCCACGTGCTGGTCGGCTGGGGCATGGCGAGCGCCACCTACCCCGCGAACCGCATGCCCAACAGCGCCCGCGTCCGCGCGCTCGCCGACGGCACCATCGTCGTGCAATCCGCCACCCAGGACATCGGCACCGGCACCTACACCATCATGGCCCAGGTCGCGGCAGCCGAGCTCGGCGTGCCGATGCACCGCGTGCGGGTCGAGCTCGGCGACACCGACCTGCCGCCAGCCTCGGTCTCCGGCGGCTCGATGACCGCCGCCAGCGTCACCCCGGCGGTGCTGATGGCGGCGGCCAGCGTCCGCGCCCGCCTGTTCGGCCTGGCCCTGGCGACTGGCGGCCCGACCTGGTCCGGCCTCGCCCCGTCCGACCTCCATATGGCCGACGGCGACGTCGTCGGCCCGCGCGGCCGCGCCTCGATCGCCGCCCTGCTCGCCGCCCGCAACTTGCCCTCGATCGAGGCCGAGGCCGGCGCCAAGCCCGGCCCCGACTTCGACATCAAGTCGCGCCACTCGTTCGGCGCCCAGTTCGCCGAGGTTCGGGTCGATCCCGATTTCGGCACCATCCGGGTGTCGCGCTTCGTCGGCGTCTACGATGGCGGCCGCATCCTCAACGCCACCACCGGCCGCAGCCAGCTGCTCGGCGGCATCGTGTTCGGCATCGGCCAGGCCCTGCTGGAGGAAGCGGTGCCCGACCTCGCGACCGGCCGCCACACCAACGCCAACATCTCGGACTACCTGGTGCCGGTGAACGCCGACGTGCCCGACATCACCGTCGAGGCGCTCGACTTCCCCGACACCGTGATCGACCCGCTCGGCGCGCGTGGCATCGGCGAACTGCCGATCGTCGGCGTTGCCGCCGCGATCGCCAACGCCGTCCACCACGCCACCGGCAAGCGCATCCGCCACCTGCCGCTCCGCGTCGAGGACGTGCTGGCCTGACCGGACGCTGGCAAAAACCAGGGCGCCGCCCTGAACCTGGAAGGGGCCGGCGGCCCCTTCACCCCGTTACTTTAGTCCAATCGAGCCGGATACGGTGGCGCCCGAACTGGCGTGGGCTCCGCGTCGACACCACACCTGGAATGAACGAAAGATGACGGCGGGCGTTTGCCTGAAGGCTAGAGTTGTCCGGAGAGCCTGCTATGAGGAAGATGACGCTGGCGCTTCTGACTGTCGTTGCCGTCCTGACCCTAGGTTCATCAGCCGAGGCCGCGGGCGGCTGTGGTGTCGGCTTCCATCGCGGGCCCGCCGGCCTCTGTCGTCCAAACGGCGGTCCGGTCCTAGGGAGATTCTACCGAGGCCATGGCTACTGGGACGGCCATCGCTACTGGGCCAACCGCTATCGCCGGCATGGCGGCTGGCGCTACCGCTGACCTAGGTGATGGGGTGAAGGGGCCCACCAGCCCCTTCCGGGTCCAGGGCAGCGCCCTGGTCCTTGTGCGTACCACGCCGGACCAGATGGAAAGCCCGACATGCGCGCGGACGTAAAGCTCCTGATCGCCGGCATCTGGCGCGACGCCCTCTCCGGCCAGCGCCTGCCGATCATCAATCCCGCCACCGGCGAGACCATCGGCGAGGCCGCGCATGCCGGCATCGCCGACCTCGATCTCGCCCTCGATGCGGCCGACCAGGGGTTCGCGACCTGGCGCGCCACCTCGGCGCATGCCCGCTCTGGCATTCTCCGCCAGGCCGCGTCGCTGCTGCGCCAGCGTGTCGAGGCCATCGCCCGCGTCATGACCGAGGAGCAGGGCAAGCCGCTCGCCGAGTCGCGGGCGGAGACACTCGGCGCCGCCGACACGCTCGACTGGTTCGCCGAGGAGGGCCGCCGCGCCTACGGCCGCGTCATTCCCGCCCGCGCCGTCGGCATACGCCAACTCGTGATGCCCGAACCGGTCGGTCCCGTCGCCGCCTTCACGCCCTGGAACTTCCCGATCAACCAGATCGCCCGCAAGCTCGGCGCCGCACTCGCCGCCGGTTGCTCGATCATCGTCAAGGCGCCCGAAGACACGCCCGGCTCCCCGGCCGAGTTGTTCCACGCGCTGCAAGATGCCGGCCTGCCGCCGGGCGTCGCCAACCTCGTGCTTGGCTCGCCCGCCGAAATCTCGGCACACCTTATCCCGCACAAGGTGATCCGGAAGATCTCGTTCACCGGCTCGATCCCGGTCGGCAAGCAGCTCGCCGCCCTGGCCGGGCTGCACATGAAGCGGGCGACGATGGAGCTTGGCGGTCACGCCCCGGTGATCGTGATGGACGACGCCGACATCGACAGCGCCGCGTCCGCCATGGTCGTCGCCAAGCGCCGCAACGCCGGGCAGGTCTGCATCGCGCCGACCCGCTTCCTGGTGCAGTCGCGCGTGCATGACCGCTTCGTCGAGCGCTTCACCGCCGAGTTCGCCGCGACCAGGGTCGGCAACGGCCTGGAAGATGGCGTCGAGATGGGTCCGCTGGTCTCCGGCCGCCGCCTCGACGCCGTGGACTCCCTGGTCGCCGACGCGGTCGCGCGCGGCGCGTTGCTTGCAACCGGCGGCCACCGCATCGGCAACAAGGGCAACTTCTTCGAGCCCACCGTGCTGACCGGCATGACGCCCGCGATGCGGGCGATGCACGAGGAGCCGTTCGGACCGATCGCCCTGGTGATGGCGGTCGCCGACCTCGACGAGGCGATCGACGAGGCCAATCGCCTGCCGGTCGGCCTCGCCGCTTACGCCTTTGCCGGGTCGAGCGCCCGCGTCGCCGATCTCGGCGACCGCATCGACGCCGGCATGGTCTCGATCAATCACGCCGGCCTGTCGCTGCCGGAAACCCCGTTCGGCGGCGTGCGCGACAGCGGCTACGGCTCGGAGGGCGGCTCGGAAGCGATCGTGCCCTATCTCACCCCGAAATTCGTGACCGAACGACGCGTCTGAGCCTTCCGACTCCAACGGGCTTGCCAGCGAGGCAGGTCGCACCAACAGGGCAGAGCGCGCCAACAGGGCAGGGTGGCCGGCCGCTCGAACGATCGCTGCTGTTCCTCGTCCCCGTCCTCGCCGCCGCGCCGGTCCTGTTCGGCTTTGGCGCGCACGGCACGCTCGACCTGGTCGCATCGTTCCTGCACGCGCACGGCCTCGGCCGTGTCGCCCTGGTGCTGCCGATCGGCATCGCCCGCGAGGCCGGCCATCTCGTGCTCGCCGCCCGCGTGCTGATGCAGACCGCCGCCGGCATTCTCACCTGGCGCCTGCTCGGCGATATCGGCCTCGCCCGCACGGCGCTGCTCGGCGGCCTGCTGGTGGAACTCGCCCCGGACTTCACGACCGGACACGCGGCCGCGCTGCTGGCGGCGCCGCTGGTGCTGCTCGCCGCCGAGCGCTGCGTCGCCCGCGCGCCCTCCGACCGCGGCCGCGAACCGTATC
>CAXTPV010000222.1:0-4205 GCA_964246135.1 uncultured Acetobacteraceae bacterium | reverse complement strand
CATCGGCAACCTGCAGCACCCCTACCTCTCGATCTACACCGGGCGCGGCTGCAAGAGCCGCTGCACCTTCTGCCTGTGGCCGCAGACGGTCGGCGGCCATCGCTACCGCACCCGCTCGCCTGCTCATGTCGCGGCCGAGATCGCCTACATCCAATCGGCTTTCCCGCAGACCCGCGAGATCTTCTTCGACGACGACACCTTCACCGACGATCTGCCGCGCGCCGAGGCGATCGCCCGCGAGCTCGGCCGCATGGGCGTCACCTGGTCGTGCAACGCCAAGGCGAACGTGCCGCGCGAGACGCTCAAGGTGCTGCGCGACAACGGGCTGCGGCTGTTGCTGGTCGGCTACGAGACCGGCAACCAGCAGATCCTGGTCAACATCAAGAAGGGCATGCGGATCGACGTCGCGCGCGAGTTCACCAAGAACTGCCACGAACTCGGCATCAAGATACATGGCACCTTCATCCTGGGGCTGCCGGGCGAGACCAAGGAGACGATCCAGGAGACGATCCGGTTCGCGACCGAGATCAACCCGCACACGCTGCAGGTCTCGCTCGCGGCACCCTATCCGGGCACGTTCCTGCACAAGCAGGCGACCGAGAATGGCTGGTTCGACGCCGACAACGCCGAGCTGATCGACGAGCACGGCGTGCAGATCGCGCCGTTGCAGTATCCACACCTGTCGCATACCGAGATCCACGACAGCGTCGAGACGTTCTACCGGAAGTTCTACTTCCGGGCGCCAAAGATCGCGTCGATCGTCGGCGAGATGGTCACCTCGCCGCAGATGATGCGGCGGCGGCTGCGGGAGGGCGTCGAGTTCTTCCAGTTCCTGCGGGAACGTCGCGCGGCCTAGGGAAAGGCCAGGGCGTCACGCGAAGGGCGTGGTTCGCACGATGCTCTCGACCCACCAGGGGCCGGGGGCCCTTGGAACCCCTCCTGGTCGCCGACGCCGGGTCATTATTTCGGCGGATGATTTCGGGCTTTCGGAGAGCGTCAACGAGGG
This sequence comes from uncultured Acetobacteraceae bacterium, assembly GCA_964246135.1. Lineage (GTDB taxonomy): Bacteria > Pseudomonadota > Alphaproteobacteria > Acetobacterales > Acetobacteraceae > CAXTPV01. Next base: position 3,199 of record CAXTPV010000222.1, on the reverse strand, counting down.
CATCGAGCGTGCTTGCCGCGATGGCGTCCTGACCACCGCGAGCCTGATGGTCGCGGCACCCGCGGCGCAGGACGCGATCGAGCGCGCGAGGCGGCTGCCGCAGCTTCGGGTTGGATTGCACCTGGTGGTGATCGAGGGCGACGCCACCCTGCCGCATGTGCGAATCCCGGACCTGACCGACAGCGCGACCAACTGGTTTCCGTCCGGCCAGGGCCGGCTCGGGATCGACTACTTCTTCCGGCCTCGCGTCCGCCGTCAGCTCGCCGACGAGATACGGGCGCAATTCGAGACGTTCGCCGCGACCGGGCTCGCGCTCGACCATGCCAACGCGCACAAGCACATGCACCTGCACCCGACCGTCGGTGGGCTGCTGCTGCGGATCGGCCGCGCGTTCGGCCTGCGTGCGGTGCGCGTGCCCGCCGAACCTCCCGCGACGCTGGCCGCGTGCGGTACTCGGGCCGGGTTAGGAGATCGGGCGTTGCACGCCTGGACGCGGCTGCTGCGGCGGCAGGTGCGTGCGGCAGGGATGCTCACCACCGACCACTGCTTTGGGCTGGCCTGGAGCGGCGCGATGACGGCGGCGCGGGTGCGGGTGCTGCTGGAGCACCTGCCGTCCGGGACGAGCGAGATCTATTTTCATCCCGCAACGTCCCGCGACGTCCTGCTGGACCGTCTGATGCCGGGCTACGGCCATGCGGAGGAGTTCACGGTCCTGTCCAGTCCCTCGACCCGGACCGCCCTGGCCGGGCGCGGCCTGGTCTGGAGCGACCTGTGACGCCCTGGGCGGACCGTCCGCGCGGCCGCGCATCCATCCTCTCGGTATTCGGCTGCGCGCTCGCCGAGGCCCAGCTCTTGCCGCCCTGGGCGACTGGGTTCCCGCGGTCGCGGCGAGGGTATTGCCGCGGCTCGATGGCTTCGCGACCGTGCAATCGAGCGGCCTGATCACCATCACCGCCGCGGCATCCGGCACGGTCGCCGGGCTGACCGTGCTGCCGGGCCAGATTGTCGCTTTCGGCCAGGCGATCGCGCGCCTGACCGGTCCGCAGATCGCCGACGCGGCGGCGCAGGCGGACGCGGCGCTCGCCAGCGCGGAGGCGGCACGTCGCGCCGACACCGCGATCCTGTCGGCCGAACAAGCCAAGCTGCGACAGCATCTCTCGACGAACCAGATCGTCGTGCAGGCCAGCGGCACGCTCGCGGGCGCAGCCTCGCAGGTCGCGGTCGCGCGGGCGAACCTCGAGCGTATCCGGCAGGCAGACACGCTTTCGAGTCCGGCGGCGGGGGTGGTGCAGAGCGTTACCGCGGCCAACGGTGACCTGGTGGCGCCGGGGTCGTCGGTGGCGACAATACAGCCGCCCGCCCGATCCTGGCTGAGAGGCGTCTTCTTCCCTCCCGATGTCGATGATCTGCGGACCGGGACCGCGGGCTTTTTCACCCCCGCCAATGGTGGCGCTCCGGTTCCGGTGATGGTGTCCGGCACGCTCGGCCTGGCCGAACCCAATGGCGGCATCCCGGTCGCGCTTACCGCCGGCGCGGCGCTGGCGCCCGGCCTGTCCGGTAAGCCTGAACCACGGCATCGTCCTGCTGGATCGCGCGCGGCGCAACGAGGCCGGCGGGATGACGCCCGAGCAGGCCGTGTCGGAGGCGATCGACGTGCGCTTTCGTCCAATCCTGCTCACCAGTGCCACCGCCATCCTCGGCCTGCTGCCGACGGCGCTCGGTTTCGGGGTGGGCGCCGCGCCTGAACAGGGCCTGGCGGTCGTGATCTCTGGCGGCAGCATCTGGAGCGCGCTGCTCAGCACGAACCTGATCCCCGCCCTCTACGTGCTTGCGCGGGTCAAGCGTCCGGCCGCGCCGCCTGGTCACGCCGCGTCCCGGTGAACGCGCCTTGCCAGCGTCTTGCGGCTGCATCAAGTCTGGGCGGGTAAAAAGCCCCTGCCGCCGGGTCCGGACCGGCGGGGTGTCGCCGGAACCTCGCATGCCCGCACTCCTCCTCGGCTTCCTGCTCGGCACCCTGCTGGGGGGGGCGCTGTCGGGCTGGCTCGCCTGGCGACAGGCGAGCGCGGCGCGGCGTCATCGCGACGCGGTGCCGCCTGACTTCGCGGCGATGGTGACGCGGGACGAGCATCGGCGCGCCGCCGACTACACGGTCGCCAAGGTGCAGCTCGGCGTCGTGGCCGGGCTCGTCGACCTCGCGGTGACGCTGTTCTGGGTGCTGGGCGGGGTGGACCTGCTCGCAAGCGGGCTCGATGCGCGGATGCCGCCGTCGATCGGGCGCGATGTCGCTCTGCTGGCGGCGATGACGGCTCTGTCATCGCTCGCGGGGCTGCCGCTCGCCGCCTACGGGACGCTGGTGCTGGAGCAGCGCTTCGGCTTTAACCGCAGCTCGCCCCGACTGTTCCTGACCGACCGGCTGCGGCAGGCGGCGCTCGCCGCGGTGATCGGCCTGCCGCTGCTGGCCGGGCTGTTCGCGGTGATGCGTCACGCGTCGGGCCTGTGGTGGCTCTGGGTCTGGGCCGGCGCCGTGGTGCTGATGCTGGCCGCCCCGACGCTCTACACGCGGCTGATCGCGCCGATGTTCAACCGGTTCGAGCCGCTCGGCGACGCCGCGTTGGCCTCGCGGATCGAGGCGCTGCTGGCGCGCTGCGGCTTCCGCTCGTCGGGCCTGTTCACGATGGACGCGTCGAGGCGGTCGAGCCACGGCAACGCGTTCTTCATCGGCTTTGGCCGCAGCAAGCGGATCGTGCTGTTCGACACCCTGCTCGCGACCCAGACGCCAGACGAGATCGAGGCCGTGGTCGCTCACGAGCTCGGACACTTCAAGCACCGGCACGTGCTCCATGGCCTGCTGCGCGGCGCGGCGACGCTGCTGGTCGTACTGGCGGCGATCGGCTGGCTCTGCCGGCAGCCCTGGCTGACGGCTGGGTTCGGGTTCCATCACCACGACGAGGCGGTGGCGCTGATCGCGGCGAACCTGCTGCTCGGGCTGCTGGGGCCGATCAGCGCGCCGGTGTCGAACTGGGTCTCGCGCCGGCACGAGTTCCAGGCCGACGATTATGCCAGGCGTCAGGTCGGCGCCGAGCCGATGGTATCGGCGCTCACCCGCCTCAGCCGCGACAACGCCGGCACGCTGACGCCCGACCCGCTCTACGCGCTGGTGCATTACAGCCACCCGCCGGTGCCGGTCAGGGTCGCGCAT
>CAXTPV010000221.1:0-4210 GCA_964246135.1 uncultured Acetobacteraceae bacterium | reverse complement strand
CGTCGTAGCCGAGGCCGTGCAGCGCCTGGCGGATCGCCTGGCCCTGCGGGTCGAGCACGCCGTCGCGCAGCATGATGGTCACGACCGCCCTCACTGCACGACCTCGGGGCCCCTGAGGTCGGCGTTGCCGGATTCGGGGAGGATGCCGAGACGCTTGGCGACCTCCTGATAGGCCTCCTCGACCCGGCCGAGGTCGCGGCGGAAGCGGTCCTTGTCGAGCTTCTCGCTGGTTTTCGCGTCCCACAGGCGGCAGTTGTCGGGGCTGATCTCGTCGGCGAGAACGATGCGCATGTCGTCGTTCTCCCACAGGCGGCCGAACTCGAGCTTGAAGTCGACCAGGGTGATGCCGATGCCGAGGAACAGGCCGGACAGGAAGTCGTTGATCCGCAGCGTCATGGAGACGATGTCGTCCATGTCGGCGGTGCTGGCCCAGCCGAACGCGGTGATGTGCTCCTCGGCCACCATCGGGTCGCCGAGCGCGTCGTTCTTGTAGCAGTACTCGATGATCGAGCGCGGCAGGCGGGTGCCTTCCGGGATGCCGAGGCGCTTGCTGAGGCTGCCGGCGGCGACGTTGCGCACGATCACCTCGAGCGGGACGATCTCGACCTCGCGTATGAGCTGCTCGCGCATGTTGAGGCGGCGGACGAAGTGGGTCGGGACGCCGATCTCGGCCAGCCGCAGCATCAGGTGCTCGCTGATCCGGTTGTTGAGCACGCCCTTGCCGGTGATCACGCCCGATTTGGCGCCATTGCCGGCGGTCGCGTCATCCTTGAAATACTGCACGAGCGTTCCGGGCTCGGGACCCTCGAACAGGATCTTGGCCTTGCCCTCGTAAAGCTGCCGGCGACGCGCCATGACTTTGGGTTTCTTTCGCGATCGGGACTATCGCCCCTATAGCAGCGTTGAGGCCGCGGGGCAGAATCGGTCGGAGCCTGAGGCGGCGGCTAGAACGCCACCTCCTCGAATCGGGCCCGGTCCGGGGGGCCGGCGGTGAACAGCCAGTGCGGGCCTCGCGACGAGCCGGCGTCCGGCACGCCGAGCAGCGACGAGGATGACGTGCCAAAGCCGGTGCGTGGCGGGATGTTCATCTCGCTGCCGGCGGGAAGCGAGCGGTCGGACATCAGGCTCGGCCACTCGCCCCAATCCGGCGGTTCGGGCACCGGGGCGCGCTCGAACCGCGGCAAATGGCGCGCCACCCGGGGCGTGTGCGGGTCGTCGGGCTCGCCGGCGGCCAGCATGTGCAGGCCCGGTTCGAAGCCGTGCATCTCGGGATGGCCGTAGCCGAGGCCGCGCAGGAACCAGGCCTCGTCGCGGTCGGCGACGACCATGTTGAAAGAGCGCCACTGCGCCGCCTCGATCTCGGCGATCTGCTGCGCCGCCGCCCTCGCGGTGTCGGCGGTGAGCGCCAGCAGCGGCAGCTCGCCGCGACTGCGCTTGTTCGGCGCCGGCCCGAGCGAGCCGACCCGGTTCAGGACCACGGCGACGACGCCGGCGCGGTTGATCGCCTTCCAGGTTCCACCACCCGGCACGTCCTTGCCGCCGATCACGTCCGGCTGGTCAGGCCAGTGCGCGGCGGGGGGCTTCCAGGGACGATCGAGCCGCTCGTCCCGGTTGGCGCCGAACAGGAGCGGCCACGCCGAGCCGGGCCGCAGGAGGAATACGACGGTGCACACCGCGCTCTTTTAACTATTCCGCGCTGCAAAACAAATCGGGTCGGCCTGCGGGTTTTCTGGCCATGGCTGACGGCCGCGGCGGCCGGGATCATAGCAGCGATCTCCGGGTCTGACCGATCGGGGCAGAAGGCCAGAGGCGCTGCCTCTGGACTCCGCTCAAGGCGGAGCCTTGAGAATCCAATCACCTAAAAAACGGTTTCCAAAGGCCTCGGCCTTTGGCGGGTCTGGGCAGAGCCCAGCCTTTTCCTTACGAGCCGATGGTCAGTGCCGTTGATATCAGGCGGCCGGGGCGCCAAGCCACTCCGTCTCCCTGGTCACGACGGAGCGAAGGAGTTCCAGCACGCCTTCCGCGGCCGGTGACCGGCTGGCCAGGGCGGCCGACGCTCGATCAGCGGCGGCGGTCCCGCTTCCCTCGCCGGCAAACGCCATCGACCACTCGGGAAAGTCGCGCGCCGTGATCGGGCCTGATTGCAGCACCGTCACCTCGCCATGGCGCTCGTCGCACTGGATGCGCTCGAACGTGGCCTCGATCGCGTCGGCCGGCCCTTCCAGCACCTGGGCAAAGCAGCCGTCGCTGTAGAACAGGCCGCCGGTGATGCCGTCGCCCGCGTTGTTGCGGCGCGAGGCGTCTAGGATACGCCGGATTTCGACCTCGACGGCGTCCCCGATCAGGTTGCGGCTGCAATAGAGGATGCGGTGGAGCTGCGTCATGATGGCGATCCTTTCGACCGGCGGGTTTAGGGCGTGGTGACAGGTTGCGGGAGACTGGACGATGGCGCGCGGACCTCGACCAGCAGCCGATCGATCTGGTCGGGCGGCACCGGGCGGCTGAACAGGTAGCCTTGCACCGAACCGCAGCCCTCGGTGCGGATGCGGGCGAGCTGCTCGGCGGTTTCCACGCCCTCGGCGATCGTCGACATGCCGAGCGACACGCCGAGTGCGGTGATCGCGCGGATGATCGCGTTCTGGCCCGCGATGTCGCCGCTGTCCCGCACGAAGGAGCGATCGATCTTGATCTTGTCGAACGGGAAGCTGTGCAGCTGGCTGAGCGACGAGTAGCCGGTGCCGAAATCGTCCATCGCGATCCGCACGGCGAGCGCGCGCAGCTCGTGCAGGGCGGCGAGCACCGCCACATCATGACGCAGCAGCACGCTCTCGGTGATCTCGATCTCGAGCCGGCTGCCGTCGAGGCCGGTGCTCTCGAGCGCATTTCGGACGGTCCGGACCAGCCGTTCGCAATCCTCGAACTGGTGCGAGGAGACGTTGACCGCGACCGCGACCTCATCTGGCCAGCGCGTGGCCTCGCGGCAGGCCTCGCGCAGCACCCACTCGCCGAGCGGGAGGATCAGGCCGATCTCCTCGGCGAGCGGGATGAAGTCGTTCGGTGGCACCAGGCCACGGACGGGATGACGCCAGCGCAGCAGCGCCTCGAAGCCGACGATCACGCCTGATTCGAGGTTGACCTGGGGCTGATAGTGAAGCTCGAATTCGCGCAGTGCGAGGGCGCGGCGGAGATCGATCTCAAGGAGCCGGCGCGCCGAGGCGCGGGCGTCGAGCTCGGGGCGGAAGAAGCGCGCGGTGCCACGGCCCGACATCTTGGCGTCATAGAGCGCGAGGTCGGCTCCGCGGAGCAGCTGCGCCTCGGTGCGGCCGTCGGCGGGGGCGATCGCGACGCCGACGCTGGCGCCGATCGTCAGCAGGTGGCCGTCGACCAGATATGGCCGGCTGACCATGTCGACGACCCGCTTGGCCAGGTGCTCCAGCGCGGCGATGTTGGACACCGGCGCGAGCAGCAGCGCGAACTCGTCGCCGCCTAGCCGCGCCACCACGTCGTCGCGTCGCAGCACCGCGCGCAGGCGCTTGGCCGCGAGGCGCAGCAAGCCGTCGCCCACCTGATGGCCGAGGGTGTCGTTGACCGCCTTGAAGCGGTCGAGATCGACCATGATCACAGTCGGGCCGATCCCCTCGCCCGGCCCGGCGGCGTCGGCGGTCCGGGTGGTGTCGGCGAGCGCCACCTCGACGCGCCGGCTGAACAATTGCCGGTTGGGCAGGCCGGTCAGCGGATCGCACATCGCGAGCTCAAGCGCGCTGTCGGTCTCGGCACGGCGCGCCGTCACCTCGTCGAACGAAGCCATCCAGTGCTCGTCCCGGAGGTGGACGATCCGCAAGGCGAAGGACCGGACCGCTTCGCCGGCCGGGACGGTGAAGGTGCCCGATTGTTCAAGCCCGGTCGCGACGGCGCGCAGGCAGGCCTCGTGGATGCGCTGCACGGCGGGGTCCGGCAGCAAGCCGCCGCTCTCCAGCAGCTCGATCACCTCGAGACCGGCCGGCTCCAGCGCGGGCAGCCTCAGCATGGATGCGAGCGGATTGTTGACGAACAGGACCGCGAGCCTGGCGTCGAACGTCACGACGCCGAAGGCGCCGCCGTGCAGGGCCGCGGCCAGGTGGGACGCGGGGTTGTGGGAGGCGGGGTAGGCGAGAGGGGCGCTGGCCAGACCCGAGGCGGGCGGACAGGTCCCCGACGCGGTGTCTTCACC
>CAXTPV010000220.1:0-4234 GCA_964246135.1 uncultured Acetobacteraceae bacterium | reverse complement strand
CGATCGCGCCGTCCGGATCGGGGTCGCGGTGAACGAGCTGGTGACGAACGCGATCGAGCATGCCTTCGAGGGCCGGGACGGCGGCCACATCAGCGTCAGCCTGTCGCCGGGCGACCAGAGTGGCGGCGCTCCACGCCTCAGCGTCGCCGATGACGGGCGGGGCTTCGACGGCCCGAGGCCTGGCGGTGCCGGGCTGAGCTTCGCGCAACACCTGACCCATCTCGCGGGCGGGGTGCTGGCGCGTGCCGAAGGCGCCGGTACCAGATGGAACATCACGCTCATGCCATGAGGCCCGCGATACCGTCATCGAGAGAAAGGAAGCTCACATGTCCGCGCAGACCAGTTCCGGCCGCACCGACGGCGTCACCACGTTCGACGAATCCGACATCCTGGACGGCATGCTGGACGGCTTCATCGGCCGCGGCCATCACGGCCGCGGACGGTCCCGCTCATACCGTTTCGGCTGGCAGCTTGGAATGATCGAGAGCGACCGCCTCTCAGACGCGCATCGGGACGACATCGCGGCTCACCCGTCAAACGACGGATAGCGCACCCCGGTCAGCTCTTCCGACACCGTCCAGAGCCGCGCCCACGCGTCCCGGTCAAGCGCGTGGGCGGACACCTTGGCGAGCGTCGGCGTGCCGCGGATTTCCATGATCCCGTCCGGTCCCCAGTACTGTCCGCCCTGCACGTCGGGCATCGTCGCGGCGTAGAGGCCGGGCCAGGCGCCGGGCGCCGCGTCCTGGCCGAGGACGCGGATCGCGGCGGTGCCGAGCCTTGCCAGGATCGGCGGGGCGCCGGTCGCCGCGATGAACCCGGTCGCCGCCACTCCCGGATGCGCCGCGATGCTGAGCAGGCGCGAGTGGGCCGCCCGTGCCCGCCGGTCGAACTCGAACGCGAACATCAGGTTCGCGAGCTTCGACTGGCCATAGGCCTTGCCGCCGTTGTAGCTGCGCTCGCCCTGGAGGTCGGCGAAATCGATGCTGGCCCGGCGATGGGCGATGCTGGCGATCGCCACCACACGCGGGTTGGGCGCCCGTGACAGCGCCGGCAGCAGCAAGCCGGTCAGCGCGAAATGCCCGAGATGGTTGGTGCCGAACTGCCGTTCGAAGCCGTCCGGCGTGACCGCGCGTGCCCTCTGCATGCCGAGCCCGGCATTGTTCAGCAGCACGTCGATGCCGGGCCACGTGTCCGACATCCGGCTTGCGAAGTCGCGCACGCTGGCGAGGCTCGCGATGTCGACCAGCGAGACCCGCGCCTTGGCGGCTGGGTGGCGCGCCCGGATGCGCGCGAGCGTCGCCTCGCCGCGGCCCTGGTCACGCACCGCGAGCACGATGTCGGCGCCACGTCCGGCGAGCACGGTGGCGGCCTCCTCGCCGATGCCGTTGCTGGCGCCGGTCACGACGACCACGCGTCCGGCCTGATCGGGAATCTGTGCGGGCGTCCAGCTCGGCATGATCGCGTCTCCTCCGACAGGTCCGAGGCGGCAACCTAGCAGCAAGGCGGGTCGCGGTGTGAGCCCGCCTTGGCGGTTCAAACAGTAAGGCGAGGGCTCTGCCCTCAACCCGCTGGGGCCATCACGCGAAAGCGTGCCGCGCACGACGGCCCCAGACCCCGTGTCCTGTCACGGAGCGAGGCCTTTGCCTTGGCTGCTAGAGATCGGGCCAGCGTTGCAGGCGATCGCGATTCTGCGCGGGCGTGAGCCGCACCGGACCTGATGCGACCTGCGGCGGCAGGTCCACCATCAGCTCGGGCGCGCCCCAGCAATCGACCACGCCCAGGCTGCGCGTGCAGTAGGGCTGCCTCGGCGGCGGCGGATCGATCGGGCGGCAATAGCTCTTGTACTCGTCGAGACGCACCACCGAGCAGTCACGGCCGGTGATGCCCGAGTAGAGCATGTCGAACAGGTCGCGGTGGAAGATCGCGATGTCGGCGCCGAAACCGCCGACCACCGGCAGCACGGTTCCCGCCGCGCAGCCGCCGAGCCCGAGCAGCATCGCGAGCGCCAGCAGGGCGGCCAGCGGGCCTGCCAGCGGGCCCGATCGTCCAGCGTCGCGCGGCTGTGCCATCGCGTCATCATGCGGCCCAGTGCTTACCGCATCCTTTCGGCGGCGACCTTTATCCGCGTGGTTTGATCGCATCCTCGGGCAAAGCTATGGTCCGCGCCGTTCAGGCGGGGACGACGTGGTCGATATATTCGCGGAAGTCGATGATGATCTGCGCGCCGAGCGGGCGCGTGTGGCGTTGCGCCGCTACGGCGCGGTGGCGATCGTGGTCGTCGTTGTCGCGATCCTCGCGGTCGGGATCTGGCAGGCGCTGGTGTGGCGGCAGCATCGCCGCGACGCGCGGCTGTCGGGCGCCTATTTCGCGGTCCAGCGTCAGGCCGATCAGCAATCGCCTGGCGCCGAGGCCGCCTCGCGCCCGGCCGCCATCGCCGGGTTCGCCCCGCTGATCGATGCGCCGTCGGCGGGCATCAGGTCGCTGGCGAGGCTGCGCGACGCCCAGTTCCTCGCCGATGCCGGCAGGAGCAAGGACGCCTTGGCGATGCTCGATCGCGTCGCCGCCGACCGCGCGGCGGGGCCTTTGTTCGCCGACCTCGCGACGTTGCTGGCGGTGGACCGCCAGATCGATCAGGGCGATCCCGCACGGCTGCAGGCGCGGCTTGCGACCATCGAGGGCCCGGGCGCGCCCTATCGCGGGCTTGCGATCGAAGCCGGCGCGATGATCGATCTTAGCCACGGCCAGGTCGACAAATGCCGCCAGACCCTGCGAGCGCTGCTGGCCGATGGCAGCGTGCCGCAGGGCGTGCGCGAGCGGGCGAGCACGCTGCTGCAGGCGTTGGGAGCGGGGGCGGCCGGATGAGTGCGCGACGGCGCACACTGCTCGGCGCGGGGGCTGCTGCCCTCGTGCTCCCGCTCGGCGCGTGCAGCCTGTTTGATGAGGATCTGAAGCCGATCACGCCGGGCCGGCGCGAGGACGTGCTGCCGCAATCATTCGAGCTGGTTCCCGACCCGGCGCTGGCCGATCGCCCGGTGACGGTGCCCCCGCCCGAAGGCAACGCCGACTGGCCGCAGCCGGGCCGGAACGGGACCCATCTCGCGGGCGACCCCGCCTGGAGCGGCGGCGACAAGATCGCGTGGCAGGTCAAGATCGGCGCCGGCCAGGATTATCGCTCCCAGCTCAGCGCCTCGCCGCTGGTCGCCGGCGGCCGCGTCTACACGATGGATGCCGACGCGGCGATCGACTGCTTTGATCTGCGCACCGGCCACTTGCTGTGGCATGTCGCGACCCGGCCGAAGAAGCAGGCCAGCACCAATGTCGGCGGCGGCATCACGTCGGATGGCGACACGATCTACGCGGCGACCGGGCTCGCGCGGGCGTTCGCGATCGACGCCCGCACCGGCCATGTGCGGTGGCAGGTCCCGACCCAGGTTCCGGTCCGTTCGCCGCCGACGATCCATCATGGCCGATTGTTCTTCGGCACCATCGACGAGCGGCTGCTGGCGCTCGACGCCCATGACGGGCACCAGCTCTGGACCTATCAGGCCTCGTCCTCGTTTAACGCGGTGCTCGGCCAGCCGGCGCCGGCGGCGGCGAACCACGTGGTGGTCGCGGGATTCGGGTCGGGCGAGCTCGCGACGCTCGGCACGTCGGACGGGTCGCTGCTCTGGACCGACGCGCTCGGCGGCTCGGTCGGCGCGAGCCCGCTCGAATTCGCCTCCATCCGGGGCGAGCCGGTGATCGATGGCGAGACCGTCTACGCGATCAGCGTCGGCGGGCTGATGACCGCGACCGATCTCCGCACCGGCCGTCGGGTCTGGGAGCGTCCGGTCGGCGGCGGCCTCACCCCCGCCGTGCTGCCGGACTGGATCTTTCTCCTCACCGCCGACCAGACCGTGGTCTGCATCGAGAAGACCGCGGGCCATGTCCGCTGGACCAGCGTGCTGCCGCGCTACGCCAAGCCCAACAGCCACAAGCAGCCGATCCTGTGGGCCGGCCCGGTGCTGGCCGGCGGCCACCTGGTGCTGGTGAGCAGCACCGGCCAGCTCGCCATCCTCGATCCCGCCGATGGCGGCATCGAGGACCAGCGCAAGCTGCGCGGCCCCGCCAGCCTGACCCCGATCGTCGCCGACAACGCCCTGCTGGTGCTGACCAATGATGGCCGGCGGACCGCCTACCGATGAGTGCCGCGGCGGGCGACTCGATCGCGCCGGGCCTGCCCGTGGTGGTGATC
>CAXTPV010000219.1:3638-4258 GCA_964246135.1 uncultured Acetobacteraceae bacterium | reverse complement strand
GAGGGCCAGTTCCAGCCGCTGGCGCAGCCGGGTGAGCGGCGTGCGCAGATCGTGGCTGACGCCGGCCAGCATGTCGGTGCGCTGGGCCACGAAGCGGCCGATCCGCTCCTGCATACGGTTGAACGCGGACGCGGCCTTGCGCACCTCCTGGGCGCCCTCCGGCTTGATCGGGCCGACCTCGCGGCCCATGCCGAACGCCTCGGCGGCGCGGGCGAGACGGCGGATCGCGCGGACCTGGTTGCGCATGAACAGCGCCGCGATCGCAAACAGCAGCAGCGAGCTGCCGACCACCCAGGCCATGAAGAAGTAGATGGTGCCGGTGTCGAGGCGCTTGCGCGGCGCGTTGACCGCGAGCACGCCGCCATCAACGGCGACGCGCAGCAGCACCTCGTGCGGATCGGACGTCCAGTCCATCGTGAACGGGCGGCGCACGATGTCGCGCATCGCGCTCGCGGTGTCGTCGTCCATCGGACCGAGGACGTTGACGCGTCGCCCGAAATGCAGGCTGGCGCCCGGCTCGAAGCGCATCGCGAGCCCGAACTGCTCGGCGGCCGAGCGGATCAGCCAGTCGCGGTCGGCGGTGGACGGGTAACGGTCGAGCAGCGCCAGCGTCTGCGCCA
>CAXTPV010000219.1:0-3628 GCA_964246135.1 uncultured Acetobacteraceae bacterium | reverse complement strand
CCGACAGCCGGCGCGAGACGATGTTGAGGTGGCTGCCATAGAACAACCGCAGCGCCACGCCCTCGGTCGCCAGCAGCGGGATCAGGATGATCAGCAGCGAGCGCGCGAGCAGCGTGCGCGGCAGGAAGCGTCGGAACGGACGCTCGAGCCGGACGCCCCAGGGCAGATGCAGGCGCATGCGGCGCGGCCCCGCTCAGGCGCCGGGCTTGAGCACGTAGCCGCGGCCGCGCACGGTGTGCAGGAAGCGCGGCTCGCGGGTGTCGGGCTCGATCTTGCGTCGCAGGCGGGTGACCTGCACGTCGATCGCGCGGTCGCTGGTGTCGTCCATCTCCAGCGTGCGGGCGAGCTCGTCGCGCGACAGCACCTCGTTGGGCCTTCGCGCCAGCACGGTGAGCAGCGCGGCCTCGCCGCCGGTCAGGTGCACCGGCGCGTCGGCGCCGGTCAGCGCGCCGCGGGCGGGATCGAACTCCAGCGCGCCGAGGCGGACCGGCCGGTCGTTGTCGGCTGAGGATGGCGGCGCCACGCGCCGGAGCAGCGCGCGCAGGCGGAGCAGCAACACGCGCGGCTCGAACGGCTTGCCAAGATAGTCGTCGGCGCCGGCCTCGAAGCCCGCGATCTGATCCTCCGGCTCGCCGCGGGCGGTCAGCAGCAGGATCGGCAAGCCGGAGGCGGACGCGCGCAGCGCGCGGGTGAGCGCGATGCCGTCCTCGCCGGGCATGGCGACGTCGAGCACGATCGCGTCGGGCTGGATCGCGGCGAGCTGGTGCCTGGCATCGGCGGCGTCGCAGGCAACGCTGACGCGAAAACCATGCTCGGTCAGGTAGCGCTGCAGCAGCGTGCGCAGGCGCTGATCGTCGTCGATCACCAGCACATGCGCCTCCTCGCTCATTCGCGGGTGGCGCCGGTCGGAGCCAGCGGTCCGGGCGGGTGGTCCGGGCCGGCGTCGATCAGGCCGCGCAGCACGCGGTGGAAGCCGTCAACCGCGCTGACGCCGGCCTCGCTGAACGCGACCACCATGCGCTCGCGCTGGCGATGGAACAGTTGCCGCTCGAGCGCGCGACCGCGCTCGGTGAGCGACAAATGACGCTGGCGGCGGTCGGCGCGGCCGGGCGATTGGGCGACGTAGCCTTCGCGCACCAGCTGGCCGAGCACGCGGGCCAGGCTCTGCTTGGTGATGCGGAGCAAGGACAGCAGCTCGGTGACGCTGGTGCCGGCGCGGGCGCCGATGAACAGGAGGGCGCGGTGATGGGCGCGGCCGAGGCCGAGCTCGCCGAGAATCGGGTCGACTGCGCCGAGGAAGTCGCGCTGGGCGAAGAAGAACAATTCGCGGGTGAGGCGAAGCTGCTCGTCGCGCAGGAACAGCAGGTCATGCCCGGCGGCCGCGGTCGGAGGCGCGGCGCTTCGCCCGTGACGCTCCAGCCGTGCCGGCGGCAACCTGCCTTGCATACGTCTATGATAGGGCAGCTTCGTTGACACATCCAGGGCCGTTTCATAGTGTCGGAACTCGGGAATAATCGAGGACACAGGCCGCATGACGCTCATTCCGTTTGACGACCGGGACGGGCAGATCTGGTTCGACGGCAAGCTGATCCCTTGGCGAGAAGCCAAGATCCACGTGCTGACGCACGGGCTGCACTACGCGAGCGCGGTGTTCGAGGGCGAGCGCGCCTATAGCGGCCACGTCTTCCGGTTGCGCGCCCACACCGAGCGCCTGTTCGAGTCCGGCCGCATCCTCGGTTTCGACCTGCCCTGGACGCACTCGGAGATCGACCAGGCCTGCATCGACGTGCTCGCGGCCAACGGCCTGCGCGAGGGTTATGTGCGGCCGCTCGCCTGGCGCGGCGCCGAGCAGATGTCGGTGTCGGCGCAGGCGAGCAAAATCCACGTGATGGTCGCGGCCTGGTCCTGGCCGAACCTGTTCGGCAACGACCGGCTGGCCGGCATCACGCTCGGGATGGCGCCCTGGAAGCGGCCGCCGCCCGACACCGCGCCGACCCGCGCCAAGGCCGCCGGGCTCTACATGATCGGCACGCTGTCAAAGCACGCGGTGCAGCACGAGGGCTTCGACGACGCGCTGATGCTCGACTGGCGCGGCAACGTCACCGAGGCGACGGGAGCCAACATCTTCTTTGCGTTCGACGGCGCGCTGCACACGCCGACGCCGGACTGCTTCCTCGACGGCATCACCCGCCGCACGGTGATGGCCCTGGCGCAGTCACGCGGGATCGAAGTGGTCGAGCGCACCATCCTGCCGGACGAGATGGCGCGCGCCTCGGAGGTGTTCGTGACGGGGACGGCGGCCGAGATCACGCCAGTGCGGCGGATCGCCGAGATCGAGTTCCCGACCGGCCCGATCGCGGCGATGCTGCACGCGGACTACGAGGCGCTGGTGAACATGGCGCCCGAGGAGGCTTCGGCTCGGTTGGCGGCTTAGTTTGTAAGTCGTAGTGATCTCAGCGTGCAGCATCTGATCTACGGCTGTCGAAACCTGTTTAGTTCAAAGATGCCAGCCTCACCTGCACCATAGTAAAGGCTGCTGAAAGCAGCGCGGGTGTTAAACTTCGCTCGGCGGGTTTGCGGAGGATAAAGCTCGCGCCAATAACTCAGGGGCGCGAGACGCAACAAGTTCACCGGTGTGTGTGCCCTGGCTTGCAACGTGACAACTCTATTCATCCCGACGGGCAGGTAGAAAACACTTCCGTTGGAGTGTCCAAGCACGCGGAAGTATTCTCCTGGATCAGGTTGCGGCAGAGAAGGCTTCCTCTCATCGTCCAATTTTCGAACACTCCGCTCGGAAACGTTCATGTAACCGCTCATAGAGGTCGGACCACATCGTCTCACACGTAGCCCAAGGTGGTAGGCGGCCGCGAGCAGCATGCCGTTTGAAACATATGTTCTTAGTCCGTTGGTTATTCCGCCATGGCGCTCATGGTAGTCCTCAGCTCGGTGCTTTAGATTATAGCTAGGGCGCCGTTCGGTTCGGTTGTTGGATGACTTCGAGTGAGCTGAGATATGATAACGCACGCTCGAACTCGCCAAGAGCGTGGTCATTAAGCATGGATTGACGCTCCTGCTCATAATGCGAGGCGTAGTCACAAATGTCTGTCCAGCTCTCATAGATGCCGAACCCAAAATGGGTGATCTTTTTGTGGTTCATCATCACCGCTCAGATCTGGACCCACAACACTGCCTGCTGTAAGCAACGAGCAGAGTAGTTTGAGAAGCTATGGCTATCAAGGTAAGTGGCAAACGAGCCGGAGTTTACGTCTCGTTCCAAGCCGCTGGCAGCCACGCTGACCTCGGCGCGCATGGCGGCATTCGTGGACCATCCAAGCCCACGCGCAAGGGCTTCAATGCGATGGGAGGATGTTACTTCGGGAAGGCGCTCCCGAAGGAAGATTTTTAACTGCTTAATTACATTAAACGTAACGACGATTTTCACGCTCGGCTCTCCAAAGCTCGGGCCGTCGTTCGCCGATTACGCGACAGCCGCTAAGGTTACCGGGCGGCGTCAGAAACAACTTCTACGTCATGGCGTTTGACCCGGCGACAGGTCTGGTGTCATGGCCCAAATGACACAATGCGCGTCGAGGCATCTCGACCTCAAGCCTTAAAGATGGATTTCAAA
>CAXTPV010000218.1:0-4258 GCA_964246135.1 uncultured Acetobacteraceae bacterium | reverse complement strand
TACGCGTCCTCCCCCGGCCGGGCGGCGATCCGCAAGCCGACCTCGTGCTGGAACATCAGCGTCAGTCGCTCCCAGGCCGCGGCCTGTCGCAGCCAGCCGACCAGCAGCGGCGTGCCGACATTGTAGGGCAGGTTCGCGACTACCTGGCGCGGCGCCGGGCAGAGCGAGGCGAGGTCGAGCCCGACCGCGTCCGCCTCGTGCACCACCAGACGCCCGGGATAGGCGAGCGCCAGCTCGCCGAGCGCCGCGACCGCGCGCCGGTCGAGCTCGATCGCGTCCACCCGGATCGCCGCGGTTTCGAGCAAAGCGCGGGTCAGGCCGCCAGGTCCGGCGCCGATTTCGACCACGTGCCGTCCGTCGAGTGGACCCGCGAGCGAGGCGATCCGCGCCAGCAACGATGGGTCGAGCAGGTAGTGCTGGCCAAGCGACTTGCGTGGCGTGAGCCCGTGGCGGCCGATGATCTCCGTGAGCGGCGGCAGCGCCGCCTGAGCCAACGCCTGCCTCAGCTGGACCGCATCTCGATCACCGCCCGGCGATGCAAATCCCGGTTCTCCTGGCGTGACGCAAGCTCGACGCGCTCGCTGAGCAGGGTGTCGGCGATCTGCTCGGATGACTGCGACGCGATGTTCTTCTGCTCGCGCGAGCAGACACCGATCACCACGATGCCTTCGAGCGACACCAGCGGCTTGGTGGTCGAGCCCACCGCGACCGGGGAGAGGAGGGCCGCCATCTGCGGGTTCATCTGGCTCAGCACCAGCGGCCCGGGATCGGCCGGCTTGCTGCCGCCCGCCGCCTTGTTGGCAGCCTCGACCGCGTCGCAGGACCGCGCTCCGGCCAGGCCACGCGCCCGTTCGAGCTGCGCCTGCTGCTGCGGCGTCGGGTGCGACGGATCGAGCTTGGTGGCGAACGGGAAGAACGCCTGCCTGATGGTGAGCTCGGTCACGAGCTGGTTGCCGACCGTCCGCTTGCCATGCAGGGTGATGATGTCGTAGCCGCCGGCGACCCGGATCGGGTTGCTCACCGCGCCCTCTGGCATCGTCCGCACCACGTCGACGACCTGCGGGTCGAGCCGCTCGCTCTGCACCCAGCCGAGCGCGCCGCCATCGAGCGCGCTCTGGTCCTGGCCGAACTGCGCCGCCACGATGGCGAACGGCGCCCCCTGGTGCAGCTGCTGGATCACCGCCTGGGCGAAGCGGTCGGCCTCCTCGGCATGGGTGGGATCGTCGATCGGGATGAAGATCTCGGAGACGTCGTATTCGGGCTGGCCGGTCTCCTCGCGCAGCGCCTGTTCCCTCGTCTTGATCTCGGTCGGCGCGATACGGGTGCGCTCGCCGAGATTCTCGCGCAGCACGTGGGTCCAGCCGATCTGCACCCGCAGCTGGTCGATCAGCGTCTGCAGCGAGGCGCCGCCCGCCGTCAGCCGGGTCTCGAGCGCGTGCGCCGGCATGCCGTTGCGGCTTTCGATCGAGGCGATCGCGTTCGAGATGTCGTCGGGCGTGACCACGATCTTGCGTCGCTGGATCTCCGCCATCTTCAGCTTCTCGTCGATCAGCTGGCGGGTGATCTGCGGCCGCAGCCGGGCGAGCAGCCCGGGCTCGATCGGCAGGCCGGACGACAGCGCGAACAGCTTCTCCCGGCTTTCGACGTCGGCGTTGGTGATCGCATCGCCGTTGACCACCGCGACGATGGTGTCGGCCGGGACGTCGGCACCCGCGCCCGGCTTGGCCGCGCCAGGCGCGACCGGGGTGGCATGGTGATGCCGTATCGCGCCCGCGTGGCCCGGGGTCGCGACCAGGCAGGCCGAGGCGAGAAGGGCGGTCAGCAACGGCGCGATCCTGGTCATGAACCTGATGTCCGGATGTAGCTGGCGTAGGCCTCGCGCGAGCAGGCCGAACGGGTTTTAGTCCTCGAAGCCGGAGGCGCCAAGCGCCTAGCCATTAAAGCCGAACGCGCCGAGCGTCTTGAAGGTCAAAGTGAACAGAATGCTCTGGTAGCCATTGTCGCCGTTGATGAAGGTGTAACGGTTGACGTAGTTGAGGTTCGCGATGAAGCACTCGTTCTGCCACGAGATGTTACCGCCGACGGCGACCAGCTTGCTGCCCTGGGTCAGCCCGCTTGATGGAGTATATTGCGCGCCGGCCAGATTGCGCTGGACGAAGGCCGACAGGTTCCAGCGGGCGAACGCGCTCGAGAGCGACAACGTGACCTCGTCCCTCGGCAAGAAGAAGCCTGGCGATATCTGTGCCGGGATTCGGAAGTTGCTATCGTCGTAGTAGTACGGGTTGGTCGAACTGTAGATGTAGCCAAGGCCGACCCGTAGCAGCTTGACGCCCCCGCTGGCCACCGCGTCGGCGAAGGTCACGTCGCCGTTCTGGTGGTTGAAGCGTGTACGCGCGGTGAAGTCCAGCCACGAGGCCGGAACGAGGCTCGCCCTTGTCACGATATCGGACGCGTGGCCGGCAAGGCCGGTGCCCGGCATCATCCGACCATCGACATGGTCGCGAAAACTCTCGCCGACCAGGCCGTCAATATACATGCCGTTGGCAAAGGTCACGTTGCCATGGACACCGACATTGGCACGTAGGCCACTGTCCTGGCGGTCGATGCCGTCGTAGCGATTGAGGTTGAACAGCGTGGTGTCGCTAAACACGTAGTCGAGGCTGTCCTCGTTTGGAATGCGGTCGTTGATGCTGTTGCCGCTGTAGGGCGACGCGATCCCCTGGAGGATCGGCTCGATCATCTCGCTGCCGCCGTCGCGCTGCAGGCGCACCAGCGGCCACGCGACCTTGAGCGCCGCGGTCGGCAGCGCCTGCGCGGCAGTCGCCTGGTTTGCGACCAGATAGTTCGGGATCAGGTTGAGCGAGGTCGCGCGGTAGGCCTCGCTCTGCAGATTGCCGGTCAGCGTCCACTCGGTGCCGGCGGGCCCGGTGAACGGCCGGTCCCAGTTCAGCACCAGGCTCGCCCGCTGATCCGAGGTGCCGTTCGGGCGATAGACGTTGAAATCCTCGGTGCCGACGCGAAGCTGGCCGCCGAGCGTGTCCTTGGGCAGCAGCAGGTCGTAGGTGTAGCGCGGCAGCACGAACGGCAGCACGCTGTTGTTCACCGCCGTCTGGTTGATCCCCTGGAAGGCGAGCGCGTCGAGCCGGGCGAAGGACTGGGTGCCGTAGCCCTCGACATAGGCGGTGCTGCCGAGCACGTCGGCGCCGAAGCCGGGCAGGCTGTAGTCGCGCAGGTAGTTGGCGGCGGTCGCGAGGTTGATGTCGGCGCCATAGTGCCAGTAATCATTCCAATTGAACGCGGCGTGCGCGAAGACGTAGGCCTCGGCACTGTTTAGCGGCGGCAGCGGCACCGCGATCGGCGAACTTCCGGCGGTGCTGGTGGTGGTGTCGTAGGCCACCGCGCCGCTGATCCGCACCACGCCGTTGTTGAAATCGCGCCGGTACTCGGCCGAAAGCTGCGGCCCGGACTGGGTCGCCAGCAGCGGCGTCAGCGTCACGTCCGACGACGGCCCGATTACGTAGTAATACGGGATCGAGACGAACGGCCCGAGATAGCTGTCGTTGAGCGCGATGTTCGGGATCAGGAAGCCGCTCTGGCGCTTCACCGACGGGTCCGACATCGAGAAGTAGGGCAGGTAGAACACCGGGTAGCCGAGCATGTCGACATACATGTCGCGATACTCGATGCGCTTGTGCTCGACATCCTGGGTCGCGTCGTAGGCGCGCAACTGCCAGAACGGCAGCTGGTCCGGGTGCTTCGCACACACGTTGCAGGCGGTGTAGACCGCGCGCGACAGGTCGTTGACCTTGCCCTGGACGCGCCTGGCGCCATTGGCGGCAAGCCGCCCGTTCTGCGTCAGCAGGGCCCGCATGCCCGCAAGCACGCCCTCCTTCATTCCCTGGGTCAGCTCGGCGTAATCGGCGAACAGCACCTCGCCGTCCGGCTCGACGATCGCGACGTGGCCGCGAGCGGCGGCGACGTTGGTGTTGCGGTCGAACGTCACGGTGTCGGCGCGCAACACGCTGCCGTTCTGCCAGGCCTCGACGTGGCCTGACGCGGTGATGATGCCGCGGTCGCGGTCGTAGCTGACCCGGTCTGACTGGAACGTCACCGGGGCGTTGCGGTCGCCGGTCGTGCCGCCGCTGCCGGTGGCGGCGAGGCGGGAAAGCTGCGCCGTTGCCGCAAGCGGCCATGCCAGCAGCATCGCCGCGGCCGCGGCCACGGCCAGCGCGCCGGCGGCGCGAGGCAGCCTCCGAGC
>CAXTPV010000217.1:0-4312 GCA_964246135.1 uncultured Acetobacteraceae bacterium | reverse complement strand
GCGCGGCGCGGCCGCGATCGCCTTCGATGTGGGCCTCGATGTCGCCGATCGCGGCGCCGGCGGCGGCCAAATCGTGGATCGAGAGCTGGCCGGTCGCGCGCGGGCGGGTGAAGGGGCCGGTGACGTGGGCGTCGAGCGCGACCGATTGCCAGGACACGCCGGACGCCGGGCTCATCGCGGGGGCGTTGGCCGCGATCGCGAGCGAGGCGGCGCGACTGGCGAAGTCGATGCTGCCGTCGGCATGGGCGCGCAGCGGGCCGGCGGCGAGGGCGAGATGCAGCGCCTCGGCGGTGGTCGGGCCGTCGAGCGCGAGGCGGAGGTCGAGCGGGCTGATGTTGTCGCTGCCGGCGACGCTGGCGATCAGGCCGCCATGGCCCTCGCTGGCGGTGAGCAGGAGGCGGATGGCGCCGGGACGCACATCGCCGTCGAGACCGTAACGGCCGGGGCCGGAGAGGTTGGCGAGTGTCAGCGTGACGGCGCCGCGCGGCAGTTGGGCGGGCGAGAGGCCGAGCACGGGGGTGAGGCTCGCGATCGCGGCGTGGCCGGCGACCGACAGGGCGGCCGGGTGGCCGGCGACGGCGGCGCCGAGGGTGAGGCGGTCGATCCGGAGCGAGGCGAGGCGGAGCCCGAGCGGCAGCGAGGTCTTGCCACGCGACGGTGGCGCCGGATGCGTCGCGGGGGCGGGCACCGCCAGGCGCGGCACGTCGATCGCGGCGATGGCGACGCGGTCGATGCTGACATTGCCGCCGATCAGCGCCAGCGGGTGCCAGTCGAGTGCGAGGTCACGGATGCCGAGCCAGGTGCCCTTGGCGTCGCGTAGGCGGATGGCGGCGATGCGGAGGTGGTCTGGGAAGCGGCCGCCGAGGCCCTCGATCGCGATGGTGCCGCCGGTGAGCGACGCGGCCTCGTGCTCGATCAGGTGACGGCCGGGGTTGGTGTTGGCGCCGATCAGCAGGGTCGCGACCAGCAGCAGGACGAGGGTCGCGAGGCCGCCGACGAGCCAGAGCAGCGCGCGTAGCAGGCGGGCGAGCAGTCGCGTGAGCAGGGCCATCAGAACGCCTCCCCGAGGCCGATATAGAGCTCGAAGCTGGAATCGCCCGGCACCTGGTCGAGCGGCACCGCGACGTCGAGGCGGATCGGGCCGATCGAGGTGTAGTAGCGGGCGCCGATGCCGGCGCCGATCCGCAGCGGCCCCTGGCCGGGGGCGCTGGTGGTGCCGACCTGGCCGGCGTCGACGAACGCCACCGCGCCGATCTTGCCGACGATGCGCTGGCGGAACTCCAACTGGAACGCGTCGAGCGAGGTGCCGCCGATCGGGTGGTTGTCGGGGAACAGCGGCGACACCTGCTGGTACTGGTAGCCGCGGATGGTGTTGCTGCCGCCGGCGTAGAGGCGCTGGTCGGGCGGCAGCTGGAAGGTGCTGGCGCCCTGGACGCTGGCGACGATGCCGCGCACCGCGAGCACGCTGCGCCCGGGCCGGGTCAGGCCGAGATGGGCGAAGTCGAGATAGGTCGAGGCCTGGACCTGCAGGATGGTGAAGAAGCTGTTGCCCGACGCGCCGCCGAGGCTTTCGGACGGGGTGACGCCGAGGCCGAGGCGGACGCCGTGGGTCGGGTCGTCGAGCGGGTTGGCGAGGTCGGTGCTGTCGTAGTTGGCGTTGAGCGGCAGCTGGCCGAGCGTGTAGTCGCGGGTGACGCCCTCCTGGAAGATCTGCTCCTGTTCGAGCAGGACGTTGCCGTTGACGTTCCAGCGCGCGCTCAGGCGGCGGGTCAGGCCCACCTCGGCGAGCTCGGCGGTCTGGTTGTAGGTGTAGAGGTTCTGCTTTAGCGCCTCGACCCGCACGGTGAGGTTCTGGTCGCGATGGCCGAAATCGGGCTTGGTCAGCTGCGCGTAGACGTCGTAGCCGAGGCCCTGGACGGCGGTGCCGCCGAGCCCGGTGGCGATCGCCGCGAGCTCCAGCTGCTCGGCGTGGCCGAAGAAGTTGTGGTGGGTCCAGGTGAGGCCGGCGCTGCCGCCGAGATCGGTCGAGTAGGCGCCGCTGAGGGCGACGGTGCGTGGCAGCGCCTGGACGAAGGCGAAGCTGACCGGCACCTGGCCGGAGGCGTCGGGCGCCGGGGCGGTGGTCGCGGTGACGGTCGAGAACACGCCGATCGAGGCGAGGTCCTGGCGCGCCGCCTCGACCTTGCTCGGCTGGTAGAGCTGGCCCTGGCGGATCAGCAGCCGGCGGCGGATGTAGCGCGGGTCGACGGTGGTGAGGCCGTCGAGCGTGATCGGGCCGATATCGACGCGCGGGCCCTCGTCGATGGTGAAGGCGACGTCGAGCGTGTGCGCTTGCGGGTCCTCGAACGCGATGGGGTCGCTGACCTTGGCGAACGCGTGGCCGTCCTCCTCGAGCGCGCTGAGCAGGGCGGCGCCGGCCGAGAGCACGTTCGACGCGACCGCCGGGTCGCCGGGGTGCAGCGCGAACGCGCGCCGGGCGTCGGGCGTGATGTCGCCGTGCAGGGTGACGTGGCGGAGATGGAACAACGGCCCGCGCTCGGCGGTGATGCGGATCGGCACGGCGTGGCCGTCCGGGACCGCGGCGAGACGGTTCGGCAGCGCGGGGTCGGACAGCGTCGCACCGTCGATGGTGATGGCGACATGCGCCGCGTAGTAGCCAAAGCCGCCGAGCACGGTGCCCAGGCGGTCGGCGTCGCTCCTGGCGCGGCCGACCAGGGCGAAAGGACCGGCCGGGGCGGTGCGGCGGAGCGTGACCAGGCTGGAACTGGCGGCGAGCGCCGCGTCGATGGCGCCATCGCCGGTCTTGGCCAGGTCGATGGTGTAGGGTTGAGGGTCGGCGGCGCGCGCGGCGCCGGCGGCGAGGCTCGCGAGGACGACGCAGCTGGCGACGCGTCGCCGTTCCGATCGACCCCGGGGCAGCCTCATCGGCGGGGTTTGCCCGGTCTGGCAGGCGGGATCAAACACGAAATCGTAAGCCGGGGTCGGTCCGGAGGGCGGGGCCGGGCGTGGCCACAAAGATGCCACGATTGTTCCGAGGACCGGAACGCGTTACATCCTGGTTACCATGATGGCCGCACCCCGTCGCCTCAGATGCTCCGGCAAGGAGCGCGCGTCGATCCAGCCATGCCGCGCGGCGGCGGTCGGCGGGATCGCGATCTCGGCGCCGCGACGGCTGATCCGCTGGGGCCGCGCGCTCGGGCGCGGGGTGCTGATCCTGCTGCTGACGTTCGCCTCGTTTGCGGTCCAAGGCGTGCTGCTGGCGTTGCCTGGCCGCGGCAAGGTGGTGTTCGCGCGGCTCTATTGGGCGGCGGTCTGCGCCCTGCTCGGGATGCAGGTGCGGGTGGTGGGCGATGCCGCCATCAGGCAGGGGGCGGGCGGACGCCGGCCGGTGCTGTACGTCTCGAACCACTCCTCCTGGGTCGACGTGGCGGTGCTCGGGAGCCAAATCGAGGCGTGCTTCGTGTCGAAGGCCGAGGTCGCGGGCTGGCCGATCGTCGGCACGCTGGCGCGGCTGGGCCGGACGGTGTTCACCAGCCGCGACCGCACGCTGGCGGCGATCGAGCGGCGGGACATGGCCGAGCGGCTCTCGGGCGGCGACGACCTGATCCTGTTCCCGGAGGGGACCAGCTCGGACGGCTCGCGGGTGCTGCCGTTCCACGCCGCCTTCTTCTCGGTCGCCAAGCCGCTGGCAGGACGGGGCGAGCTGCCGGTGCCGCTCGACCGGCTGCCGATCATCCAGCCGATCTCGCTGGTCTATGACCGGCTGGCCTTCATGCCGGTGAGCCGGGCCGGGCGGCCGGTGTTCTCCTGGTTCGGCGACATGGACATCGCGTCGCATTTCTGGCGGCTGGCGCAGTGGCGCGGCATGCGGGCGACGGTGCTGCTGCACGAGACGCTGGACCCGGCCGATTTCGCGTCGCGCAAGACGCTGTCGGCCGCGAGCTGGGCGGTGATCGCCGAGGGTGCGGCGGCGCTGCGGCAGAACCGGGGCGGCGAGCCGATCGCCTACCAGCCACAATCGTGTCCGACGGCGCCGGCGATGGTCAAGCTGCGGGCTTACGCGTGAGGTGACGCGCTCGGCGTGTGGTCGCGCGTCAAGCGCGCTCGGCATGACGGCGCGATGATCATTGCGGGGCAATGAGGACGGTGGTCGGGGTTCTGCTTGAAGGGTTGGCCGAGGACTGCCAGATTTGATCCTGTCCGGTGACTGCCCGGACGCGAAGGGATCAGTCACATCTTGCCAGCCTGGTTAGCAGCATCCAGAACCGCGCGGATCGCCGCTTGAGCGATCGGACCCGCGACGATCCCGACC
>CAXTPV010000216.1:3897-4326 GCA_964246135.1 uncultured Acetobacteraceae bacterium | reverse complement strand
CCCTCGGACCAGGCGGCCTCGACGACACCGTCCACCAGCATGCGCGGGATCGGGCTCTCGATCAGGTGCTCGATCGCCGCGACCAGCGGCCGGTCGTCCGGCGCCGCGATCGAGAACGCATGGCCGGTGCGGCCGGCGCGACCGGTGCGGCCGATACGGTGCACGTAGTCCTCGGCATGCAGCGGCACGTCGAAGTTGAACACGTGGCTGAGGCCGCCGATGTCGATCCCGCGCGCGGCGACGTCGCTGCACACCAGCAGCCTGATGTCGCCCGCCTTGAAGCGCTCCAGCGTCGCGAAACGAACCGATTGCGGCAGGTCGCCATGCAGCGCGCCCGCGGAAAAGCCGTGCTTGACCAGCGAACGCGACAGGATGTCGACGTCGCGCTTGCGGTTGCAGAAGATCAGCGCGTTCTGCACGTCCTGGGTG
>CAXTPV010000216.1:0-3887 GCA_964246135.1 uncultured Acetobacteraceae bacterium | reverse complement strand
TCCTGGGTGCGCACGAGGGCGCGGAGCGCGCGGCCCTTGTCGGCCTCCTCGACCAAAGTGAGGCCGGCGACGATGGTGGGCGCGACGGTCGCCGCGCGCGAGACGGTGATCTCCTTCGGGTTGTCGAGGAACGCGTCGGCGAGGCGCCTGATCTCGGGCGCCATCGTCGCCGAGAACAGCATCGTCTGCCGGGTCGGCGACACCAGCGACACGATCCGCTCGACATCGGGGATGAAGCCCATGTCGAGCATGCGGTCCGCCTCGTCGATGACAAGAATGCGCGTGTCGTTGAGCAGCAGCCCGCCACGCTCGAACAGGTCGAGCAGGCGACCCGGCGTCGCGATCAGGACGTCGACGCCGCGCATCAGCGTCTCCTTCTGATCCGACAGGCTCTCGCCGCCGATCAGCAGGGCGTGGTTCAGCTTGAGGTGACGGCCGTAATCGATGAAGTTCTCGGCCACCTGGAGCGCCAGCTCGCGGGTCGGCTCCAGGATCAGGCTGCGCGGCATCCGGGCGCGCGCGCGTGACCCCGACAGGATGTCGAGCAGGGGCAGGGTAAAGCCCGCCGTCTTGCCGGTGCCGGTCTGGGCGACGCCGAGCACGTCGCGACCCATCAGGACGTAGGGGATCGCCTGGGTCTGGATCGGCGTCGGATGCAGGTAGCCCTTTTCCTCGACGGCCCTGACGATCGGCTCGGACAAGCCGAGATCGGCGAAGCGCAGGCGCGGCGCCAGCGTGACAGGGTCCTCATCGTCGCCAGAAGACACGGCTGGCGGCCCAGGCTCCCCCACGGGCTCGGCGTCCGGATTCCGGGAGATCATCCCCGGACCATCCTCGGGCGACGTCCCGGCGGTGTCCGGTGGCAAGGTCGTGCCGCTCGCAGCTCCGGCGATGTGTGGCGATTGCGAATCCGTGTCGGCGGAGTTGAGCGCGTGCGTGTCGTTCAAAAAATCTCTCGATGTCGATGATGTTCGATCCGCATCGGCTGGCGCGTTGTCGTCGCCGTCAAGCACGTCGCGGCTCAGAGGCGGGGCGGGGCGTCCGCGAACGTGCGACAGGAGAGGACGCGCGGTCACGCAACCGATCGGAACCCGCCCCTGCATATCCTTATCGGAGTGTTGAAAGTCAAGCGCGCCGCGGGCGAGGCGGTGTCGGCGCAACCTCCGTTGCCCGGGATCGTAGAGCGAGCGATCAAAGCACCGGAAGGGGTCGGCCTTGGGCTATGCGCCACTCGCGATCGAGGATTACGGACTGATCGGCGATTGCCGCAGCTGTGCCCTGGTCGGTCGCAACGGATCGATCGACTGGCTGTGCTGGCCGCGCTTTGACAGCCCCGCCTGCTTCGCCGCCCTGGTCGGCGATGACGGCAACGGACGCTGGCTGATCGCGCCCAAGCATGCCGCCGAGGTCACGCGCTCGTATCGCGATGGCGGGCTGGTGCTGGAGACGGTGTTTAAGACCGAAGGCGGCACGGTGGCGCTGATCGACTTCATGGCGATCGGCGCCCCCGACCCGACCATCGTGCGCATCGTCGAGGGCCGGGGCGGCGCGGTCGAGATCGCGATGGAGCTGGTGCTGCGGTTCGATTACGGCAGCGCGATCCCATGGGTGACACGCAGCGACCACGGCGAGGGCGTCGTTGCGATCGCCGGGCCATCGCTGGTCGCCCTGCACGGGAAGGTGCCGCTGCATGGCCGTGACATGAAGACGGTCGCGAGCTTCCGCCTGCCCGCGGGCGAGCGCCGTGCGTTCACGCTCAGCTGGCGGCCGTCGCACCTGCCGCCACCCGGCGTGATCGACGCGGAGCAGGCGCTGGCCGAGACCGAGCGCTACTGGAACGACTGGGCGGGGCGGCTCGCCTTCGACGGCCCCGATCTCGAGGCGGTGCGGCGCTCGCTCGTCACGTTAAAGGCGCTGACGTATTCCGACACCGGCGGCATCGTCGCCGCGGCGACCACCTCGCTGCCAGAACAGCTCGGCGGCTCGCGCAACTGGGACTACCGGTTCTGCTGGCTGCGTGACGCGACGCTCACCCTGTTCGCGCTGATGCGCGGCGGCTATTACGAGGAGGCTGGCGCCTGGCGCGACTGGCTGCACCGTTCCGTCGCCGGCAGCCCAGATCAGATCCAGATCATGTACGGTCTGGCCGGCGAGCGTCAGTTGCAGGAATGGCTGGTGCCGTGGCTTGCCGGCTACCAGGGCGCCGCGCCGGTCAGGATCGGCAACGCCGCGGCGGGCCAGCTCCAGCTCGACGTCTATGGCGAGATGATCGGCGCGCTGCATCAGGCGCGCATGAGCAACCTCAAGATGCCCAGACAGGGCTGGTCGCTGCAGCGCAGCCTGGTGGAGAACCTGGAGACGATCTGGTCACAGCCCGACGAGGGCATGTGGGAGGTGCGCGGCGGTCGCAAGCACTTCGTCGCGTCCAAGGTGGCTTGCTGGGCGGCGCTTGACCGGTCGATCGCCGATGCCGAGCGCTTCCATCTGCCGGCGCCGCTCGAACGCTGGAAGCGATTGCGGCAGGTGATCCATGACGACGTCTGCGAGAAGGGGTTCTCGGCGGAGAAGAACAGCTTCAAGCAGAGCTACGAGGAGGACGGCCTCGACGCGAGCCTGCTGCTGCTGCCGGCGATGCGGTTCCTGCCGATCGAGGATCCACGCATTGCCGGCACTATCGCGGCGGTCGAGCGCGAGCTGCTGCAGGACGGCTTCGTGTTGCGCTACCGCACCGAGGCCGGGGTCGACGGCCTCGCCGGCGACGAGGGCGCGTTCCTCGCCTGCTCGTTCTGGCTGGCCGACGCCTACGTCATGCAGGGCCGGATCACCGAGGCAAGGGCACTGTTTGACCGGTTGCTGACGCTCAGGAACGATCTCGGCCTGTTGTCGGAGGAATACGACTCGCGCGCGGGACGGCAGGTCGGCAACTTTCCGCAGGCGTTCTCCCACACCGCCCTGATCAGCACCGCGTCGAGGCTGCGGGGCGTCAACCGGACGGAGCCGGCGACGCCCAGGGGATGAGCGTGTCAGGCCGGAAAATGCCCGAGAGCCGCGACCAGCACGACCAGCGTGCCGAGCGACAGGTTCAGCGTGACCAGCCCGCGCACCTTGTCCAGCATGGCAGGCTGCGGCCTGACCGCCCGCCGCAGGCGCCGGTAGGGACCAAAGAACATCCAGACGAAGACCGCCGCCATCACGAGGGCAAGCGCCTGCATCGCGTTCACGTACCAGGGCGCGTGCGCGAAACCGCCTTCGCGCCCGAGCAGCATCGCCCAGCCGGTCAGCAACACGACCGGCATCACGTGCCAGACCAGGCGAAAGAAGCGCCGCAACGTCTGCAGGTGGACGCTCATCCGTGGCGTCGGGTCGAGCAGGCCGAGGCTCGGACGCACCACCAGCAGGGCGTAGGCCATGCCACCAAGCCAGGCCGCCATGCCCAGGAGGTGCACGGCGAGGACGATGCCCCAGACCGCCTGGGTGGCCGTGAGGTCCGGAAGCTGCGACACCTTGCCACTCCTCGATCGATCGAAAATTGATGCGCGCCACCGACATCCGCGACGCCGACCAGGACAGCGCGATGACCGTCCAGCCCGGCGCTGGCCTGGAGGTGCTGACCCCGGCCGAGATGGCCGAGGCCGACCTGCTGGCGGCGCGGTCCATACCATCCCGCAGGCTGATGGAAAATGCCGGCCGCGCGGTCGCGCGCGCGGTGACGCGGCGTTTGCCGCCCTGCCGGACCGTGGTGCTGTGTGGTCCGGGCAACAACGGCGGCGATGGCTACGTCGTCGCCCGCCTGCTGGCGGCGCGCGGCTGGCCGGTCGTGACCGCATCGTGGAAGCCGCCGCGCCCGGGCAGTGACTCCGCCGCCGCTTCGGCGCGCTGGCACGGAC
>CAXTPV010000215.1:0-4331 GCA_964246135.1 uncultured Acetobacteraceae bacterium | reverse complement strand
GGCAGGCGACCACCGTGTTCGCGGCGCATGCCGGCGGCATCGCGGCGCCGGCGCCGGCCGCCGCCCGCGCGACGCTGACCGGGGCACTCGCGAGAAAGGCGCTCGGCACGCCCGATGTCGCCGCCGCCGAGGCCAGCCTCGCCGCCGATATCGGCCGGCAGGTCGGCGACTATGGCTCGATCAAGGCGGTGCCCGCCGCCGCGGTGTCGAACATGCGCAACGACATGTACCTGGTCTCGGAGGCGATCCGCCTGGGCCCGAAGGAAGGGGCGACGATCGACGCCGGCGGCAAGAAGGCGATCGCCGGCTTTAATGCCGACCTCACCGCCAGCACGCGCTACATTCCGACCTGGGTGAAGGTGTCGGTGGCGCTCGCCCTCGGGCTCGGCACGATGGTGGGCTGGAAGCGGATCGTGGTCACGGTCGGCGAGCGGATCGGCAACACCCATCTCACCTACGCCCAGGGCGCGTCGGCCGAGATCGTCGCGATGTTCACGATCGGCCTTGCCGCGCGATACGGCCTGCCGGTCTCGACCACCCACATCCTGTCGAGCGGCGTCGCCGGCGCCATGGTCGCCAACGGCTCCGGCCTGCAATGGCCGACGATCCGCAACGTGGCACTCGCCTGGGTGCTGACGCTACCCGCCGCGATCCTGCTCGCGGGTTCGCTGTTCTGGCTGTTCCGGCAGGTCTTCTAGCGTCCTGGCCGCGTCGCGGGCGTTGGTGGAGCCAAGCGGGATCGAACCGCTGACCTCCTGAATGCCATTCAGGCGCTCTCCCAGCTGAGCTATGGCCCCGACCGCGTGGTCATAACCCCAAGCAGGGAACCGCCACAAGCCTGCACCCGGAGCCGCTTGCCTTGATGAATGGGGTCTGGGGCCAACCGGCCCCGGCGGGTCGAGGGCAGCACCCTCGCCTTGTTGCTTCAGCGTCCCGCTAGGACAGCAACACGCCGCGGTCGCGAAGTGCGTCGAGCAGCGCCAGCATCGGCAATCCCAGGATCGCCGCGTGCTCGCCCTCGATCGCGCGGAACATCTGCTGCCCCGGTCCCTCGATCCGGCACGCACCGACCGAGGCGAGCAGCGCGTCTCCCTCGATCGCGACGTAGGCGTCGAGAAAGGCGTCCGACACCTCGCGCGCATCCAGCACCGCCTCTGCGAGATGTCGCCAGACGATGTCGCCGCCCTGCCACAGCACCGACGCGGTGTGAAGGACCTGTCGCCTGCCGCTCAGTTGCCGGAGCTGCGCGCGCGCGGCCGCAAGATCGGGCGGCTTGTCGAACCACACGCCCGCCGATGACAGGATCTGGTCGGCGCCGAGCACCAGGTGATCCGGGCAACAGGCCGCGACCTCGGCCGCCTTGGCCGCCGCCAGCGTCAGCGCGGTCTCGCCGGGATCAAGGCCACGTTCGCGGCAGGATGCCTTGATCGGTGCCTCGTCCAGGCGGGACGGCATGACGGTGAACGCGAGCCCGGCCTGCGCCAGCAACCGTCGGCGCGCCTCGGACGCACTGGCGAGCACCAGCGGCGGCACGGCGCGCTGCCAGGCCATCACGGGCCGGTGACCGGACGCTCGCTCCGCTCACGAGCGCGGATGTGGCGCTCGTGCCAGGTCTCCATCAGTTGCAGCACCGTCGCCGCGGTCTCCTCGATCGAGCGCCTGGTGACGTCGATCACCGGCCAGCCGCGCCGGGTGCAGATGCGACGCGCCCACAGCAGCTCCGCCTTGACCGCGTCGAGACCCACGTAGTCGTTGGTGTCCTGGCGCAGCACGCCGGTGTTGTCGCCATGCGCGATCAGCTTGAGGCGGTGCCGCCTGATCTCGATCAACGCGCGTGGATCGAGCGTGAGCCCGACCACCGGCCGCTCCAGGCGCTCGAGCCCGGGTGGCTCCGGCAGGCCGGGGACCAGCGGCACGTTCGCCGCCTTGACGCCGCGATTGGCGAGGTAGAACGAGGTCGGGGTCTTCGATGACCGGGAGACGCCGACCAGCACCACGTCGGCCTCGACGATGCCGGCCTGGGCCTGGCCGTCGTCATGCGCGACCACGAAGTGCATGGCATCGATGCGCCGGAAGTAGTCGGCGTCGAGCACGTACTGGCGCCCGGGCCTCGCCGTCGCCTGCTCGCCGATCGTGGTCTGCAGCACGCTGAGCACCGGATCGAGCACGCTGATCACCGGCACGCCGAACCGGGCGCAGGTCGTCTCCAGATCGTTGCGGAGCGCCCGGTCGACCACCGTCGAGAGCACCGGTCCCGGCTCGCTCTCGATGCCCTCCAGCACACGGTGGAGCTGGAACCGGGTCCTGATCAGGGCCCAGCGATGGTACTGGATGATCACGTGCTCGAACTGCGACACCGTCGCCCGTGCGATCGCGTTCAGGGTCTCGCCGGTGGCGTCCGAGATCAGGTGCAGGTTGATTCGCTGCTCGTCCATGGAGCGAGGATAACGGGGATTGCGGGGGTACACACGCCCGCCGGTGATCAAGGCGCCGACGATCTGTGGACAAGTCCGGCCGACCGCGAACGGTGGAGCGTTCCGGCCGCTCGGCCATGCGTCTGTGGGCAGCTGCGAAAAACCCTGGCCGCGGCGTGATTTGGCGGCTGATCCGGCTGTGGGGAACCCGGTGCGCTCTTTGCAGGGCGTTCTGTACCCCGACATCCACAGCGCCCTTCACCTCCCCCCACATTTCTTTCCCTCTCCTTGATGTTAAGGATGGCGCGCAGCCAGGCAGGATCGATGACCGAGAAGACGTTCTTGAAGGTGCTGGCCGGCGAGCCGGTCTGGCCGCCGCCGGTCTGGCTGATGCGCCAGGCCGGCCGCTATCTGCCCGAGTTCCGCGCGCTGCGGGCACAGGCCGACTTCATCACCCGCTGCACCACGCCCGAGCTCGCGACCGAGATCACGTTGCAGCCGATCCGGCGCTTTGCGATGGATGCCGCCATCCTGTTCAGCGACATCCTGATGCTGCCCTGGGCACTCGGCCAGTCGCTCCGCTTCGTCGAGGGCGAGGGACCGCTGCTCGAGCCAATCAGGAGCGAGGCGGCGCTGGCGGCGCTCGACCCCGGCAGAGTGGTCGACGCGACCGCGCCGATCATCGAGGCGGTGCGGCGGGTGCGCGCGGGCCTTGATCGCGACCACCCCGGCTGCGCGCTGATCGGCTTTGCTGGCAGTCCGTTCACCGTCGCCTGCTACATGATCGAGGGCGGCGGATCGCGTGAGTTCGCGCAAACCCGCAAGCTCGCCTACACCGCCCCCGCCCTGTTCGACCGCCTGCTCGCGTTGCTGGTCGGGCAGACGGTGTCCTACCTTTCGGCCCAGATCGAGGCCGGCGCCGAGGCGGTGATGCTGTTCGACAGCTGGGCCGGCATCCTGTCGCCGCCCATGTTCGAGCGCGCGGTGATCCGGCCGACCTGCCAGATCGTCGACGCGCTGAACCAGCGCCACCCGCGCACGCCGATCATCGGCTTCCCGCGCCTGGCCGGATTGCTGATCGACGTCTACGCCGAGCGCACCGGCGTCGACTGCGTCGGCCTCGACACCGTGACCGAGCCGGGACGCGCCGCCGACCTGATCCAGGGTCGGGTCGCGCTGCAGGGCAACCTTGATCCGCTCTGCCTGGTCGCCGGGGGCGCCGGGCTCGGCGCCGAGGTGCGCCGGATCGCCGGCGCCCTGCGCGGCCGGCCGCACGTGTTCAATCTCGGCCACGGTGTGCTGCCCGAGACGCCGCCCGAGCACGTGGCCGAACTGCTCGCGGCGCTGAGGTCGGGATGACGGCGATGTTCCCGCGGTCGCGGCCGGGACGGCTCGCGGTGGTGCTGTTCAACCTCGGCGGCCCCGACCAGCCGGCCTCGGTCAAGCCGTTCCTGCTCAACCTGTTCCGCGATCCCGCCATCCTGCGGGTGCCGTTCTTCGTGCGTCCCATCCTGGCGCAGATCATCGCCCGCGCGCGTGTCAAGGCGGCGACCGCGAACTACGCGATCCTCGGCGGCGCCTCGCCGCTGCTCGAACTGACCCGCCGGCAGGCGGCCGCACTCGCCGCCGAGCTGATCGAGTTCGAGGCGGTCGAGTGCTTCGTCGCGATGCGCTACTGGCATCCGTTCGCGCGGCAAGCCGTGCGCGAGGTCAAGGCGTTCGCCCCCGACCACGTGCTGCTGCTGCCGCTCTACCCGCAATTCTCGACCACCACGACGGGAAGCTCGCTCGACGACTGGCGCGAGGCCGCGGCCGCACTCGGCCTGATCGCGCCGACCTCGTCCGTCTGCTGCTGGTTCGCCGAGGACGGCTTCATCCAGGCGACCGCCGCGCTGATCCGGCGCAAGATCGGAGAGG
>CAXTPV010000214.1:0-4334 GCA_964246135.1 uncultured Acetobacteraceae bacterium | reverse complement strand
GGCGCGCGCACGGACGCTGCTCGGCGAGCTGGAGCGGCGGCGGCGGGTGGAGACCGCCGGCCTGCCGCTGTTCGCCGGGCTGGACGAACAGGCCACGATCCCCGCGCCGGCGCCCAATGACGGCCTGCGCGCGGCGCTCGCCGCGATCGATCCCGACGCGCTGACGCCGCGCGAGGCGCTGCGCGCGATCTATCAGCTCCGCGGATTGCTCGCCGGCCCCGGGGACGGATCGCCGGGTGACGCTGGCCGGATGCGAGATGATTTGTCGGATCAGGTCCGAGGTCATTAGGTTACGTGGTGATGGCACCCATCCTGCCGCGAAATCCAGACGAGGCCACCCTGCTGCTCTCAGAGCAGGTGTGGCGGCATGCCGGCTCAACGCCCGCGGATGACCGCGAGCCCGTGTTGCGCGAGACCGCGCTGGCCGCGTTCCGGCGTCACCTCGCGCTGATGCAGCAGGACGTCCGGAGCGAGTTCGAGAATTATCGCCTGTCGGGCATCCACGCGGCCGAGCGCCTGTCGCACCTGACCGACGGGCTGATCGCCACCCTGTTTGACTACACCATCACCGAACAGGTGCCGCAGGCCGACGCGGAGATGCTCGCGGTGGGCGCGACCGGCGGCTATGGCGCCGGCATGCTGGCGCCGTTCAGCGACATCGACCTGCTGTTCCTGACGCCGAGCGAGCCGCCGCCCGCGATCCTGAACGCGGTCGAGTTCATGCTCTACTTCCTCTGGGATCTCGGCCTGAAGGTCGGTCACGCGACGCGCTCGATCGCGCAGTGCGTCGCCGAGGCCGAGGCCGATCTGACGGTGCGCACCTCGCTGATCGATGCGCGCGCGCTCGCCGGCGATCGCGCCCTGTTCGACACCTTCCGGGCGCGCTCGATCATCGCCGCGGTGGAAAGCGGGGCCGCCGCCTTCGTCGAAGCCAAGCAGGCGGAGCGTGCCAGGCGCCAAGCCCGCTACGGCGAGAGCGCCTTCCTGGTGGAGCCGAACATCAAGGAAGGGCGCGGCGCGCTGCGCGACGTGCAGACCCTGTGCTGGATGTCGCGCTACGTGCTCGGCGCACGCACGCTGCGCGAGCTGGTCGGCCCGCGATCGCCTGGCGGCGGCCTGCTCACCGAGATCGAGGCCCGGTTAGCCCGCCGCTCGTGGGACTTCCTCTGGACGGTGCGCCTGCATCTCCACTACATCGCCGGCCGCGCCGAGGAGCGGCTGACGTTTGACATGCAGCCGGTGGTCGGCGCGCGCATGGGCTACACCCATCGCGGCCGGCAGGTCGGCGTCGAGCGCTTCATGCGGCACTACTTTCTCACCGCGCGCGAGGTGATGCGGCTCACCCACGTGCTGGAGCCGCAGATCATGCGGGCGGCGCGCGGCCGGCCGGCGATCACCACGAATCCTGATCGACGTTTGTCGGACGCCGGCTTCACCCTGCTTGAGGGCCAGCTGGTGCCGCTCGGCGATGACGCCTTCCACGCGCGGCCGATCCTGATGCTCGAAATCCAGGTGCTCGCGCGCGACCGTGGCCTGACGCTGCATCCGCTCGCGATGCATCAGCTGATCCGCTGGGAGCGGAACGCCGTCACGTTGCGCGACGAGCCGCGCGCCAACGCCATCCTGCTCGACCTGCTGGCGGGGGCGCTCGACCATCCCCGCCTTGACGGCGCGGTTCAGCTCGGCGTGCTGAACGAGACCGGGTTGCTCGGACGGCTGCTGCCGGACTGGTCACGCATCGTGGGTCAGATGCAGTTCGACACCTATCACGTCTACACGGTCGACGAGCACACGATCGAGGCGGTGCGGGTGCTAAACCAGCTCGAGCTCGGCCTGCTCGCCGAGGTGACGCAAACCGCGTCCGAGCTCGCGACCGACCTCACGCTCGATGCGCGCTCGCGCCGGACGCTCTACGTGGCGCTGTTGCTGCACGACATCGCCAAGGGGCGCGGCGGCGACCACTCGGAGCTCGGCGCCGAGATCGCGCAGAATCTCGGGCCGCGGCTGGGGCTGTCGGCGGAGGAAACCGAGACGGTGTCGTGGCTGGTGCTGCACCACCTGCTGCTCAGCCAGACCGCGTTCAAGCGCGACATCGACGATCCCAAGACGATCCTCGACCTCGCCGACACCATCCAGTCGCCGACCAGGCTGCGGCTGCTGCTGATCCTCACCGTCTGCGACATGCGGGCGGTCTCGCCACGGGTGTGGAACAACTGGAAGGCGACGCTGCTCACCGAGCTCTACGAGCGGGTCGCCGAAGTGCTGGAGGGCGGGCTCGCGACGCCCGAGCGTGACGCGCGCGTCACCCGCGCCAAGGAGGCGGTCGATGCCCTGCTCGCCGATGCCGGGTGGAGCGAGGCCGACCGCGCGGCGTTCCTCGCGGTCGGCTATGGCGGCTACTGGCTGGGCTTCGATCCGGAGACGCATCAGCGTCACGCGAGGCTGATGCGTGAGGCCGAGCGGATCGCGGCTCCGCTCACCGTCGAGACGCAGCCGCTGCCGGCACGCGCGGTCACCGAGGTCACGGTCTACACCAACGACCATGCCGGGTTGTTCAGCCACATAGCCGGCGCGCTCGCGCTGGCCGGCGCCTCGATCGTGGACGCGCGCATCCACACGCTCGCCAATGGCCGCGCGCTCGACACCTTCTGGGTGCAGGACGCCGCCGAGGGCGCGTTCGACGCGCCGCACCGCCTGGCCAGGATCCCGGTCCTGATCGAACAGGCCTTGTCGGGCGAGCTCGGCCTCGGCGCCGCGATCGATCGCCAGGGGTGGACCGGCGGCAGGCGCATGCGCGCGATCCACGTGCCGCCGCGCGTGGTCGTCGACAATCGCGCGTCCAACACGCACACGGTGATCGAGGTCAACGGACGCGACCGGCCGGGATTGCTGCACGAGGTCACCGACACGATCAGCCGCGCGGGGCTGCAGATCGCGTCCGCGCACGTGACGACCTACGGCGTGCGCGCGGTCGACGTGTTCTACGTCAAGGACGTGTTCGGGCTAAAGATCAGCAGCGAGCGCAAGCTCGCGGCGTTGCGCGACGCCCTGCTCGCGGTGCTGGCCTGCCCGGACGACACCGCGCCGCCGGTGCCGACCGCGGCCTCCCGGCAGCGCATCGCCGCGGCCTGAGCCGCGATCGCGCCAAGACGTGCCTCGACGGCGGCGATCGGCGCCCTCCAGGCCTGCGCGGGCGGATGCGGCGCGTCGTCCCGGACGATGCGCATCGAGGGATACCAGGGTGTGTCGGTCCGGCCGCGCAGCCAGCGCCAGTCCCCGCCGACACGATCGAGCAGCCAGGTCGGCACCCCGAGCGTGCCGGCGAGATGGGCGATCACGGTGTCGACCGTCACCACCAGGTCGAGCGCCGCGACCAGCGCCGCCATGTCCGCGAGGTCGCCATCGAGGCGCGGCGTGACGAGACCGGGAATGGCCGACCCCGCGCCCTCCGGTCCGAGTTGCAGCGACACCAGGCGCAGCGAGGGGATGCGGGCGAGCGGCGCCAGGCGCGCGCCCGCGATCGAGCGTCGCCTGTCCTGCCGGTAGGCCGGGCTGCCGGCCCAGGCGAGCCCGACCAGCAGCGCCTGATCACCTGCCGCGAGCGCCTCCCGCCGGGCGCCTACCTCGTCTGCGTCAAGCGCGAGCGACACCGGCGGCGGGATCATGTCGGTCCGGGGCGAGAACATCCCGGCCAGACTGCCGAGCCGCACCCTGGCCGCGACGCCGCGCGCCGCTTCGCCGGGGCCGATGATCGCCGCGACATCCGGATGCCCACGCAGCAGGCGGTGCAGCGTCGTCGGCAGCGATGCGACGACCTTGCCTCCGGCGGCGGCGGCGGCTTTGGGCAGGTAGCGAAGGAACATCAGGGTGTCGCCAAGGCCCTGCTCGGCGTCGACCAGCAGCGTGCCGGCGAGCGCGCCCCCGGGCCAGGCCGGCGGTCCCTCGACCGGAGCCGGCGCGAGCCGAAGCCGCTGTTCGTAGCCGCGCCAGCCGGCCTCGAGCCGCCCCTCGCTGAGATCGATGGTGCCGAGGTTCAGCAGCGCCTCCGCGTCATCGGGACGGCGCGCGAGCAGTCGTTCCAGCAGCACACGGGCGGCGTCGTTCTCGCCACGCTCGTAATGCGCGGCCGCGAGGTTGCGCGTGATCGCGTCGTTGCCGGGCGCCGCCGA
This sequence comes from uncultured Acetobacteraceae bacterium, assembly GCA_964246135.1. Lineage (GTDB taxonomy): Bacteria > Pseudomonadota > Alphaproteobacteria > Acetobacterales > Acetobacteraceae > CAXTPV01. Next base: position 165 of record CAXTPV010000214.1, on the reverse strand, counting down.
CCTGGCCGCGCCCAGATCGGCGATCGCGTCGTCAAGCGCGCCGAGCGCCAGCCGGGCGAGGCCGCGATTGGCGCGCGCCTCGACCATGCCGGGCGCGCGCGACAGCGCCTCCGTGAGCAGGGTTTCGGCCTGCTCGGCCCGGCCAAGCGCCTGCAGCGCGCCGCC
>CAXTPV010000213.1:0-4345 GCA_964246135.1 uncultured Acetobacteraceae bacterium | reverse complement strand
CCCGAGCACCGACGGCGACAGCCAGGACACGGACATGCCCATCGGCTCGTCGTCGGCCAGCAGCAGGCGGCGGATGCAGAAGGCACGGGCGCGCGACTCCAGCCCAAGGGCCGCCGCGGCCTCGGTCGTCACGTCGGCTGGTGCCGCGCTGAACGTCGCGTAGGAGGCGCGGAACCCGCGCCGCCGCATGTCCTCCGAGAAGCTGGCCAGTTCGTTGACCGGTTGGTCCACCCTGGGCTTCAGCACGATCGAGCCGAGGCCGGACTGCCGTCTGATCAGGCCCTCCTGCTTCAACTGGTCGAGCGAGGTGCGCGCCGTCGTCCGGCTCACCTTGAAGGCGGCGTTGATCTCGGCCTCGGACGGCAGGGCCTCGCCGGGCTTGAACTCGCCCGCCGCGATCGCCGAGCGCAGGCGCTCAGCGATCGGGAACCACAGCGGCACGGGGCCCGGGGACAAGCTGTCGGCGCTCCAGCGCATGGCAGAGATCGTAGGATCGTCATGACGACTCTGTCCAGGCGACTCTCGGCGAACCTGCGCCTGACGGCTGCGCCGCGACGAGAAACCCAGTATTTTGCGGGGGAACAGTGGATCGGGGCGTTCGCGCTTGCACCACGCTCGGGCCTGTGAAACGATTAGGCCAGGCGTGCGGCGACGCGTGTGCCGACCCGTGCCACGTGCGCGGGCGCACTTGGGAGAACGACGATGTCGGGCATCTTCAATCGGATCGCCGGCCTGCTGGCGCTCGCCGCGGTCGGCGCAGGGGCATCGGGCGCGGCCCAGGCGGCAGACAAGAGCGACTGCGCCCTGAGCTACTGACGTCCTTCCCTTCGGCCGGCGGAGCGGAAACGACACCCATGACATCCGATCTCGTGCAGCTCTACGCCGACAGCGATGCCTTGCGGCTGGCCGAGCTGGTCCGAGATCGGGAGGTGACGCCGGCTGAGCTGACCGATGTCGCCATCGGCCTGATCGAGGCGCTCGATCCCGAGCTGAACGCCGTGGTGATCAGGGCTTTCGACACGGCGCGCCGCGTTGCCGCCGAGCCGGCCGGCGATGGCCCCTTCGCCGGCGTCCCATTCCTGCTGAAGAACATCGGTTCCGCCTGCGCAGGGATGCCGATGACGGCGGGCCTGGAGTATCGCAAGGACTTCGTGAGCCGATCCGATTCGGAGATGGTTCGCCGCATCAAGGCGGCGGGCCTCATCCTGCTGGGCCGCACCAACGTGCCGGAGAATGGCTGGTGCCTCGCGACCGAGCCGCGCTTCCACGGCCCGACGCTCAACCCGTGGAACCCCCTCGTTACGCCGGGCGGTTCGAGCGGCGGCTCGGCGGCGGCCGTGGCCGCGCGCATGGTGCCGATGGCCGAGGGAACGGACGGCGGCGGGTCGATCCGGGTGCCCGCCTCGTGCTGCGGCCTGGTCGGGCTGAAGCCCTCGCGCGGCCGCATCACCTACGGTCCGGACTATGTCTATGTTTGGTTCGGCAGCGTCTACTTCTTCGCGCTGAGCCGGACGGTGCGGGACACCGCCGCATTCCTCGACGCCACGGCGGGCAATCTGCCGGGCGATCCCTACACGCCGCCGACGCCGGACCGAGCCTGGCTTGCAGGCTTGGAGGAGCGGCCGAAGCAGCTCAGGATCGGCTACACACCGACCACCCCCTGGGGGCCGGGATTCGCGCCCGAGGTCGCCGACGCCGTCACGGCGACCGCAGCGCTGCTACAGCAACTCGGCCACCACGTCGAGGAGCACCCGTTCGCGGCGGACCTCGAAACCGCCTGGATCGCTTACAACCGGATCAACGCGGTGCAGACCGTGCTCGACTTCGAGGACCTGGCGGCGACGATCGGCCGGCCGGTCCGGCAGTCCGACCTCATGGCGTTCAACTGGTCGCTGCTCGAACGCGGGCGCATGATGTCGGCGAGCGAGTACGCGGCAAGCATCGGGACGGTGCGCAAGGCCAACCAGCAGATCCAGGCCGAGCTTCAGCCCTTCGACGTGTTCCTGACGCCGACGCTGACCCAGGCGCCGCGCCCGGTCGGGTACTGGGACATGAGCGAACCGGATGTCGACCGCTACAACGCGAGATGGACCGACGCGGCCTTCATGTTCGCGTTCAATATCTCCGGCCTGCCGGCGCTGTCGCTGCCGGCGGCGTGGACCGGGCAGGACGTGCCGATCGGCGTGCAGTTCGTCGGCCGCTACGGCGACGAGTCAACGATCCTGCGGCTCGCCGCCCAAGTCGAGGAAGCGCTGCCGTGGATCGGGCGCCGCCCCCGCATCTGCGCGGGAGGCTGACAGGGTGGTCCGGCTCGCGCGACGTGCTTGATGCGGCGAGGGTCGAGGGTATCGGAACGTCGTTCAATCGGGGGTGCCTATGTTGAAGCGTCTTGCCTTTGCAGTCGCCTTGGCGGCGGTCGCGGCGTCCGCCGCGCGGGCCGAGGACAAGCAGCCGGTCACGCAGAAGACGTGCTCGGAGCTGCTCGCCTTCTACGAGACGCTGCCGTTCACGAACGTCTTGCCGCTGCCCGACGGGCCGGTCAGCGTTCCGGGCAAGGCTGGCGACCTCACGATCGGCTTCTCGCAGACCGCCTTCAACCACCCGTGGCGCGTGGCCATGCTGGCGGCGCTGCAGGCGGAAGCCTGCCGCCATCCCAACCTCAAGCTGGTTGTCCTCGACGGGAACGTGGACGTCGCGAAGCAGAGCAACGACGTCCGCGATCTGCTGGCGCGCGGCGTTGATGCGGTGCTGCTGAGCCCGGTCGAGTCGGCGGCCCTCGTCCCGGCCGCGCGCGCCGTCATGGCCGCCCATGTCCCGCTCATCGTCATGGACCGCGACGTCCCGACCGACAAGACGCTGTTCATCGGCCAGAGCAACGTCACGATGGCCGAAGGCGTCGCGGAGAAGATGGCGAAGGACCTCGGGGGGACCGGCAACATCGTGGTCATCACCGGCCTCAAGGGATCCTCCCCTGCCGTTGACCGCGATCAGGGCATGAAGAACGTCCTGGCCAAATATCCCGGCATCAAGGTCCTGGCCACCGGCGACGGCCAGTGGATCCGCGAGCCTGCGGTACCGATCATGGAGGACTTCCTCACCGCCTATCCGAAGATCGACGCCGTCTTCTCGCACGCCGAAGAATCGTCCTGGGGCGCCCAACTCGCCATTGCCCGGGCCAACCGATGCAAGGACGGCATTCGCCACTACACGTTCGACGGCTCCAACGCCGGGTTCAAGGCGGTCAAGGCCGGAACGTTCCAGGCGGACGGCAACTACACCCCATACATTGCCGACATCGGTCTCAGGGCCGCCCTCTACACGCTCATGGGCAAGGCTATCCCGGACGAGAAGGCTTACCAATTCCCGGGGCGCGAGCTGGCGTTGCCCGACAGCCCGACCGTGGTGGCCGCGAACGCCGACCAGTGGATCGGCCGCGGCTGGGGCGATTTCGAGCCGACTCCAGACCCCTGCAAGAAGTAGCCGCACCTTGCGACCATACGCCGGGCCGGCGGCCGACCATGCCGCCTGACCCACGCGCGATCGCCGGCCGGTCCGCCAAGCCCCTGCTGGATGCGAGGGGCCTGGTGAAGTCGTTCGTCGGCAATCGCGTCCTGTCGGACGTTGATCTCGCGGTGTTGCCCGGCGAGGTTCACGCGATCGCCGGGGAGAACGGCGCCGGCAAATCGACGCTGATAAAGATCCTCGGCGGCGTTCATCAACCCGACGCCGGCGAGCTTCTCGTCGAGGGGGAGGCTCGCCGCTTCCGATCTCCGCGCGACGCGTTGGCGGCGGGCATCGTCGTCATCCACCAGGAGTTGTCGCTCGCGCCCGATCTGTCGGCCGAGGAGAACATCTTCCTCGGCCGGTTCCCCCGCACGATGCTCGGAACCGTCAACCGGCAGGCGATCCGGGACCGGTCCCGGGCCTTGTTCGAGCAGCTCGCCATCGAGATCGCCCCGGAACGGCCGGTCGGGGCGCTCAGCATCGCCCAGCAGCAGATGGTCGAGATCGCGAAGGCCATCTCGATCGAAGCGCGCGTGCTGGTCCTCGACGAGCCGACGGCCGTGCTCGACGAGCACCGGGTCAGGACGCTGTTCGACGCCGTCGCCCGGCTGCGGCGCCAAGGGCTCGGGATCGTCTTCATCTCGCACCACCTCGAGGAGATCTTCCGCATCGCCGATCGCGTGACGGTCCTGCGCGACGGCCGGCTGACCGGCACGGAGCCGGTCGGCGCCATCAACCAGGATTGGCTGGTCAGCCGCATGATCGGCCGCGACTTCCCGACCCACGCGGTCCATGCGCGAACGGCCGGCCGGCCGGCACTCTCGGTCGAGGGCCTCTCGGT
>CAXTPV010000212.1:0-4394 GCA_964246135.1 uncultured Acetobacteraceae bacterium | reverse complement strand
GCCTTGGCCGCGGCGACAGCCGGGGCGGGCAGGCCGCTCAGCATCAGCTGGTCGAGCGAGCCGTCATCGAGATCGGCGCCGAACATCCGGTCGAGCGGCAGCAGCGTCGCCAGCAGCGCCACCACCCAGACGATCGCCGGCGCCATCCGGGCCAGCAGCGTGGGCGAGGGGCCGAGCGCCAGCGGAAACAGCGCGCCGGCCAGCACGAAGAACAGCACCGACGCCACGGTATCGCCGCCATGACGCAGCGCGAGACCAAGATCGCGTCCGACGATGGCGCCGAACCGCCTCACGCGGGTCCGAGCGACAGCGTGCGGGCGTCGGCGAGCGGCAGCGTCAGGTGCGTCGTCGCGACCACCGCGCCGCCGGTCGCCCGATGCGCCGCCAGCACGACGCCGAGCGCCGCGACCGAGGCGGCATCGAGCCCGGTGGTCGGCTCGTCAAGCAGCAACAGCGTCGCCCGTGACAGCAGCAGCCGCGCGATCGCCAGCCGCCGGGTCTGGCCGGATGACAGATGACGGGCGCTGATATCGGCGAGCGCCGCGAGCCCGACCTGGTCCAGCGCCGCGCCGATCGCCGCCGCGGGACGCGCGGACAGCCGGCAAGGCAGCCGCAGGTTCTCGGCCGCCGTCAGCCCGGGCTTGACCGCGTCGAGATGCCCGAGCAACGCGATCCGCCTCGCATGCGCCGGCGGGTCGTCGCTGATCGGCACCCCGTCCCAGGTGAGCCGCCCGGCATCGGGCCTGCGCAGCCCCGCCAGCACCCGCAGCAGCGTCGACTTGCCGGCGCCGTTCGGACCGACCAGGACCAGCGCCTCGCCATCACCGATCGACAGGTCGAGGCCGTGCATCAGCAGGCGTTCGCCGCGTAGGATGGCGACGCCGTGCGCCTCAAGCTGCATCCGTGATCCCGACTGCTTGGCGCGCCAAACGGGTGCCCTTATGTAGGGGCCGCCCGCCTCGATCAAGCGTGCCGGCCTCGGTGTCCTGATCCGCCGAGTTCGGCCGCACGAGCGAACCGGAGCCGCAGGAGTTGCCGTCGATGAAGTCAGTTGGCCATGACACGCTGAAGACGCGCAGCACGCTCGAGGTCGATGGCAAGACCTACCACTACTTCTCGATCCCGCGCGCCGAGGCGGCGATCGGCGATGTCAGCCGGCTGCCGGTCAGCCTCAAGGTGCTGCTGGAAAACGTGCTCCGCTTCGAGGACGGCCGCGCCTACAAGACCAGCGACGCGGCCTCGATCGCGGCCTGGCTGAAGGCGGGCAGCGCCACCACCGAGGTTCCGTTCAAGCCGGCACGCATCCTGATGCAGGACTTCACCGGCGTGCCGGCGGTGGTCGACCTCGCCGCCATGCGCGACGGCATCACCGCGTTGCATGGTGATCCGCAGAAGGTGAACCCCCTGGTGCCGGTCGACCTGGTGATCGACCACTCGGTGATGGTCGATGTGTCAGGCACCGATGACAGCCTTGCCCGCAACGTCGCGATCGAGTTCGAGCGCAACGGCGAGCGCTACGCCTTCCTGCGCTGGGGCCAGGAGGCGTTCGAGAACTTCCGGGTGGTGCCGCCCGGCGCTGGCATCTGCCACCAGGTCAACCTCGAATACCTGGCCCAGGCGGTCTGGACCGCGACCATCGCCGGCGAGACCTTCGCCTATCCGGACACGCTGTACGGCACCGACAGCCACACGACGATGGTCAACGGCGTCGGCGTGCTCGGCTGGGGGGTGGGCGGCATCGAGGCCGAGGCGGCGATGCTCGGCCAGCCGATCGCCATGCTGATCCCCGACGTGATCGGCTCTCGGCTCATCGGCCGCATGCCCGAGGGCACGACCGCGACCGACCTCGTGCTCACCGTCACCCAGATGCTCCGTCGGCGCGGCGTGGTCGGCAAGTTCGTCGAGTTCTACGGCCCGGCGCTCGACACCCTGCCGGTCGCCGATCGCGCCACCATCGCCAACATGGCGCCCGAGTATGGCGCCACCTGCGGCTTCTTCCCGGTCGACGCGCTGACGCTGGACTATCTGCGCCAGACCGGCCGCGACGAGCACCGGGTGGCGCTGGCCGAGGCCTATCTTCGCGCCCAGGGCATGTTCCGCGACGCGGGCTCGCCCGAACCGGTGTTCACCGACACGATCGAGCTCGACCTCGGCACGATCGAGCCGTCGGTCGCCGGCCCCAAGCGGCCGCAGGACCGGGTCGCGCTGCGCGAGGCCGGCGGCAGGTTCAGCGCCGAGCTCACCCGCTCGCTCGGCGTCGCCGAGGCCGATCTCGACCGGCGCGTCGCGGTGCATGACAGCAATTACGCGGTCGGCCATGGCGACGTGGTGATCGCCGCGATCACGTCGTGCACCAACACCTCGAACCCGGCGGTGATGATCGCGGCCGGCCTGGTGGCGCGCAAGGCGCGCGCGCTCGGCCTCTCGCCCAAGCCATGGGTGAAGACCTCGCTCGCCCCCGGGTCGCAGGTCGTGACCGACTATCTCACGCGGTCCGGACTGAACGCCGACCTCGACGCGCTCGGCTTCAACACCGTCGGCTATGGCTGCACCACCTGCATCGGCAATTCCGGGCCGCTGGCCGATCCGATCATCGAGGCGATCGAGGAGAACGACCTGGTCGCGGTCTCGGTGCTGTCGGGCAACCGCAATTTCGAGGGCCGCATCAGCCCCAACGTGCGCGCGAACTACCTCGCGAGCCCGCCGCTGGTGGTGGCCTACGCCCTGCTCGGCAACATGCGCGACGACATCACCAGCGTGCCGCTCGGCATTGGCAGCGACGGCCAGCCGGTCCACCTGCGCGATGTCTGGCCGACCGGGATCGAGATCGCCGACCTGGTCGCAAGCTCGATCTCGCGGGCGCAGTTCGTCGAGCGCTACGGCCAGGTGAGCCAGGGCACGCCGGAATGGCAGGCGCTCAAGGTGGAGACCAGCAGCGAGACCTATCGCTGGGATCCCACCTCCACCTACGTCAAGAACCCGCCTTATTTCGACGGCATCACCCAGGAGCCGACGCCACCCGGCGACATCGAGGGCGCACGCATCCTGGCCCTGCTCGGCGACAACATCACCACCGACCACATCTCGCCCGCGGGCTCGATCAAGAAGACCTCGCCGGCGGGCAACTTCCTCACCGAGCATCAGGTGGCGCAGTCCGAATTCAACTCCTACGGCTCACGGCGCGGCAACGACGACGTGATGGTGCGCGGCACGTTCGCCAACATCCGCATCCGCAACGAGATGGTCGTCGGCGTCGAGGGCGGCGTCACCCGCCACATGCCGAGCGGCGAGCAGATGTCGATCTACGACGCCGCCGAGCTGTATCGCGCCGAGGGCGTGCCGCTGATCGTGATCGGCGGCAAGGAATACGGCATGGGCTCGTCGCGCGACTGGGCGGCCAAGGGCACGCGCCTGCTCGGCGTGCGCGCGGTGATCGCCGAGAGCTTCGAGCGCATCCACCGCTCGAACCTGGTCGGCATGGGCGTGCTGCCGCTGCTGTTCCCCGAAGGCGTCTCGCGGCAGACGCTGGCGCTCACCGGCGACGAGGTGATCGATCTTCGCGGCCTCGATGCGATCAGGCCGCGGATGATGCTCGACCTGCTGGTGCATCGCCCGGACGGCAGCACCGACACGGTGCCGGTGATCTGCCGCGTCGACACCCTCGACGAGGTCGATTACTACCGCCACGGCGGCATCCTGCCCTACGTGCTGCGCGGCATGGCCAAGGCGGCGTAGGCCAGGGCGTAGGTAGGCAGGCAGTCCGCCGCGCGTCAGCCGGAGCGGTTTGGCATCTGATCGGCGGAGATCAGCGACGCGGTGATCGCCACCATCCGCCGGCTCTGGTGGCGTATCGCATCGAAGTCCTGTTCCCGCGGCGGCTGGTTGTCGGCACCGACGATCGCCGAGGCGCCGTAGGGCGAACCCGCCTCGAGCATCGCCTCGTCGGTGTAGCCGGTCGGCACGATGACCATCCCGAGATGCGCCATCGGCGCGTACAGCGACAGTGTTACGACCTCGGTGCCGCCATGCGGCCAGGAGGCGGTGGCGAACGCGCCGCCGACCTTGCCGGCCAGCGCGCCGCGCTTCCATTGCGGCCCGAGCTGGTCGAGATAGCTCTTCAGCTCGGTCGCCATGCTGCCGAAATAGCAGGGCGTGCCGAACAGGATCGCGTCCGCCCACTCCGCATCGGCCACCGTCGGCGCCTCATGCACGGCGTTCTGCCGTCGCGCGCTCTCCAGCCACCCCTTGCCCTGGGCCATCGTCTCCTCGTCGACCACCTCACGCACCCGGCGCAACCGGACCACGGCGCCGGCCTCCCGCGCGGACGAGGCGGCTCGCGTCGCGCGCGCCGCGACGGATCCGCTACGGGAGTAGAACACGATCAGCATGCGCGT
>CAXTPV010000211.1:392-4410 GCA_964246135.1 uncultured Acetobacteraceae bacterium | reverse complement strand
GCGCATGTCGCGGCAGAGATTGCCCCGGCCCGCGCGACAGAACCCGCAAATCAGGCAGGGACGGCTCGGATTGATCGCGACGTGCTGGCCGACCGCGAGACCCGGCGCCGAGGCCAGCTCGACGATCTCGCCCGCGACCTCGTGGCCGAGGCAGAGCGGCTCGCGCAGCATGAAGTCGCCGACCCCGCCCTTGCGGAAATAGGACAGGTCCGAGCCGCAGATGCCGCCAGCGGCCACCCGCACCCGCGCCTCGCCGGTATGAAGGCCGCCCTCGTCACGCGCCTCGACGCGCAGATCGCCCGCGCCGTGCAAAACGGCTGCCAGCATGGTTCCCCCCCGATCGCGCCGGCTTGCAGCCGGACTTGCTTGCCGCCAGCCTTGTTTGCCGCCGGACTTGCCCCGCGGGCCTTATGGTAGCTATGGCACTCGGCACCGAAGGGCGGAAGCGTTTTCCGTGACTGGCGGGAGGACGTTGGTGGCATCCGACCTGTTCGACCTCGATGGACGATTGGCGCTGATCACCGGGTCGAGCCAGGGGATCGGGCTCGCGATCGCCGAGGGCCTGGCCGAAGCCGGCGCGCGCGTCGTGCTGAACGGCCGCGACGGCGTCAGGCTGGCGGCCGCGTCCGGCCGCACCCCCGGCGCGGTGCCGGCCGAGCACGGCATCGGCCTGTTCGACGTCACCGACCCCGACGCGGTCGAGGCGGGAGTGGCGCGGATCGAGCGCGAGGTCGGCGCGATCGAGATCCTGGTCAACAACGCCGGCATCCAGCGTCGGCAGGCGCTCGACACGTTCCCGGTCGAGACCTGGCGCGAGGTGATGGCGACCAACCTCGATTCCGTGTTCTTCGTCGGCCAGGCGGTGGGCAAGCGGATGATCCCGCGCGGACGCGGCAAGATCATCAACATCGCGAGCCTGCAGAGCGAGGTGGCGCGGCCGACGATCGCGCCCTACACCGCGTCGAAGGGTGCCGTGAAGATGCTGACGCGCGGCATGTGCGCCGACTGGGCACGGCACGGATTGCAGATCAACGCGATCGGACCCGGCTACTTCGAGACCGAGCTGAACCGCAAGCTGCGCGACGACCCGGCGTTCGATGCCTGGCTGCGGCAGCGCACGCCGTCCGGCCGCTGGGGGCAGGTTGACGAGCTCAAGGGTGCGGCGGTCTTTCTCGCCTCGCGCGCGTCGAGCTTCGTCAACGGCCAGGTGATCTACGTGGATGGCGGCGTGCTGTCCGTGCTCTGAGGAACCAGAACAATGCCGCGACCGCAAGTGCTGCAGCTCTCCCCGCTGATGGCGTCGATCCAGCAGCGCGTCGACGCACGCTTCGAGGCGCATCCCTGGCCCCGCCCCGACGCCGCCGCTGACGATGGGCACGGAGCCGCCTGGCTCGCGACCCACGCGCCCGCGATCAGGGCGGTGCTGACCGCCGGCAATCTCGGCATCGAGACCGTGCTTGCCGACCGGCTGCCGGCGCTCGGGCTCGTCGCGATCAACGGCGTCGGCTATGACCGCGTCGACCTCGACGCGATGCGCGCGCGCGGCGTGCGCGTCACCAACACGCCCGACGTGCTGACCGATGACGTCGCCGACCTCGCGATCGCGCTGATGATCAACGTGATGCGCCATCTGCCCGCCGCCGACCGCCATGTGCGGGACAAACGCTGGCCCGACGGGCCGATGCCGCTCGGCCGGCGCGCCTCGGGCCTGCGCTACGGCATCGTCGGCCTAGGACGCATCGGCCAGGCGATCGCGCGTCGGCTCGAAGGCTTTGGCGGCAGCATCGCCTATACCGGGCCGTCGCCCAAGGCGGTGGCGCATGACTTCCACTGCGACGCGCGGGCGCTCGCCGCCTGGTCCGACGTGCTGTTCGTCGCGACCTCCGCCTCGGCCGCGACCATCGGGCTGATCGATCGCGACGTGCTCGACGCGCTCGGACCAGAGGGCGTGCTGATCAACATCGCCCGCGGCGCGATCGTCGACGAGCCGGCGCTGGTCGCGGCGCTGGTTGAACGTCGGCTCGGGGCCGCGGGGCTCGACGTGTTCGCCGACGAGCCGCATGTGCCCGACGCCTTGCTGTCGTTGCCGCAGGTCTCGCTCGCGCCGCATGTCGGCAGCGCCACGCGGCAGACACGCGAAGCGATGGGTCAGCTGATGATCGACAACCTCGACGCCTTCTTCGCCGGCCAGGCGTTGCCGACGCCGGTCGCCTGAGCGCGCGGGCTCAGGATTTCTTCAGCTCGCCGGGCTTGTGCGCCGCCTTGGCGCCGGTCTTGCCGCTCTTGACCACGTATTCCGGGTTGTCCTTGCTGGCCTTGGCGGTGTGACCCTTGATCTTGGTCTCCGACGTGATCTTCGTCTCGACCTCGCCCTTGACTTTGCCCTGCGCGCTGTCCCAGCTGACCGTGTCGCCCTTCTTCAGCTCCTTCGCCACGTCGACCTCCGTGATTGTCATCAGCATCCCATCGCGCGATCGGCCGCTTCGTTCCAGCGCCGGGCCGGAACCAGCAAGGAGTAGCGATTTGGGCAAACTGCATGAGTTCTCGGCGCGGTCGATCGATGGCGGCGAGGTGCCACTTGCGGGGTACGCCGGGCGGGTGCTGCTGATCGTCAACACCGCCAGCCGGTGCGGCTTCACCGGTCAGTATGGCGGCCTCGAATCCCTGCATCGAGCGCTCGGCCCGCGCGGCTTTTCCGTGCTCGCCTTTCCCTGCAACCAGTTCGCGCATCAGGAGCCGGGATCGAGCGAGGAGATCGCGGCGTTCTGCCGCACCCGTTACGACGTCACGTTTCCGGTGTTCGAGCGGATCGACGTCAACGGTTCGGCCGCGCACCCGCTGTTCGCCTTCCTCAAGCAGCAGCGGCGCGGCCTGCTCGGCTCGGGCACGATCAAGTGGAACTTCACCAAGTTCCTGGTCGATGCCGGCGGCCGGGTGCGCGAGCGCTTCGGCCCGGCGGTGACACCAGAGCGTATCCGTCCCGTCGCCGAGCGATTGCTGGCAGCGGCCTGAGACGGGCGCGCGATGTCGCGATCCCCCTTCCTGACCGGCAACTACGCCCCGGTCGAGGACGAGCTCGACGCCGCCTGCGTGATCACCGGCCGCCTGCCGGACAACCTCTCCGGCACGCTGTATCGCAACGGCTCGAACCCGCATCTGCCGCCGGTCGAGCCCTATCACTGGTTCACCGGCGACGGCATGGTGCACGCCATCACCCTCGACGGCGGCCGCGCCCGCTACCGCAACCGCTGGGTGCGCACGCCGCGCTTTACGGCCGAGGCCGCGTCCGGGCAACCGCTGTTCGCGGGGTTCGGCCGTTTGCTCGGCGAGGCGTCGGCGTCGCTCGACAACGGCGTCGCCAACACGCACGTGCTCGCGCACGCGGGGCGCCTGCTGGCGCTGGAAGAGGCGCATCTGCCGACCCGGCTTGACGCGCGCGACCTCTCGACGATCGGCTATGACGATTTCGGCGGCGCGCTGTCCGGCCGCTTCACCGCGCATCCGAAGCACGATCCCGTCTCCGGGCAGCTCGTCTTCTTCAGCTACGCCGCCGCGGGTCCGTTCAGCCGCGAGATGTCCTGGGGCCAGATCGAGCCGGACGGGCGCGTCTCGGTCCGCGAGGTGTTCGAGACGCCCTATTGCAGCATGGTCCACGATTTCGGCGTCACCGCGACGCATGTCGCACTCCCCGTGCTGCCGCTGACCGGCGATCTCGGCCGCGCCAGGTCGGGCCGGCCGCCCTTCGCCTGGGACGCGACCAGGCAGGGCACTCTCGGCGTGATGCGACGGGACAGGGGTGCCGCGAGCCTGGCCTGGGCGACGATCGAGCCGTGCTTTGCGTCCCACGTCATGAACGCGTTCGACGACGGCGACGACGGCACGGCCATGCACCACACGGGCGTGGGCTCACAGCCCTACTCCGCACCCGAAGCCTACTACCGCCAACTCTACTCCCACCGCCCCTACAAAGGCGCACCGGCCGACATCTGGAGCTGTGGCGTCATACTCTACGTCCTGC
>CAXTPV010000211.1:0-382 GCA_964246135.1 uncultured Acetobacteraceae bacterium | reverse complement strand
GTGGTCGTCGACGTGGTGGAGTACGACGCGGGGCCGTTCTTCCCGTCCGCCGATGGCGGCCCGCCGGCGTCAGGCGAACGCGCGCGCCTCGCGCGCTGGCGGGTCGACACCTTGGCCGCGAACCCGGTCCGGCGCGAGACGCTGGACGACCTGCCGGGCGAGTTCCCGCGCCTCGACGAACGGCGCGCCGGCCTGCCCTACCGGCACGGCTACCGCATCTGCCAGCTGCCCGGCGCCAACGGCCCCGACGCGGTGGTGCACCACGATCTCGCCGCGCGCACGCGGTGCCTGTTCACGCTCGCCGATGGCGAGCGTGCGTCCGAAGCGGTGTTCGTGCCGGCCTCGCCCGACGCGCCCGAAGGCCGGGGCTGGCTTCTGTTGC
>CAXTPV010000210.1:0-4428 GCA_964246135.1 uncultured Acetobacteraceae bacterium | reverse complement strand
GCCTTAGAACACCGCGTTCGGCTTGAGGTACTTGTCGACGTTCTCCTTCGTGATCACGACAGGCGTCGTGTAGTCGAGCTTGGGGAAGTCCGCCGGCAGCGTGCCGGCGAGGGCCTTCACGCCGAGATCCACGGCCGTCCGGGCGACGAGGTCGGGGTCGTTCAGGCCGGTGGCGCCGTAGTCTCCGTCCTTGATCATCTGCAGGGCTTCTTTCTGGCCGTCGGCGGCTGCCACCAGCAGCACACCCTTCTTGCCGGCGGCGTCCAGCGCCTTCTTGGCGCCGAGCACCATCGAGTCGTTCTCGCCCAGCACGACGTTGACATCGGGGTGCGCGGTCAGGATGTCTTCCATGGCCTTCAGGCCGCCGTCGTTGGTCCAGCTGCCCCAGCCCTGGCCGACGACCTCGAAGCCGGCCTTGCCCTCGTTCTGCAACTGGCCCTCGGCGATGCCGCGCAGCACGCCGAGCCGCCGCTCCTGGCCGACTACGTTGCCCCTGTCGCCGGAGATCAGCGCGATCTTCATCGGCTTGCCCTGCATCTTCTTCGCGATCCACTCGCCGACGAGGAAGCCGTTCCTGTCGTTCGAGGACTGGACGAGCGTGACGTAGTTCGCTTTGGCGTCGAGTCCGCTGTCGATCACGACGACCTTGACGCCGGCCTTGGCAGCGGCGTTCACGGCCGGCACCAGCCCCTCGGGGTCGCGCGGGTTGATGATGAGGAGGTTGATGCCCTTGGCGACCATGTCCTCGACGTCGCCGATCTGCTTGCTCATGTCGTTCTGGCCGTCCGCCGTTGATACGGTGCAGCCGTCCTTCTTGGCCTGATCCTGCGCGGCCTGCAACTGGGCGGCGAAGTACGGCGCGTTCAGGGTGTACATGGAAATGCCGACCTTGCAATCGGCCGCGGCCGCCGCACCGGCGAGACCCGTGAGCAGGGACGAAGCGAGCAGGCCGCTCTGCAGGACGTGACGCATAAGTGATTTCCCCCCTTGTCTCGGCTTTGTGCCGGTTTGGTAGTTTTAATACATATATTGAAGGAGTCAATCCAACATGCTGGTCGCATATCGGCGCGAAAAGCTACTAAACCAGCTATCAAGCATCAATTTGGTCGCAAACGGTGTTGATAATCTATGCCTCTGGTAGTAGGGCTACCACGTTGGGCGACGGACAAGTCCCGGCTCGTGCCGAGCAGCGCGCGACCGTGACAACGGTCCTGTCGCGAAACCGATCGGATCCGTGCGTCATCCCAATCACTCCGGAGAAGCCCGTATCGGAAAGCTTTCTGGTGCAGGCCCTTTGCGACACCGCCGTCCTCTCGCTCAGCGCGGCGGAGCGGATACCGGGCGGCCAGGTTGCGGCGGGCGTGCTGCTCTTTGTGGCTGTGCGGCGAAGCCATTCGTGTCAACGTGGCCGCCGCAGGCTGACGCGCGGCCAGGCCGAGCGCCACGCAGACAGAACAACAAGCAAGGCCGAGGGGGAACGACAATGAGGCGCAGGATACTGATAGCCACGGCCGCGATGGGCGTGCTGACGGCGGCGGCCGGGCCAACCATGGCCAAGACGCTGAACGTGGCCGTCATCATCAAGGCCACGGATTCGGATTTCTGGCAGTACATGGTCACCGGCGCGCAGAATTACGCGCATGACAATCCGGCGGTGAAGGTCACGGTCTATGGGCCGCCCTCCGAGGCGGATGTCGACCAGCAGGTGGCGATCCTGGAGAACGTGATCACCCGCCATCCCGACGGCATCCTGATCGCCGCCTCGAGTTCGGATGCGCCGGCGCCGGCCATCTCCCATGCGATGACCATGGGCATCCCGGTGGTGACGGCGGACAACCGGGTGAACGGCACCAAGGTCGCGGCCCATCTGGCGACCGACAACCTCAAAGCCGGCGGCCTGGCGGCGGAGAAGCTGGTGGCACTGCTCAAGGCCGCGGGCCATCCGGTTCAGGGCAAGATAGGTGTGATCAGCGCCTATGCCGGCGTTGAGGTGCTGACCAGGCGCGACGAGGGCTTCACCAAGCGGTTGGCGGAGATCGCACCGGAGTTGAAGATCCTCCCGGTACGCTACATCGACAACGACATCCAGAAGGCGATGTCCTCCGCCACCGACGTGATCTCCGCCAATCCCGACATCCTCGGCTTCTTCGCCGACAACAACCACAGCGCGGACGGCACGGCGCTGGCGATCCGCGGCAGCGGCAAGGCCGGTAAGCTCGTCGCCGTCGCCTTCGACTCCGACCCGCAGGAGGTCGACGCGCTGCGCGACGGCATCCTGAGCGCCCTGGTGGTCCAGGACCCGTACGGAATGGGCTACAAGGGGATGCAATACGTGGTCGAGGCGATCGGCAAGAAGGAGCTGCCCGCCTATACCGACACCGGCGTCGCGGTGATCACCAAGGACACGATGGACGAGCCGACGATGAAGGGCCTGCTCAACCCGTTGACGCTGAAGAAGTAAGCCTGCCCGGCGTGTCGGCTTCCCTGGCAGGGTCGGTCGCGACGGCGCCGGGGCCGTTGCTGCGCCTGGAGGGCATCACGAAGAGCTTCCCCGGCGTGCGTGCGCTCTCTGAGGTCAGCCTCGAGGTCTCCGCGGGCGAGGTGCACGCGCTGCTGGGGGAGAACGGTGCCGGCAAGTCCACGCTCATCAAGATCCTGATGGGCGCGATCCAGCGCGACTCGGGACGAATCTTGCTCGACGGCGCGCCCACTGAGATACGCTCGCCGCTGCGCGCCCAGGCGCTGGGGCTTGCCGCCGTTTACCAAGATGTGACTCTCGCCCGCCCGCTGACGGTGGGCGAGAACTTCTTCATGGGCCATCTGCCGCGCAGCCGCGGCCTCGTGGACTGGGCGCGCGTCTGGCGGGAGACCGACGCTTTCCTGCGCACCCTGGATATTCCGACCGACGCGCGTATGCGGGTCGCCGACCTGCCGATCGCACAGCAGCAGCTCGTCGCC
The DNA here is from genome assembly GCA_964246135.1 of uncultured Acetobacteraceae bacterium. Classification (GTDB taxonomy): domain Bacteria; phylum Pseudomonadota; class Alphaproteobacteria; order Acetobacterales; family Acetobacteraceae; genus CAXTPV01. The sequence continues at coordinate 1,470 of CAXTPV010000210.1, read as the reverse complement.
ATCGCCAAGGTAGCCTGGACCGGCGCCAGGGTCATCGTGTTCGACGAGCCGACCGCGCTGCTGACCAACGCCGAGACCGAGGTGCTGTTCGGCGCCATCGCCCGGCTCAAGCGCGAGGGCAGGGCGGTGATCTACATCTCCCACCGCCTGGAGGAGATCTTCCGGATCTGCGACAGCGCCACCGTGCTGAAGGATGGCGGCTTCGTCCGACGCGTCCGCGTCTCGGAGACCAGCGAGGATTTACTTGTCTCCCTCATGGTCGGCCGTAGTCTGGACAAGGCCTATCCGACTCGTCTGTCCCGTCCCGGCGAGGTGGCGCTCGAGGTGCGGGAGATTCATGCCCGTGGGCGGCTCGATGATGTGAGCCTCGCGGTTCGCCAGGGCGAGATCCTCGGCATGTACGGCCTTGTGGGTGCCGGCCGCACCGAGCTGCTGCGAGTGATCTTCGGCGCCGACCCGTTCGATTCGGGCGAGATCCTGCTGGGCGGGGCGCGCGTAGTGCCGCGCGGACCGCTGGACATGATCCGGCGCGGCGTGGCCCTGCTCACCGAGGACCGCAAGCACCAGTCGCTCGCCTTGCCGCTGGATGTGCGCACCAACCTCAACCTGGTGCGCGGCCAGCGTGCCGGGCGTGCGGGGTTCATCGACCGCGCCGGGGAGCGCGAGGTCACGAAACGCTTCGTCGCCGCGCTGAACATACGCACACCCTCGCCATTCCAGAGGGTGGTCAATCTAAGCGGCGGCAACCAGCAGAAGGTGGTGATCGGCAAGTGGCTGGCGACCGATCCGCGCGTGCTGCTGTTCGACGAACCGACCATCGGCGTGGATGTCGGCGCGCGCCAGGAGATCTATGGTCTGATGCACCGGCTGGCTGATGAAGGGCGCGCCATCATCATGGTGTCGTCCTACCTGCCGGAGGTGATCGGAATGTCGGACCGGATCGTGGTCATGCACGAGGGGCGAGTGATGGGGCAGGTGTCGCGGCAGCAGGCCGAGGAGGAGGTCCTGCTCCGGCTCGCCTCCGGGTTGGCGGCCTGACCATGCCCGACGCCACTCCGCAGGCCGGCGGCCTGCCGATCTCCCGCCCGCCTGCCCGGCGCGGCGGCTTCTCCGTCTGGAGCCGCTACAGCACCGAGCTGACCCTGGCGGCGATCCTGCTCGCCTTCGTTGTCGTGCTCAGCTTCGCTACCCCGTATTTCCTGACTGAGGAGAACCTTTCCAACCTGGTCAAGCAATCGGCGATCAACGGCATCATCGCGCTGGGCGTGACCGCGGTGATCATAACCGGCGGCATCGACCTCTCGGTCGGTGCGGTCGCGGGACTCACGGGCGTCGTCACGGCGATGCTGATGGTCCAGGGACTCGGCACCGGCGTGGCCTGCGTCGGCGGGCTCGTCGTGGCCGCCGCGGTGGGCGTGCTGAACGCGGTGATGATCTACGAGGGGCGTATCCCGCCCTTCATCGCGACCC
>CAXTPV010000209.1:0-4485 GCA_964246135.1 uncultured Acetobacteraceae bacterium | reverse complement strand
CGAGGCCGACGGCTACGACCGGATGACGCGCAAGGAGCAGCTTCCGGTCGCGGCCGCGCTCGGCCTGCTGGTGCGCGAGCAGCTTTCCGGCACGTCGGCGCCGGCCTCGGTCGAGCGCGTGCTGCAATTCTGGCGCGACGGGCTCGGCCAGGCCGCGCGCGAGACGCTCACTGAGATGGCGCGCTGCCAGCACGATCAGCCCGCCTTCGCGAAGGCATCACGCCGCCTGCTCGCCAACCTCAACCTCGCCGAGGCGGAAGCCGACGACGTCTCGGACGATCCCGCCTCCGATCAGGGCGCGGAGGAGGCTCCCGACCAGCCATCGCCGCAACAGACCCCGCCAGACGATCCTGGCGCCGACCAGCCGGAGATGGACCGGCTGCCCGGCGCGAGCTCGGGCGACCAGTCCGGCCTCGAGGCCTCCCCCGAATCCGAGGAGCCCGAGGACGATGCCGCCGCGGAGAACGAGGGCGAGGAGCGTCCTGGCGGCCCGCCGCCACGACGCGAGCGGGCCGAGCCCGGCGATGGCGTCCTCTATCGCGCCTACACCCGCCAGTTCGACGAGGAGGTGTTCGCCGACGCGCTCTGCGACGCCGACGAGCTGGCGCGCCTCCGCCAGCAGCTCGACCATCAGCTGCTGCATCTGCAAGGCGTGGTCGCGCGCCTCGCCAACCGGCTGCAACGACGCCTGCTGGCGCAGCAGACCCGCGCCTGGGAGTTCGACCTGGAGGACGGCCTGCTCGATGTCAGCCGCCTCGCACGCGTGGTCGCCAACCCGACCGTGCCGCTATCCTACAAGCGCGAGCGCGACACCGACTTCCGCGACACCGTGGTGACGCTGCTGATCGACAATTCCGGCTCGATGCGCGGCCGGCCGATCACGGTGGCCGCCATGTGCGGCGACATCCTCGCCCGCACGCTTGAGCGCTGCGGCGTCAAGGTCGAGGTGCTCGGCTTCACCACCCGCGCCTGGAAGGGCGGCCTGTCGCGCGACCGCTGGGCCGCCGAGGGCAAGCCGCGCGACCCCGGCCGGCTCAACGACCTGCGCCACATCATCTACAAGGCGGCGGACGCGCCCTGGCGACGCTCACGTCGCAACCTCGGGCTGATGCTGCGGGAAGGCCTGCTGAAGGAGAACATCGACGGCGAGGCGCTGCTCTGGGCCTACCGGCGGCTGCGCGCCCGGCCGGAGAACCGGCGCATTCTGATGGTCATCAGCGACGGCGCGCCGGTCGATGACAGTACGCTGTCGATCAATCCCGGCAACTACCTCGAACGCCATCTGCGGGAAGTCATCCGCGACATCGAGGCCCGCTCCGAGGTCGAACTGATCGCGATCGGCATCGGCCACGACGTCACCCGCTACTATCGCCGGGCGGTCACCCTGGTCGATGCCGAGGAGCTGGGCGGCACCGTGATGCAGAAGCTGGCGGAACTGTTCGAGGAGCAGTCCGCGAGGCGCGGCCCGCTTCTCGCGGCCTAGCAGGAAGCCGAGGAGGCAGGGCGAGCGCTCTGCCCTCGACCCGCTGGAGCCAGTCGGCCCCAGACCCGGGCTTTCACCCACAGGACATTGACTATAACATCGCCGTGAGGTGGTCGGCGATCGCCTGAAACTTCAGGTGACGTGATGTCCTCCTCGTCGGTCAGTCGTGCCGGGCGGCTTGCCCGCTTCGTTGATCACGCCGCATTCATCCTGCCGCGCGACTTCACCTTGTTCCTGCTGGGCGCGCGCACCGACAACGCGATCAAGCGGACACAAAGCGCCCATGGTGCCCGCGCCGCCTTCGAGGAGGCCTACACACTTTCGGATGATCCGTGGGCATCGGCGGCGCCGCGCTACCGCTATCAGCAACGCAAATACAATCAGATGCTGGCGCTGCTGCCGCAACGTCGGTTCGGCTCGGTGCTCGACCTGGGTTGCGGGCTTGGCCTGCTGTCGCAGCTGCTTGCTCCCCGAGCCGAGCAGGTGCTCGGGCTCGACGTCGCGTCCGCCGCGGTTCGGCTTGCCCGAGCGCGGGCAGCTGGCGTCCCGAACCTGCGGTTTGCGCAGGGCGACATCCTTGACCTCCCCGCCTCACTCGACGGGTCGTTTGATCTCGTCGTGCTGGCCGACGCGCTCTACTACATCTCGCCGCTGAGCGACGAGTTGCTGCGTACGCTCGGCGCACGCTTGGCGGCCCTGTTGGCGCCGGGCGGCGTCTGCCTGCTCGCCAACCACTTCTTCTTTTCGGCCGATGCCGAATCGCGGCAGTCACGCCGCATCCACAACGCGTTCGAATCCTCGCGGCATCTGAGCGTGCTCAGCCGGCATCGGCGTGCCTTCTTCCTGGCAACCGTGCTGACCACGCGCGATCAATCCTGATCCTCCGGCTGGAGGTCGACCGCCACCTTCAGGGTATGACGGCCGCCGCCGAGGATAATGCCGAATAGTGGCGAGATGTCGGAGAAGTCGCGCCCCCAGCCGAGCACCACGTGCTCCTCACCCACGATGAGGTCGTTTGTCGGGTCGAGGCCGATCCAGCCATGCACCGGCCCCAGCCACGCGCCCACCCAGGCATGCGACACGTCGGCGCCGACCCGCCTCGGCATGCCGGCGGGCGCCCGGGTGCGGATGTAGCCCGAAACGTAGCGCGCGGGCACGCCGTGCCCGCGCAGGCAGGCGATCATCAGGTGGGTGAAGTCCTGACACACTCCCTGTCGGCTGCCGAGCAGCTCACCGACCGTGGTGCGCAGCGTGGTGACCCCCGGCTTGAAGCTGAAATCCCGGTTGATCTGGCGATTCAGCGCCAGCAGCGCGGCGAGGATCGGCAGGCCCGGCGCGAAGCACGCCGACGCGTAGGCCCGCGCCGCCCCGCTCGCCGGCAGCAGCGGACTCGGCATCACGAACTCCGTCGCCCGCCAGCCGCCTTCGGTGCCAATCCGTGCGGTCGCCGCAATCGCCTCCCACGGTGGGGTCGCGTCCGCTTCCGGCATCTCGGCCGCCCGGACCGCAACCGTCGAGGTGGCCGTCACCTCGAAGCTCCGGTGGGCCTGCTCGATCGACAGCCACACCACGCGGTTGCCGAAATGGTCGTCGTGGTCCTGGCGGAAGCTGATCGCGGGATCGGTCACGAGGTCGGCGGCCAAGACGGTCTGACGCGACGGGATCGAGCGCGGCAGCAGGTGGGCGAGGTGCGATCCGAGTTCGACGCCCCGGCTGTAGGCATACGAGGTCACGTGACTGACCCGGTAGATCATGCGCGGGGCAGTTCGGCGATGCTGCGCATCTCCGGCAGCAGGTCGATGTAGCGTCGCCCGATCGCCCGGCGCAGCCCGGCCACGCGCCCACGCAGCGCATCGAGCTCGTCCGGCAGCTCGGCCGCACGCCGCTCCGCATCGATCGCGGCCGAAAGCGAGGCGGTGATTGTCTCCGCATCGTGAGCCAGCCCAAGCGCCTGGTCGAGCATGTCGGCGCCGCCGATCTCGCCAAGACGCCGCACCAGCACGACCACCGCCGCAAGCTGGAAACCGAGCGCGCGCGGGTTCGCGGGGTCGGCCAGCACCAGGTCGAGCACGGTCGCGGGTTCCGGCCGGCCAGCGTAGCGCTGGCGATAGGTGATGGTGCTGTCCCGCAGCTCCAAAAGCAGGCGCAACCCGACCTCGAGATCGGGCCCGTCGCCATCGCGCGGGTGGTGGCCCGGCAGGCTCGCCGCCGGCCCGAGGCCTGCTGCGACCTCGCCGCAGATCTGCTCGGCGCGCGTGAGCCGCAGCCCGAGTTCAAAGAACAGCCTGCCGCCGCCGCGCACCATCGTTTCGGCGGCGAGGCCCGCCAGCGTCGCCGCGAATCCGAGGATGCTGCCGGTGACACGCGCAAGCTGATCGAGGCTGCCGCCACCCGGCGCCCTCTCGAAGCCGTCAAGCACGTGGGCGATGCTGCTGGTGAGCGTGAGATGCATCTCGCTGGTGATGCGGTCGCGCAACTGCTCGATCCCGCCCGCGACGTCACGCACCGCGGCGGCGAGCAGGCCCGATCTCTCGGCGAGGCGCGCGAGCGCGGCTCCGAGCCCTGGCGCCGACGGGTCATGCAGCAGCTCGCGCGGCAGCAATCGCGACGTCCAGAGGCAACGCGCCAGGATGCGGAGCTCGACCAGCTCGCGCGGGCGCTGCACGAAGCCCGCGAGCCGCAGCGCCAGGCCACGCAGCAGGCGGGCATGGCTTTCCAGTCGATCGATGTCGCGCCCGAGCACGAAGTAGTCCTCGGCCACCCGCGCCGGCACGTCGCCTTCCAGCCGCTGCACCGGCGGCCGCCGCACCGGTGGCTCGGCCGTGACCCGCTCGGCGCGTGGCAGAAATCCCGAAGGGTCGGCCTCGTCGGCGAGCACGAAGACGTCTTTTGCGGTCCAGCGCCCGGGCCGGTCGCCGTGGATCGGTTCGCCATCGTTGAGCACACGCGCCGCTCCGCCGGCGAGCGGCACCCACGCGGCGCTGCCGTCATGGTGCAGGAAC
>CAXTPV010000208.1:1834-4494 GCA_964246135.1 uncultured Acetobacteraceae bacterium | reverse complement strand
ATCGCCGCTCCGCGGCTCGGGAGGTTTGGGATCGCCGCTCCTCGGCTCGGGGAGTCTTGCATCGGGGTTGGTGAGGGTGCCATCCACGGCGCCACTATAGAGTGGATATCGGCAGGAGGCGCAGCCTTTGACGCGAGGACACCGCACGATGAGCACCGCATCATGAGCCTGGGCAGCACCTACCGCGCCGCCGGCGTCGACATCGCGGCCGGCGAGGCGCTGGTGGATGCGATCAGGCCCGACGCGGCCGCGACCGCGCGGCCCGGCGTGATGGGCGGCCTCGGCGGCTTTGGCGCGCTGTTCGACCTGCGGGCGGCGGGATTTCGCGATCCGGTGCTGGTGGCGGGGACCGACGGCGTCGGCACCAAGCTGCTGATCGCGATCGAGACCGGCCGGCACGATGCGGTCGGGATCGATCTCGTCGCGATGTGCGTGAACGACCTCGTGGTGCAGGGCGCGACGCCGCTGTTCTTTCTCGACTATTTCGCGACCGGCACGCTGTCGGTGCCGGACGCGACCAGGGTGGTGCGCGGGATCGCAGAGGGTTGCCGCCAGGCCGGCTGCGCCCTGGTGGGCGGCGAGACCGCGGAGATGCCTGGGCTGTACGCGCCCGGGCACTACGATCTCGCGGGGTTCGCGGTCGGCGCGGTCGAGCGTGAGCGGCTGCTGCCGTCGGGCGTCGGCGCGGACCAGATCATCCTCGGGTTGCCGAGCAGCGGCGTGCACTCGAACGGCTTTTCGCTGGTGCGTCGCGTCGTCGAGGCGAGCGGGCTCGGCTGGGACGCGCCGTCGCCGTTCGCGCCCGCCCTCATGCTGGCGGACTCGCTGCTGACGCCGACCCGGCTCTATGTGCAGCCGGTGCTGGCGTTGCACGCGGCCGGGCTGCTGCGGGCGGCGGCTCACATCACCGGCGGCGGCCTGCCTGGCAACCTCGCGCGGGTGCTGCCGGAGGGCACCATCGCCGCGATCGATCGCGATGCCTGGACGCCGCCGCCGGTGTTCGGCTGGCTCGCCCGCGCCGGCCAGGTCGCCGACGACGAGATGGCGCGGGTGTTCAACATGGGGATCGGCATGGCGCTGGTGGTCAGCAACGTCGCCTCGGCGACCGCGCTGCTGGCCGAGCTCGGCGAGGCGCCGGTGGTGATCGGCCGGATCGAGGCGGGCGAGGGGCCGGCCAGCGTCCGGTTTCGAAGCGGGACGGCTTGAGCCGGCGGACCCGGCTCGGGGTGCTGATCTCCGGGCGCGGCAGCAACCTCGCGGCGCTGATCGAGGCCGGGCGCGCGCCGGGCTTCCCGGCCGAGATCGCGCTGGTGCTGTCGGACCGCAAGGACGCGGCCGGGCTTGGCGTCGCGGCGTCGGCCTCGATCGCCGCCCAAGCGATCCCGCATGCGGCCTATGGACCGGACCGCGCCGCGCACGAGGCCGCATTGCATGCCGCGTTGCTCGACGCGGGCTGCGACTTCGTGTGCCTCGCGGGCTATCTCCGCCGGCTGACCCCGTTCCTGGTCGGGCGCTGGGCCGGGCGCATGGTGAACATCCACCCGAGCCTGCTGCCGGCGTTTCCCGGCCTGCACACCCATGCGCGGGCGCTGGCGGCAGGGGTCGCGCTGCACGGCTGCACCGTCCACCGCGTGACCGACGGGGTCGACGAGGGGCCGATCCTCGGCCAGGCGGCGGTGCCGGTGCTGCCCGGCGACACCGAGGCGACGCTTGCCGCCCGCGTGTTGCTGGCCGAGCACGCGCTCTACCCGGCGGTGCTGCGGGCGGTGCTCGGCGGCGGCCTGGTGCCGTCACGCGGTGACGCGCGGCTGCTTGCGCTCTTGCCGGCCGCGATGGAGCGCGCCTAAGTGAGCTCGCCGGCAAACGAGCAGTGGGGAGAGACGGGATGGCGAGCGAGACCACGCCGTCGCAGGTGATCGAGGCGCCGGCAGCCGACGGCGTGCCGAACGCGGCCGAGGGGTTGCTTGCCGACCGGCAGGCGCTCTGGGGCGGCTTCACCAAGCTGATCCTGTGGAGCGTGATCGGAGTGATCGTGTTCCTGGTGCTGCTCGGCTGGATGCTGCTGTAATGGTTCGGCAGCAAAGGCGGCCGGACTGGACGCAGCCGGGGGCTGGCCGGTAAGGTCTCGCTACGGAGAAGCCGCTGGAGCGGCAGAGACGCGCACGGCCTTGTCGGACGAGGCCCTGGAATGAACCTTCGTGTTGCTGTGCTCGGCGGACTTCAGCGCGAGGCTCGTCTCCTCCGCGAGGCGCAGCGGCATCCGTTGGCCTGCGTCGGCGCCGCGCTCGCGGTGCTGACCGGGTTCGGATACGAGGCCAGCTCGGTCGACCTGATCCCGGACCGTCTCCCCTATGTCGGGTATCTCGATGACATCGCGTTTCCGATCCTGGGACTGGTACTCGCACGCGCGCTCATTGCGCGTGCGCATCGGGCCGGCCGCCCGAAGCCGACATGCCTGCGGCGATACCACCCGCGACGCGGCGCGCTGCGGCGCTCGGCGCTGCGGGTGATGGTGATGTCCGCCGGCGCGCCGATCCTGCGTCTCTGTCTTGGCCGCTGGCCCAGTCAGGGGGAACGCCGCCTGTTCGCCGAGGGCTTCGTCGATGGCGACACCATCGTGCCGCCGATCCTGCGCGGCCTGCATGAGCTCACGGCGGCAC
>CAXTPV010000208.1:0-1824 GCA_964246135.1 uncultured Acetobacteraceae bacterium | reverse complement strand
AGCTCATGCAGGCCGCGCAGGATCGGCGGCACGGGTGCCGCTCGCCCAGGTCGCGGTGCTGCATTTCCAGCGCGAGGGCCTGATGCCGCCGCCGTCGCGGCTCGGAAGCAACCGGCTCGCAGTGGACGGCACCGTGGGCGATCCGCTGGCGTTCTGGCGTGGCGAGCCGGTCGCCTTCCTGCATCTCGAGAAGACGGCTGGCATGGCGGTGATGGCGATGCTGTCGCGGATGTTCCATCCGCTACAGATCAACGACGATCCGCAGCGGACGATGTCGCCGCATGTGCGGTCGCCGTTCCCCGCCCACGACCTCGCTTTGACCCGTCGGAGCAAGCTGATCTGGGGTCATTACGACCTGCCATCGCTGCGCCGGGCCGATCCGGCCCGGATCGTCTTCACCCTGCTGCGCGAGCCGCGCGCCAGGCTGCTCTCGCTCTACCATTTCTGGCGCTCGGTCGATGCCTCGCTGATCGGCGATGGCGACAACTTCAACGTCGCCGCCGCGCACGAGCACGACCTGCTCGGCTTCCTTGCCAGCCGCGAGCCGTTGATCCGCGACTACACCGACAACTTCTACGTGCGTCGGCTGACCGGGCTCTACGCTACCGGGGCCGATGTCGACCCGGTCGCGTCCGATCCGGCGTCGGCACTCGACCGCGCCGAGGCGGCGCTCCGAAGCATGGACTTCGTCGGCATCGTCGAGCGGATGGATGATTGCCTCGGCCCGCTCGGGCGGGCAATCGGCGCCAGGCTGCCGGTGCGGCTGCCGCGGGTCAACGACACTGGGGCGAACCCTCGGGCGAACGCCGGCCTGTTCCGCGCGCTGCCGCGCGACGCGGTGACGCCGGCGGTCGAGGCCGAGCTCGACCGCCTGACGTCGCTCGACACCGTGATCTATCAGGCCGCGTGCCGGCGCTTCGAGGCGCTGGTGGCGGTCGCGCCGGCGGCGGCCTGAGGCTCAGGCGGGGTGCAGCTCGATGGCCGCGAAGAAGAACGCGATTTCGGTCACGGCCGCGTCCGGCGCGTCCGAGCCGTGCACCGAGTTGGCCTCGATGCTTTCGGCGAACTCGGCGCGGATGGTGCCGGGATCGGCGCGGCGGGGGTCGGTGGCACCCATGACGATCGCGTCCTCGCCCTCCAGCACCTGCACGACGACGGGCCCGGCGATCATCGAGGCGATCAGGTCGCGGTAGAACGGGCGCTCGCGGTGGATGGCGTAGAAGGCGCCGGCGATGGCCTCGGTGAGTTGGAGGCGCTTCTGCGCGATGATACGGAGACCGGCGGACTCGATCCTCGCGTTGATCGCGCCGGTGAGGTTGCGGCGGGTCGCGTCGGGTTTCAGGATCGAAAGGGTGCGTTCGAGAGCCATGTGCGGTTGCCTCATCCTGTGTCGTGGTCGGCGCGAACCTAGGGCAAGCGGGTTGGCGGCGGAACTGGCCGTCGCGGGGCTGCTCGCATGAGCCTGCTCACCATCACCGGGTTGTCGATCCGGATCGCCGGCAGGAGCCTGCTCGACGGCGCCGACCTGTCGGTCGAGCCGGGGCGTCGGATCGGACTGGTCGGGCGCAACGGCGCCGGCAAGTCGACGCTGCTCGCGACCATCCTCGGCGAGCGCCAGGCCGATGGCGGCGAGATCAGGATCGCGTCGCGCGCCCGGGTCGCGACCGTGCGGCAGGAGGCGCCCGAGGGGCCGGCGAGCCTGCTCGACTGCGTGCTGGAGGGCGACATCGAGCGGCTCGGGCTGCTGGCCGAGGTCGAGCGTGCCTCTGGCGACGGCGCCCGGGGCGCCGCCCGCCTCGGCGAGCTGCACGAGCGGCTGCGCGC
>CAXTPV010000207.1:0-4495 GCA_964246135.1 uncultured Acetobacteraceae bacterium | reverse complement strand
GGGCTGACGGGGTCGAGCCAGGAGCCGAGCAGCATGCCGGGGACCACCAGCGCGAACAGGACGAGGCCGAACGCGAGGCCGGCGCGCGGCGCGTCGCGGCGCCGGGGTCCCGCGAGGGCGGGCGCGGCCAAGCCCTCACTCATAGCTGGCCCTCGGGTCGAGCAGCGAGTTCACGAGGTCGGCGAGCAGGTTGCCGATCACCGTCAGCACGCCGATCACCAGCACGATCGCGACAAGCACCGGGTAGTCCTGCAGCAGCGCCGAGCGCCACAGCAGCCAGCCGAGGCCGGGATAGGAGAACACGGTCTCGACCACGACGCCGCCCGCGAACACGTAGGGGAACGAAATCCCGAGCAGCGTCACCAGCGGCCGCACGGCGTTGCGCAGCACGTGGCCGAACAGCACCCGCGCGGGGGCCGCGCCCTTGGAGCGGGCGGTGCGCACGTAGTCGCGCCCCAGCTCCTCCCGCACGCTTTGCGCGAAGTAGCGGGCGTGTCCGGCCATCGTCACCAGGGCGATGGTGAGCACCGGCAGCACCAGATGGCGGGCGTAGGAGCCGAGCGTCGGCTCGGCGAGCCTGATGTCGTAGAGGCCGCCGGGCGGCAGCCAGCCGAGCCCGGACGAGAAGCAGAGCACCAGGATGGCGCCCAGGAAGAACGACGGCATCGCGTAGAGCGCGAGCTCGGCGATGCCGAGCAGCCGCCCGGGCAGGCGGTCGTAGAGCACGCCGTGCAGCAGGCCGACCGCGATCGCGAGCGTGGTCGAGAGCAGCAGCGCCAGGGTGTACATCACCACCGTGTTGCGCTCGTAGGTGAGCAGCAGCGCGCCGACCGGCCGGTGCAGCAGGTAGGAGAAGCCGAGATCGCCGTGAGCCAGGTGCCACCACCAGAGCGCGTATTGGCGCCAGAGCGGGGTGGTCAGCCCGAGCGCCTTGTTGACCGCGGCGACGGTGTCGGCGGTCGCGTGCAGGCCGAGGATGGAGAACGCCGGGCCGCCGGGGGTGAGGTGCACCAGCACGAAGGCGAAGCTCACCAGGATCACCAGCGACAGCGCCGACGCGAGCAGGCGGCGGCTAAGCGTGCGCAGCATCGCAGGCCATCGCGCCGGCGAGGCGCAGATATTCAGGCGACCAGTAGCCGTTGGCGCTGAGGAACCGGCGCACGCCGGTGATGCCGGGCCTGACCAGCACGGTGGCCGAGCCGTCCGGCAGGAAGATCATCGGCTGCTGCGCCACCACGTAGTCCTCGACGGCGAACAGGGCGTCGCGGCCGGGGCTGGCGCTGGCGGCCGCCAGCAGGCGGTCCATGGTGGGATCGCTGTAATGCGCGTAGTTGCCGCTGGCGCCTGTCGCGAAGAACTGGTTCGGGTCAGGGTAGGTCAGGATACTCCAGCCCATGTAGACCACGTCCCAGCCGTCGGGTGGGCCGAGCATGCGGGCGATCAGCTGGTTGAACTCGGCCTGCTTGATGTCGATCGCGACGCCGATTCGGGCAAGGTCCGACGCGATCAGCTGCAGGCTCTGCAGGCCTGATTCGGAAGCGGCCGTCACCAGGACCGTGAACGCGAGGCGCTGGCCGTTCTTGGCCCGCACGCCGTCCAAAGCCGTCTTCCAACCGGCCGCGTCGAGCAACGCCCGCGCCGCCGCCGGATCGTAGCCGAGCGGCGAGGGGCCTTGCCTGAGGTCGGGCGCCAGCAGGTCGGTCATCACCGGCGGCACCATGCCCGATTGCGGCTGGGTGGTGCCGTGATAGACGGCGCTCGCGATCCGCGCCTGGTCGATGGCGCGCGCGATGGCGTCACGCACCCTGGCGTCGGCGAGGAACGGCCTGATCGGGCTCTTGATGTTCGGGATCAGGCTCGCGAACAGCGGCGACGGGCCGACCGCGACGCGCCGCAGGTCGCCGAGGCGGGCGCTCGCGCTCCAGAGCTCGAAGGGCAGATCGGCCATGTCGATCTGGCCGCTGGCCAGCGCCTCCAGCGGGTCGCCGCCCTGGAGGAAGTTCACGACCAGGCGGCGGATCGTCGCCTGGTGGCCGCCGTAGCGCGCGTTGGGTGACAGCACGGCGTAGCGGCCGAGATGGAGTTCGTCGAGGCGGAACGGACCGTCGACCACGCGGTAGAACGAGGCCTGGCTCTGCAGGGTCTGCTGCGCCGGGATGTCGTAGCGCGACCAGGCCTGACGTGGCAGGGCGTAGAACTGCGACAGGCCGCCGAGCTCGAACCACTCGGGGCTCACCGGCTTGGTCAGGTCGAACTCGACCCGGTGATCGTCGAGAGCGTGCACGTCTCGGATCAGCATCGGCACCCCGCCCGAGCCGTATTGCGAGTACGCGGCGCCCAGCGCGTGGACCAGCCGCCAGTCGTAGAGCACGTCGGCTGCGGTCACGGGCTTGCCGTCGGACCAGAGATACGGCTTGAGGGTGACGGTGAAGACGGTGCGGTCGGCGTTGGCGGCGATGCCGCTTGCCAGGCTCGCGGTCCAGTCGGCCTGCCCCGAGGCGCCGACCCAGACCAGCGGCCGGTAGAGCAGGTTGATCATCTCGGTCTCGTAGAGCGCGCCGGTGTAGAGCGCCGGGTGCAGGGTCGCGACCGGCGCCGGGGTGGAGCTCATGCCCAGACCGGTCGGCACCACCACGGTGCCGCAGGTCGCGGGGTCTGACGCCCGTGCGGCGGGCAGGGTCAGCAGCGAGGCGGTGAGGATGGCGATCAGCCGGCGCACGAGGACCGTTCCGACGTTGCGGCTTCCACGACGCAACATCCGTGCCGCGTGCTGGCGGGGGTCAGACCCGGGAGCGGGCGAGCGACTTGATCACCGGGCGCTCGCGTCCGGAGGCGGCGCCGATCTCGCGGTCCTGAGCCTCGATGATCTCGCGCGCCGGGTCGTCGCCGTCGAGGCCGTTAAGCGCGGTGAGCGAGACCTTGCGGCGCGAGGTCACGCTGCCATCGGCGTAGGTGACGTCAAACAGCACCACCGCGCTCTGGGTGCGGCTCTTCATATCGACGGGTCGCCGGCCTGGGGGGTGGCGCCGTGCTCGGGGTCGGCGGCCTCGGCGGGTTCGGGTGCGTCCTCGGTCTTGCGCTTGGCGGCGGCCTCCTGGCGTTCGCGGAGCTTCTCCTCCTTCTTGGCCTGCTTGGCGCGGTCGCGCTCCATGCGCTGATGGTTGTAGTTCGGCTTGAACGGCATGCTCGCTTCTCCTCCGCTCGGCACACGACAGGGTTGGGGGCGCCGCGAGCGACGCCCCCGCGCCGATGGTCAGACCGCCTGGAGGTTGACCGCCGAGGTCTTGCCCTGCTGCCCCCGCTCGAGCTCGAAGCTGACCTTCTGGCCCTCGTTGAGCTGGCCGAGGCCAGACCGTTCGACGGCCGAGATGTGCACGAATACGTCCTTCGACCCGTCATCGGGGGCGATGAAGCCGTAGCCCTTGGTCGAATTGAACCACTTCACTGTACCGACTGACATCGGTCACTCCTTCGATCTTCCAGCTTCCCCGCACGTCGCGGGTTTCCTACTTTTTCGAACGGGGAGCATCGTCGCGGAACCGCGGGAGCGGAGGCGTGAGCGGGTCCAGGCCGAAAAGCGCCGGGCGGGATCGTGCCCGCAAACTCATTCTATACACGCTGGACCGCATCGGTCATCCCCGCTTGCGTGAGGATAACGCCATGACCGACGCCGAACCCTCCGAGGATGCCGCGCAAGACGCGGCGCGGCATCGGCTGCGGATGCGAAAGCGCAAGGCGGTGCAGGACCGCGAGGTCGCCGGCAAGACGATCGAGCGCGGCCTGCTGCTGGTCCATACCGGGCCAGGCAAGGGCAAGACCACGGCGGCGATGGGGCTGGCGCTGCGCATGCTCGGCACCGGCAGGCGGGTCGGGATCGTGCAGTTCATCAAGGGCGGCTGGGACACCGCCGAGCGGCGGGCGATGGCGGCGTTCGGCGACCGCGTGGCCTGGCACACGATGGGGGAGGGCTTTACGTGGGAGACGCAGGACCGGGCCCGCGACGTCGCCGCGGCGGAGGCGGCATGGGGGATGGCGATGGCGCTGCGCGACGATCCGACGCTCGGGCTGCTGGTGCTGGACGAGCTCAACATCGCGCTGCGCTACGATTATCTCGGGCTTGACGCCGTCCGTGCCGGCCTGGCCGCGCGACCCGCGATGCTGCACGTCGTGGTGACCGGCCGCAACGCGCCCGCCGGGCTGCTCGACGATGCCGACGGGATCACCAGCTTCGAGGCGACGCGGCATCACTTCGCCTCGGGGGTGAAGGCGCAGGCGGGGATCGAGTTCTAGATGGCGGCGCTGATGCTCCAAGGCACCGGCTCATCGGTCGGCAAGTCGCTGCTGGTGGCCGGGCTCTGCCGCGCGGCGAGACGGCGCGGGCTGTCGGTGGCGCCGTTCAAGCCGCAGAACATGTCCAACAACGCCGCGGTGACCGAGGACGGCGGCGAGATCGGCCGGGCGCAGTGGTTGCAGGCGCGTGCCTGCGGCATCGCGC
>CAXTPV010000206.1:0-4500 GCA_964246135.1 uncultured Acetobacteraceae bacterium | reverse complement strand
GGCACTGGCCGACGACGTCGGCGCCGAGCTGAGGCAGGCGCAAGACGGGCGCGCCGTGTCGCCGCTGATCGGCATCGCACCGCTGGATGCCGCGTCGCCCGACCGGGTGAGCTTCCTCGACAACCGCAAATATGCCGCGCAGCTTGACGCGACCAGGGCCGGGCTGGTGATCGTGTCGGCGGCGCTCGCCGATCGTCGGCCAGCCACCGCCGCGGCGCTGGTGACCGAGCAGCCTTATCTCGCCTGGGCGCGCATCGCGTCCCTGTTCCACCCGCCGGCGCCGCTGCTCCCAGGGGTGCATCCGAGCGCGGTTGTCGATGGCGCATCGATCGACCCCTCGGCCGAGGTGGCGCCACTGGCCTGCGTCGGGCCCGGCGCCTTGGTCGGGCAGCGCACCCGGATCGGCCACGGTGCGGTGATCGGCGCCGGCACCGTGATCGGCGCCGATTGCAGGATCGGCCCCCGCGTGACGCTGACACATGCCTTGCTGGGCGACCGGGTCACGATCTATCCGGGAGCCTCGATCGGCCAGGACGGCTTTGGCTTCGCGGTCGCCCCCGACGGCTTCGTGACGGTGCCGCAGCTCGGCCGGGTGGTGATCGAGGACGATGTCGAGATCGGCGCCAACGCCACGATCGACCGTGGCTCGACCAGGGACACGGTTATCGGTGCCGGCTCACGCCTCGACAACCTGGTGCAGATCGGTCATAACGTGCGCCTTGGGCGGTGCTGCGTGGTGGTGGCGCAGGCTGGCGTGTCGGGCTCGACCGTCCTTGAGGACTTCGTCACCGTGGCGGCACAGGCAGGATTGACCGGGCACCTCGTTATCGGCGCGCGCGCCAGAATTGGTGCCCAGGCTGGAGTGATGTCCGACGTGGCGGCCGGTGCCGACGTGGTCGGCAGCCCGGCGATGGCGGTGCGCGAATTCTTCCGCAACGTCGCCGTGCTCCGAAAGCTGGCCCGGCGACCATGATCGCAACCGGCACATCCCGGCGATGGGGATGGATCCCGAGCGAGCCCGCATGGACCTGAGCGCGAGCAGCGAAGTCGCGCGGATCGACGTCGTCGACATTGCCCGCATCATGGCGGCGATCCCGCACCGCTATCCGTTCCTGATGATCGACCGGATGATCGACGTGGTGCTCAACCAGTCGGCCATCGGCGTCAAGAACGTCACCGTCAACGAGCCGTTCTTCCAGGGTCACTTCCCGCAACGGCCGGTGATGCCCGGCGTGCTGATCATCGAGGCGATGGCGCAGACCGCGGCGACGCTGGTGGTGCTGACGCTGGGATCGGGCTTCGAAGGCAAGCTCGTCTACTTCATGACGATCGAGAACGCGAAGTTCCGCCGGCCCGTGCTGCCTGGCGATCAGCTTCACTTGCACGTCGAGAAGGAGCGCAATCGCGGCAATGTCTGGCGCTTCCGGGGCGTCGCCAGGGTCGACGGTACCGCGGTGGCCGAGGCAACCTATACCGCGATGATCATGAATGGCTGACCGGCCTGGCGGCCGGTCCGGCGGGTAACGCAGCGATACACGGCGTCATTTGGCCCGGACCCGTCGCGAGAGTAGCGTCGCCCGTGTCTGGCCGATCACCTGGAGAAGCACCCAAGTTGTCCCTCAAGACAGCCCAGTTCGACGTCCGACCGGTGCGCCTCGGCGCCGATGACAGGCCGGCCTCGGCAAGCATCCACCCGACCGCCCTGGTGTCGGCCGGTGCCAGGATCGGCAGCGGTGTGGAGATCGGACCGTTCTGCCAGGTGGGCGCGGGCGTGGCGCTCGGCGATGGCACCCGCCTGCTGAGCCACGTGGTGGTCGATGGCGAAACCGAGATCGGGCGCGATTGCACCGTGTTCCCGTTCGCGACGATCGGCCTGCCGCCACAGGACATGAAGTATCGTGGCGAGCCGACGCGAACGGTGATCGGCGCCCGCACCGTGGTGCGCGAGCACGTGACGATCCATCGCGGCACCGTCACCGGCCATGGCGTGACCCGTGTCGGCAGCGACTGCCTGCTGATGGCGGTGGTGCATGTCGCGCATGACTGCGACGTCGGCGACAACGTCATCATCGCCAACAACGTGGTGATGGGCGGTCACGTCACGATCGGTGCGGAGGCGCGGATCATGGGCTCGGCGGCGCTGCACCAGTTCGTGCGGATCGGACGCGGCGCGGTGGTCGGCGGCGTCACCGGTGTCGAGCGCGACGTCATCCCCTATGGCAGCGTGCTCGGCAACCGGGCGCGGCTGGTGGGGCTGAACTGGGTTGGGCTCCGGCGCGGCGGCCTGGCGGCGGCCGAGATGCAGCGTTTGCGGCTGGCACTTCGCACCTTGTTCCCGCGCCGCCCCGGCGCGGAGGCGTTCGCGGTGCGCCTCGAGGCGACCCGGGCGGCGTTCGGCGCCGATCCGCGGGTTGCCGAGATCATCGCCTTCATCGACGCCGGGAGCAGGCGCGGCCTGGTTCCGGCCGCGAGCTGGCAGGATGACGACGAGGCCGGCCTCGACTGACACGCTGTCCGGCGCAGCCGTTCCGGCCGGCGCGGTCGGCATCCTTGCCGGCGGCGGCCCGCTGCCCGGGCGGGTGGCCGACGCCGTGCTGCGGTCCGGACGCCCGGTGTTCGTCATCGGCTTTGAGGATCACGCCGATCCCGCGGTGATCGCGGCCTATCCGCATGCCTGGGCGCGCCCCGCCGCTGCCGGACGCATCCTCGGCCTGCTTCGCGCCGAGGCCTGCCACGAGATCGTGCTGATCGGACCGGTGCGGCGGCCGGCATTGCGCGACCTGCGGCCCGACGCCGAGGGCGCGCGTATCCTGGCCCGGATCGGACGCGCCTTTTTCGGCGGCGATGACGGATTGCTCGGCGCGATCGTGCGTGTGCTTGGCGACGAGGGCTTCATCGTGCGCGGTGCGCACGAACTGCTTGCCGATCGGCTTGCCGTGGCGGGGCCGCTCGGCCGCGTGCCTGTCGATCAGGAAGCCGCCGACGACATCGCGCGCGGCATCGAGGTGCTGCGCGTGATGGGCGTGGTCGATGTCGGCCAGGCCTGTGTCGTGCAGCAGGGCGCGGTGCTTGCCGTCGAGGCGATCGAGGGCACCGACCGGATGCTGGCGCGGGTCGCCGCCCTGGCGCTGCCGGGTGCTGGTGGCGTCCTGATCAAGATGGCCAAGCCCGGCCAGGACCGGCGGGCCGACCTGCCGACGATCGGGCCTGCAACCGTGACCGGGGCGGCGGCGTCAGGACTGCGTGGCGTCGCGTTTGAGGCCGGTGGCACGCTGATCACCGATGTCGAGGCGACGGTCGCGGCGGCGGATGCGGCAGGGCTGTTCCTGCTCGGAATCGAGCCCGTCGCGCAAAGCTGACAGGGAGCCCTGCATGCCGTCCTACCTGCACACCATGGTGCGCGTGCGCGAACTTGATCGCAGCGTCGCATTCTACAGCCTGCTCGGCATGCGCGAACTGCGCCGCCACGAGGTGCCGGATGGGCGCTACACCCTGGCGTTCATCGGCTATGACGACAACGCGCACGGCCAGGCCGAGATCGAGCTGACCCACAACTGGGATCAGGAGTCCACCTACGAGGTTGGCAGCGGCTTCGGCCACTTCGCGGTCGGCGTGCCCGACGTCGCCGCTGCCTGCGAGCGGGTACGCGATGGCGGCGGCAAGGTCACGCGTGAGGCCGGCCCGGTGAAGTTCGGCACCACCGTGATCGCGTTTGTCGAGGATCCGGACGGCTATAAGATCGAGCTTATCGAACGCGTGTAATGATCGTCGTCCGTACGATAGCGAAACGAGAACCCGAATGGTTAGGGTTTGCTGTTCTGATCGTCCGTTCGCCTGTAACGCCGCCAGAAAAACCTCGTCGGCTTGACAAAAACGAGAAAAACGTCTTTCTCGCGAACGCATGATGTAATAACATCATGATGTCTGTGAGGAGTTGCAATGTACAGCGCCGCGCGCAGGAGCGAGTCGCGACGCGACGCGGGAGACACGACAGGACGGAAGCACGGCCAGGCTGGTCTTCCGACGGAGGACAGCGCGGGCGGGCGGATCAGGGTGCTCCGGCGCGCGAGAGGTTTGACGCAGGACCAGCTTGCGCAAGCGACGGGTGTTTCGCGTAGCGCGGTCGCACAGTGGGAGACCGGCCGGGCTGGTTTCGCAGGCAAGATGCGTGCGATCGCCGACGCGCTGGATGTGCCGCTACGCGAGTTGCAGCCTGGATCTCACGCGGAGCCGCCGGGCCGCCTGCGCGAACTCAACCCTATCTCCCATGAGGAGACGTTGCTGCTCCGGCACTTCCGCCAGCTCGACGATGCCGATAAGTCCTGTCTGCTGCGCCTGAGCCAGCGCCTGGCCGGCTCCGCGTCGTAGCCGGCTGCGGGAAGGCAAGGGGCTTTGCCCCATCGATCCGCTCCGCGGCTCGATTCCATCAAAGGCAAGCCTTTGAAATCCCCTGCTCAAAAAATGGGGTCGGGGGCCGGCCGGCTCCAGCGGGTCGAGGGC
>CAXTPV010000205.1:0-4505 GCA_964246135.1 uncultured Acetobacteraceae bacterium | reverse complement strand
CACCGGCCTTGGCGCCACGGTAGGCAGCAACGCTTCGGATGAGAGCTCGCGGCCGAAATCGCGGCATGTCGCCGCTGCGCGCTGTGGCAGCCCGCGACCCAGGCGGTGTTCGGCGAGGGGCCGGAAACCGCGCGCATGATGCTGGTCGGCGAGCAGCCGGGCGACCAGGAGGATCTCGCCGGCCGTCCCTTCGTCGGTCCCGCCGGGCAGCTGCTCGACCGCGCCCTCGGCGAGGCCGGTATCGACCGGCGCACGGTCTACGTCACCAACGCGGTCAAGCACTTCAAATTCGAGCCCCGCGGCAAGCGGCGCATCCACCAGAAGCCGGACACCAGCGAGATCGTCGCCTGCAACGTCTGGGTCGAGGCCGAGCGCCAGCTGGTGCAGCCGGCGATCACCGTGCTGATGGGCGCGACCGCCGCGCGCGCCGTGCTCGGCCGGGCGGTCACCATCTCCCGCGAGCGTGGGCGGCCGATGCCGCTCGCCGGCAACACCCAGGCGCTGGTGACGGTGCACCCGTCCTACCTGCTGCGGCTGCCGGACGAGGACGCCAAGCGGCGCGAATACGCGGCGTTCGTGCTCGATCTACAACACGCCGCGTCGCTCGTCTGACGCGACGCGTTCGGGGCTCCGCCGCCACGGCGCTGTGGCCGGCGCGACACAGCCAACGCCCCCCGGACGCCGGTCTTCACACATCACTTGAACTGGCGCCCCGATCTGACGCAAGGAGTGGTCAGCGCGGAGCTTGCGATGCCCGGCTTTCCTCGTGCAATTGCGTTCACCCTCCTGGTCGCGCTCACCGGCTGCGGCGCCGAGCGTACCGCCCGGTTCTCCTACCAGCCCGAGCGAAGCGGCTACCCGGCGCCCGGCCCGGCGGATGATCCGTGGGGACCCTATATCGAGGAGGCCTCGAGCCGGTTCAGCGTGCCCTCGGCGTGGATACGCGCGGTGATGCACCAGGAGTCCGGCGGCCACGAATACCGCAACGGCGAACCGATCGTGTCGCAAGCGGGTGCGATCGGCCTGATGCAGCTTGAACCCGCCACCTATGCCGAGCTCGAGGCGCGTTACGACCTCGGCGACGACCCGTTCGCCCCACACGACAACATCCTCGCCGGCACCGCCTACATCCGCCAGATGTATGACCAGTACGGCTCGCCTGGCTTCCTCGCGGCCTACAACGCCGGCCCGGCCCGGCTCGACGACTATCTCGCCGGCACCGGCGGCCTGCCGGCCGAGACCGTCGATTACGTCGCCGCGGTCGCGCCGCATCTCGGCGACACCGCCGTGCCGCCACATCTCGGCGACACCGATGCCGGTTTGCGCCTGGCATCGGCACGCCCGGCGCGGATCGCACCAGGCAGGGCCACGCGCTGCTGGCACGACCCTGACGCCGCCTATGACCCGGACGCCCCCTGTGGCGAGGCTCCGATCCCTCGAGCGCCGGTCGTCGCCGAGGCAGCTCCCCCGGCTGCCCCGATCCCGACCCGGCGTGACTGCGTCGCCGACCCGGACGCGGCGTTTGACCCCGAGCGGCCCTGCGCCACCTTGCCGGTCATCCGCCAGGCGTCCGAGCAGCCGGTGCCAACCGCGCTTGGTGGCTACGCGCCGGTGCCGCCGCCATCCGGCATGATCGCCCCGGCGGGCGTCATCGTCCCGGCGCGGGTGATCGCTCCGGCGCGCGTAATCGCTGCCGTTCCCGTCCGGCCAGCGACAAGCGAGCTGCCGGCGGCGACGCTCAGCGACGATTGGGACGTCCAGGTCGGCGCCTTCGCGCGGCCGGAGCAGGCACGCTTTGCCACCGTGATGGCGCGCGAGGCGGCGCCGGACGCGCTGAGATCGTCGCGCGACATCATCGTCCCGGTGGCAGGCCTGGGCGGCCGCCCGTTCTACCGGGCAAGGCTCGCCGGCCTCGACCGCGTGGAGGCGGCAACCGCCTGCCGGGCGCTGCGCGGCCACGCAATCCCGTGCCTGTCGGTCGCGCCGGGGTTCTGACCAAGCCCCCTTTGCTTGGCACCCCCGGTTTGCTTGGCACAGCTTGCGCCGCAAGCTAGAGAACGCCGAGGCGACGGTCGCGCTGATCGCGAGGGCGCCGGCCGGAGAGGCAGGGGGCATGCGGGTGCGAGCGGGACGGGCGATCTTGCCGATGCTGGGGGCGCTCCTGATCCTGCAGGCGTGCGAGGACAGCCCCGAGCAGGCGAACCAGCTGGCGGTTCCCGACAAGGGCAACCTGCTTGGCGCCGAGGACCAGTCGGCGACGCTCGCCGGTCCGAACTCGGGCGCGATCGGGGTGAACGCGTATCTGTGGCGCGGCGCCATCGACGTGCTCAGCTTCATGCCGTTCGCCTCGGCCGATCCGGTGGGTGGCGTCATCATCACCGACTGGTTCACCCCACCGACCGTCACCAACGAGCGCTTCAAGGCCACCGCCTACATCCTCGGGCGACAGCTTGCGTCAAACGAGGTGCGCGTCGCGATCTTCCGCCAGGTGCTGCAGGACGGCCAATGGGTCGACGCACCGGTCGCGTCGAACACGTCGGCTGACATCACCAACAAGGTGCTGACCCGCGCTCGCGAGCTACGTGCCGGTCCCGCGGGCTGAAATGGCCGGGTCGCAGCCAGGCGCGCCCGTGACCGACCTTTCCGGCGCTGGCGGCTACGATCACCATGCTTCGGAGCGGCACTGGCAGCAGGTCTGGGCCGAGCGTCGATGCTTCGCCGTGCCGGACGTGCCGCCGCCAGGCACGCGGACCTATTACGCGCTCGACATGTTCCCGTATCCGTCCGGGCGCATCCACATGGGCCACGTGCGCAACTACGCGATCGGCGACCTGATCTCGCGCTACAAGCGGGCGCGCGGCTTCACCGTTCTGCACCCGATGGGTTGGGACGCGTTCGGCCTGCCGGCGGAGAACGCGGCCCGCGAGCGTGGGGTCAGTCCGAGCGACTGGACCTACGGCAACATCGCCTCAATGCGCGACGCGCTGGCGCCACTCGGGCTGTCGGTCGACTGGTCGCGCGAGTTCGCGACCTGCGACCCAAGCTATTATGGCCAGCAGCAGGCGCTGTTCCTCGACCTGCTCGGCCACGACCTCGCCTACCGGCGCGAGAGCCTGGTCAACTGGGACCCGGTCGACCAGACCGTGCTCGCCAACGAGCAGGTGATCGACGGGCGCGGCTGGCGCTCGGGCGCCGCGATCGAGACCCGACGCCTCGACCAATGGTTCTTCCGCATCACCGCGTTCGCCGACGAGCTGCTGGCCGGGCTTGCCACCCTCGATCGCTGGCCCGACCGGGTGCGGGCGATGCAGGAGCGCTGGATTGGCCGCAGCGAGGGCGCCCGCGTGCGCTTCCCGGTCATCGGCATCGGCGAGACCGTGGAAGTCTACACCACCCGTCCCGACACGCTCTACGGCATGTCGTTCCTCGCGCTCGCGGCCGAGCACCCGCTCGCGCTGCGTTGCGCCGACCATGACGAGGGTGCGGCGCAATTCGTCGCATCCTGCCGCCAGCTCGGCACCAGCGAGGCGGCGATCGAGACCGCGGCCAAGGAGGGCTACGACACCGGGCTCCGCGTCGCCCACCCGTTCATCGAGGGCGAGACCTATCCGGTCTGGATCGCCAACTTCGTGCTGGCCGGCTACGGCACCGGCGCGGTGTTCGGCTGCCCGGGGCATGACGAGCGCGACCACGAGTTCGCGACCAAATACGCGCTGCCGATCCGGTCGGTGATCGCGCCGGCCGACGGGTCCGCGCCCGATGTCGGGGCCGCCGCCTACACCGGCCCGGGGCGGATAATCCACTCCGGCTTCCTCGACGGGCTCACCACACCCGACGCCAAGCGCGCGGCGATCGAGCGCCTGGCCCGGAGCGGCGCCGGCGAGGGCACGGTCAACTGGCGCCTGCGAGACTGGGGCGTCTCGCGCCAGCGGCCCTGGGGCTGCCCGATTCCGGTCATCTACTGCGGCGCCTGCGGCGTCGTGCCGGTGCCCCGGACCGTGCTACCGGTCCGCCTGCCCGACGACCTCCGCTTTGACCTGCCGGGCAACCCGCTCGACCACCATCCGGACTGGAAGCACGTCGCCTGCCCACGGTGCGGCGTTGCGGCGACACGCGAGACCGACACCCTCGACACCTTCGTCGACAGCGCCTGGTATTTCGCGCGGTTCTGCTCGCCTCACGCCGCGATGCCGGTCGATCCGGCGGCGGCGTCCGCATGGCTGCCGGTCGACCAGTATGTCGGCGGTATCGAGCACGCGATCCTGCACCTCCTCTACGCGCGCTTCTTCACCCGCGCGATGCGACGCTGCGGCCATCTCGACCTCGACGAACCCTTCGCCGGCCTGTTCACCCAGGGCATGGTGACGCACGAAACCTACCGCGACGTGAACGGCGCCTGGCTCTATCCCGCCGAGGTCGAGCGGCGCGCCGGTCGCGCCCGGCACGTCGGGACCCAGGACGCCCTCACCCTACGCCCCGGCCAGAAGATGAGCAACTAGCGCCGC
>CAXTPV010000204.1:0-4523 GCA_964246135.1 uncultured Acetobacteraceae bacterium | reverse complement strand
GCGAGAGGCCGGCAACCGCCGCCGCTTCCGGCACGTCCGACGCAAGCGCGGTCGCGCTCGCATCCTGCTCCGAGATCGTGACCAGCCGGCGATGGCCGCCGCCGGCGATCCCGAACGCCAGCGCGCGCGCCAGCACGTCGGGGCCGGGGCCCCATTTCAGCACGGTGCCGGCGCAGAGCGGTCCCACCGGATCGATCGCGGTGCCGGCCAGCACCAGAATGCGGTGGCGGGCTGCGAGCAGGCGCGCGATCGGCGCGTCCTCGATCCCTGCGGCGAGGTCGACCACGAACGAGACGTCCTCGTGGTCGAGCCATTGCCGCACCTGAGCGACCTCGCGCGACGGGTCGGCATCGTGGTCGGCGTGCAGCAGCTCGACGTCGAGCGCACCGGCATAGGTGCCGAAATCCTCCGCTGCCATCGCGACCGCAGTGATCGCCGCCGTCTCGGTGGTGGCGGCCGCGTCGCCGCCGCCCTCGTCGAGCACGCCGATCCTGATCCTGTCGTGGGCGATGCCCGCGGCCAGCGCGTGCGCGGCGAGCGACGATGCCGCCAGCATCAAGGCAAGACCGAGCCGCGCCTTCATCGCGTGAGGTAGTCCACCATCGTCATGCTGAACAGGATGCCGACCCAAAAGAAGCCGAGCAGCGAAAACAACCGCACGATCGGCTGGTGGCGGAACATCTCCATCGAGAACACGATGACGATGCTCACCATCATCACCGCCATCACCGCCTCGGCGATCCACCAGTGCCCGTAAGGCGTGATCACGCCGATCGCCGAGATGCCGCACAGCAGCAGCAGCAAGCCTGCGAACACGATCGCCGGCGTGCGCAGGGGCTCGCGCAGCGAGGCCCGCTCGGCGGCGGTCACCGGTCGAGCACGTAAAGCGTCGGATACACGATGATCCAGACGAGATCGATGAAGTGCCAATAGAGCCCGATGATGGTGATGCGGTTCGAGTGTCTGGCCAGGAAGTCGGGCGCTGCCGCCAGCCGCGCCATGATCAGCATCAGCGCGATGCCGATCGTGAGGTGCAGCGCGTGCAGGCTGGTGATGATGTAGTAGAGATCGAGGAACAGCGCGCTCGACGGGTCGCCCTCGAGCGCGTAGGGGCGCCAGCGCAGGAACGGCGTCATGTGCTCGGCGTAGTCGCGATAGTATTCGTAACCCTTGAATGCCAGGAACGTCGCGCCGAGCGCCGCCGTCCCCCGCATGCAGCGTATCATCCCGCGCTGCCAGCCGAGCCGCGACAGCTGGATCGCCGCCGACATGGTGAAGCTCGAGGTGATCAGCACCGCCGAGTTGAGGCCGCCGATCCACATCTTGAGGTGCAGCGCCACCGCGGTGACCGAGCCTGGATGCAGCACGCGCAGGATCAGCGCGGATACGAACAGGGTCGAGAACAGCAGCAGCTCGGTGACCAGGAACACCCACATCCCGAGCTCGCCGGTCTCGGTCTGCTGCCGCTCGCCCGCGAATTGTTCCTCGACCTCCAGGCCGACCGCGACGCCCGCCATGCGTCACCCCGTCTCCGGAACGCGGTTGGGATAATCGTAGGGCTCGTAATCGACCACGGGGACCTGGTGGAAGTTGTGCGTCGGCGGCGGTGAGCTCACCGTCCATTCCAAACCCTTGGCATCCCACGGGTTCGCCGGCGCGCGCGGCCCGTATCGCAGCGACCACAGCAAATAGAACAGCGGAAAGATGTAGGCCGCCGCCAGCACCAGCGAGCCCGCCGAGGACAGGATGTTCAGCAGCTGGAATTGCGGCGGGTAGCTGTGATAGCGCCGCGGCATGCCGAGATAGCCGAGCAGGAATTGCGGCGCGAAGGTCGCGTTGAATCCCGCGAACATCAGCAGCGCCGACAGCCGGCCCCAGAACTCCGGATACATCCGCCCGGTGATCTTCGGCCACCAGTAATGGATGCCGCCGAGGAAGGCGAGCACGGTGGCACCCACCATGATGTAGTGGAAATGCGCGACCACGAAGTAGGTGCCGTGGATGTGGCTGTCGATCCCGAGCGACGCGCAGAACAGGCCGGTGATGCCGCCGACCACGAACAGCCCGATCCAGCCCATCGCGTAAAGCATCGGCGTGTCGAGCCTGATCTCGCCCTTGTGGATGGTCGCGGCCCAGTTGTAGACCTTGATCGCCGACGGCACCGCGACCGCGAAGCTCAGGATCGAGAAGCTCATCGCCGACCACTCGGTCTCGCCGTTGAAGAACATGTGATGGCCCCACACGAAGAAGCTGATCGCCGCGATCGCCATGCTGGAATAGGCGACGAACCGGTAGCCAAAGATGCGCTTGAACGCGAAGGCGCTGATCAGCTCGCTCATCACCCCCATGCCCGGCAGCAGCATGACGTAGACGACGGGATGCGAATAGAACCAGAACAGATGCTGGAACATCACCGGGTCGCCGCCGAGCGCCGGGCTGAACACGCCGATCCCGAGCGCCCGCTCGTACAGCGCCATGATCAGCGTCATCGTCAGCACCGGCGTGGCCAGCACCAGGATCAGGCTGGTGGCGTAAAGGCTCCAGACGAACAGCGGCATCCTAAACCAGGTCATGCCGGGTGCGCGCATCGTGTGCACGGTGGTGATGAAGTTCACTCCGGTCAGGATCGACGAGAACCCGACCACCACCACGCCGAGCATCGCGACGGTGACGAAGCTGTTCGAGTATTCCGTGCTGAGCGGGGTGTAGAACGTCCAGCCGGTGTCGATGCCCCCCGCCAACACCACGAACAGCGTGAACAGCGACGCCCCCATGAACACGTACCAGCTCAGCAGGTTGAGCCGTGGGAAGGCGACGTCTTTCGCGCCGATCATCAGCGGCAGCAGGAAGTTGCCGAGCGTGTTCGGGATCGACGGCACCAGGAAGAACCACACCATCACCACGCCGTGCAGGGTGAACAGCTTGTTGTAGCCGTCATTGGTGAAGATTGAGCCGTTCGGAACCAGCAGCGCGAGGCGGATGCCGCCGGCGGCGATCGCGCCGAGCACGAAGAAGCCGGTGATCGAGATCAGATAGAGCACCCCGATCCGCTTGTGGTCGGTGGTCAGCAGCCATGACGTGATGGTGTGGCCGCTGTTGAGGTAGTTCTCCGGCCGACCGATCGTCGCCGTCGGCGTCGCACCTTCACGCAGCAGCGCGTCGGTGACGCTCATGGCGCAGCCCCCGAGCCGAGCGACTTGATGTAGGCGGCAAGCGCCAGCAGATCGCCGTCCGGCAGCCGTCCCGCGAAGCTTGGCATGACCTGCTTGTATCCTGCGATGAGGTTGCGGCCGGGATAGAGGATCTTGTCCATGATGTAGCCCTGATCGGCGACGACGCTGCCGCCGCCCTCCATCGGCACCGGCCTGAGATAGAGCCCGGCGAGGTCAGGCGCGTGAACGGTGGATGCGGCACCATGGCAGCCGCTGCAACCATAGCTCGAGAACAGCGCATGCCCGCGCGACGCGATCGCATCCCCCGAGCCCTGCCGCTCGAGCCAGCCCTGGTAGTCCGCCTGGCTCATCACGTAGAGCTTGCCGCGCATACGGGAGTGGTCGGTGCCGCAATACTCCGAGCAATAGAGCTCGTAGGTGCCGGTGCGGTTCGCCTTGAACCAGATCTCGGTCTCCCGCCCGGGGATCGCATCCATCTGCATCCGCACCGCCGGCAGATAGAGCGCATGCACCACGTCCTGGGAGATAATGTTGATGCGCACCGCCTCGTCGGTCGGCACGTGCAGGTCGTTGATCTCGGCCTGCCCGCCTGGATGCTGGAACTTCCACATCCATTGCCGCCCCATCGCGGTGATGTCGAGCGTGCCGGGCGGCGGATGCCGCTGCACGTCGTAGATTCGCGCGGCCCAGGCAAAGAACACCAGCGACACCGCGAACGGGATCAGCATCCAGCTCAGTTCGAGCTTGATGTTGCGAAGCGACGCGTGCTCGCGGTCGGCCACGCGCCCGACCCGGTACTTCGCCGCGCACCAGGTCATGAACGCGAAGATCGGCACCGTGAGCAGCAGCAGCACGACGGTGAACGCCCAGATCAGGTGATCGACCTCGGCCGCCTGCTGCGAGGCGGCGACCGGCCAGATCGCGAGCGCGCCTTCGCTCATGGCGTGTCGTCCAGCGACCGGCCGACCACCAGCCGCATCGCGCGCGCGATCGGCACGTGGGCGAGCGTGTGTCCGGGATCGACCCAACCATACCCCGAAACCGCGCGGGTTTCCCGCGCCCGCTCGCGTGCGATGTCCGACAGCGGGTCACCCTGCACGCGTGGCCCGGGGGAGGCGACCAGCGCGGTCTGCTCGGGCGACAGCCCGGCCACCTCGGCGCGGTTCCAGTGCGCGAACAGCGCGATCATGCCGAACACCACCGTGACCAGGATCGCGGCCGAGACTCCGAGCGTCGCCAGGATCGCGGTGAGCCCCCTGGCGCTGAGGTCCTGCACCTCGAAGCCTTCGCGCAACGCCTCCTGGCTTGCCGCGCCCGAGAACGCGCCAAGGCCGCGGCGCGGGCTCGGCG
>CAXTPV010000203.1:0-4541 GCA_964246135.1 uncultured Acetobacteraceae bacterium | reverse complement strand
TCCTGCTGCTACGAAGGCTCGCTCGTTGAACAACCGATTCGAGACGGACTCTCAGGAACTTGTCCGCCGGCGCGCGCGCTGCCAG
This sequence comes from uncultured Acetobacteraceae bacterium, assembly GCA_964246135.1. Taxonomy (GTDB): domain Bacteria; phylum Pseudomonadota; class Alphaproteobacteria; order Acetobacterales; family Acetobacteraceae; genus CAXTPV01. The sequence continues at coordinate 4,456 of CAXTPV010000203.1, read as the reverse complement.
GCTTGCGCCAAGGCAAGCCGATGCACCCTGATCGATGCCAGTGCTGTCCGGAGACCCCGCATGATCCCTGCCACGCTTCACCCCGAGATCGCGCCGCTGTTCGCGGCCATGGTCGCCGCCTGCGACCCGCCGATGGAGGCGCGAACGCCGCAAGAGGTGCGCGCGGTGATGAACGGCTTCGCCGCCGAGGGCATGCCGCCGCGGCCGGAGGGCGTGGTGGTGGAGGACATGGTCGCCGAGTTGCCGGGCCGCAGCATCCGCCTGCGTCTGTTCAAGCCGCGGGGCGCCTCGGGCCGGCTTGCCATCATGCTGTACTTCCACGGCGGCGGCTGGGTGATCGGCAATCTCGACACGCATGATCGCTACGTCTGCGCGCTGACGGAGGCGAGCGGCGTTGCCTTTTTCGCCGTCGACTACCGTCTGGCGCCGGAACATCCCTGCCCGGCCGCCATCGACGACTGCTACGATGCGCTGTGCTGGATCGCCGCGCAGGCGGAGCGTCTCGGGCTGGACGGCAGCCGCATCGGGGTCAGCGGCGACAGCGCCGGCGGACAACTCAGCGCCGCCTGCACCTTCCTCGCCCGGCGCCATGGCGGCCCGAAGCTGTCGTTCCAGCTGCTGATCTACCCGCTGACCGACCGCGACACCAGCCGGCCGAGCTATCACAGCTGGAACAACCTGCTGCTGACGACGCCGTACATGGAATGGTTCTGGCAGCATTTCTACGGCGCGGGCTGGCCGACAGATCCGCTGATCGTGCCGTTGCAGGAGCCGGATCTGAGGGGCCTGCCGCCCGCCTATGTGGTCACCTGCGAGTTCGACATCCTGCGCGACGAAGGCGAACTCTATGCCATGCGGCTGATGGAGGCGGGGGTCGCGACCACGCTGCGTCGCGTCCCCGGGGGTGCGCACCCGTTCTTCCGCGCGATGTTCGTCAGCCCCTATATCCGCGCCGAGATGCGCGAGATGGGCCACCAGATCCATCGCCACCTGGAGCATGATCGCGTCTGACAAGGAAGGTGTTCTTTTTGAAAAAAGAACCAAAAACTTCTTATCCCTAAGAATAGTCTGCCCATGGCGCTCTGCACCAAATGATCAAAGTTTTTTGCTTCTTTTTTTCAAAAAAGAAGGCCTGTTCTTTTTTTCTAATTACCCCCCCAAAAGCGACCGCGAAGCGGCCGGTCGGTGGCCACCGGCTCGGTGCGGAACGCGAGGATGTCGCCGGCCGGCTGGTCCAGCGCCTCGGCCGCGCGCCGGCCGTTGAACACCGCGTGCGCAATCGTGCCAGGCGCGATGCAGTCACCGATCCGGGTCAGCGACGTGACCGGGCCCTGTCCCATCAGCGCCGACAGCGCGTCATGCAGGCCGGTATTCGGCAGCCGTGCCGTCACCATCAGCACGTTGTCGGCCTGGCGCCGGTGCTGGCGCCCGGTGAAGACGCAGGCGAGGTCTACTTCGCCGGCCCACAGGGCGACGAGATTGGCATTGGCCACCACCTCGATCCCCGCCTCGAGCACCTGGCGCTGGATCTTCTCCTGTTCCAGCGTGTTCACGGTCCAGGCGGAGACCAGCGGCGAGGGCGTCACCAGGGTCACCTCATGGCCGCGCCGACGCAGCGTCTCGGCCAGCACGCCCCCCATGTAGTAGTCGTCATCGTCGAACACGAGCACCGAGCCGGCGATCGCGGCGCCGCCCATGATGTCGTCGGGCGACAGCACGCGGACGCCGGGACCGGCGGGGATCGGCTTGTGGTTGCGCCGGCCGAAGCCGTCCCGCCGCCAGGTCGCCCCGGTGGCGAGGATCACGGTGGCGACGCCCAGCTCGAGCACGTCGGACGCGCTCATCGGGCTCTCGCGATAGACCGAGACGTTCGGCATGGAATTGATCTGGCCGACGCGCCAGTCGCGCACGCGGATCCATTCGCCCAGGCCGTGCAGCCGGGCCTCGCGCACCACCCGTCCCCCCAGGTCTCGTCCGGCCTCGGCGAGGTGGACCTGGTAGCCGCGGCGGCCGAGCGCCTGCGCGCATTCGAGGCCCGCCGGCCCGGCGCCGACGACCAGCACCGCCGCGGTCTTCCCGGCCGGCCGGTAGCGTTCGGGATGCCAGCCGCGCTTGTATTCCTCGCCGATGGTCGGGTTCTGGGTGCAGGTGATCGGCGCTCCGAGATTGTAGGTCGACACGCAGATATTGCAGCCGATGCACTCGCGGATATCCGCAAGCCGCCCCTCCTCCACTTTCTTCGGCAGGAACGGGTCGGCGATCGAGGGCCGGGCGCAGCCGATGATGTCGAGGATGCCGCGGCGGATCTGCGAGACCATGGTGTCGGGCGAGGTAAACCGGCCGGTGCCGATCACCGGCCTGGTGGTGACCTGCTTGATGTGGCGGGCATACGGCTCCTGGTAGCCTTCCTGCCTGAAGCGGGAGGTCTCGCTGTCATTGGCCCAGCCGCTGACCTTCACGTCCCAGGCATCGGGCAATTCGGCCATCAGGGCGACGATGTCGCGGCCTTCCTCGCCGGCGCAGATGCCGTCTGGCCCGCTGAGCTCGTCGATGGTCAGGCGGACGACGACGGCGCAGGTGTCGCCGATCGCGTCCTTGGTGTCGCAGATCACTTCGCGCAGCAAGCGGGCGCGGTTTTCCAGCACGCCGCCATACTCGTCCTCGCGGTGGTTGCGCCGACGCGAGAGGAAGAATTGCAGCAGTTCGAGATCGTCGGCCGCATACACGTAGACGATGTCGAACCCGACGGCCTTGGCGCGACCGGCGGCGCGGCGGTGCCAGCGGCGGTATTCCGCGATATCCGCCCGGTCCATGGCGCGGGCCTGCACTGGGTCGCGGCGGGAGGGGATGTCGGTCGGCGACAGCAGGTGCTCGCGCGTGTAGCGGTTGGCGACCGCCCAGCCGCCATGCGCGAGTTCCGCGCCGGCATAGGCACCGTGCTCGTGCACGGCCTCGGTCAGCAGACGCAGCGAGCGCTCGTCATCGCCATCCCACAGCTTGACCTGCGGGTAGGGCGTGGAGTCCGACGAGGGATGGATCGAGAGGATCTCGGTGCACACCGCGGCCCAGCCGCCTTCGGCCTTCACGCCGCGCATGGCCGCGTGGCTATAGGGCAGGTCAGCACCGAGCCCGTTGCAGTGCGGCACCTGGTAGAACCGGTTCTTGAGGGTCAGCGGCCCGACGCGGATCGGCTCGAACAGGATGTCGTGGCGCGGATCACGCATCGGCGATGCTCCTGGCGGATGGCCCGCGCCGCCCGGCGCTTCGGTCAGATCGCGACCTTGTAGGTGAGCTCGATCTCGTCGCCGCATTCGCCCATCAGTCCCCAGGCGTGGCGCGGCTGCTCGGAGATGATGATGTCGAGGTCGCGCGGGGCAATTCCGGTCGCTTCGGGGACGCGCTTGTAGAGTTCCTGCACCAGGCGCTTGAGCACGTCCTTGGAACGGCCCTCGAAGGTCTCGATCTCGATGATGGTATAGCGCTCGGAGCGTTCATGCGCCGGGTAGATGAAATCCTCGCGCGCCATCGGGAAGAAGCGCTGCAGCCGCCGTTCGCGCGGGAACGCGAGGCCGATGCTGATCGACTCGTTGACCGCATCCGACAAGGCCTGGCGGATCGGCACCAGGTGCTCGCGGATGCCATAGATCTTGGCCTGCGGCATCGCCCGGTCTCCTCGTTCAGTGTCCTGGATACAAAGCGCAGTTTTCAAAGTCAAGCCGGCGCGTCCTTCAACCCACGGGCGAGGCAAGAAACACAATATACAGGATCCGCATTGCCGCGTCGTCGGGCGGGACCTAACCTGACCGCACAGCGGCACAGGGGACGCCACGACATGCAGCCCACCCTTCGAGCCGCCCCGTGGCGCCAGCGGTTCTGAGCGGGCTTCTCTAATCCACGCTGGTCGGGGTGCTCGCCGGCACCGTCCGGCCCGATCGCGGCGAGATCGACCTCATCGGTCGGCGCATCACGCGCGCGTCGGTGCGCCGCCGGGCTCACCTCGGCCTGGCCCGCAGCTTCCAGATCCCCCGGCTGTTCGAGACGCTGGCCCTGCGGGCGCATATCACCCTGCTGGCCGCCGATGGCGGCTGGGGATGGGAGATGGCGCGCGCGCTCGCGCTCGGCGACCAGCTGCCACACCCGCGGCAGCTGCGAAGGCTACCTGGCCGCCGGATCAAGCCATAAATGGCTGGAGGTGGGGCCATCGCCGCCCCACGCCCGGCCGCACAGGGCGTCCACGGCGGGCTTGACCCAGGACAGGCGCGACAGCGCGGCCTCTGCCGGGTCGAACGGAATTGGCACGCCGTGACCCCGCCTGCGTCGGCGTGGCGACGGCGTACACGTTCCCGCGCGCGTCGTAACGGACGATCAAGGCATCTTCACCGGACTGGCTTGTGAAACTGCGGCGCTCCCCGGCGGTCCATGAGGCCGTAATCCCGGATCACCCGCACGGCGAGCT
>CAXTPV010000202.1:2395-4577 GCA_964246135.1 uncultured Acetobacteraceae bacterium | reverse complement strand
GCATCGAGGGGGCGGCGCTCGCGGCCGCGTTCCCGGCGATCGCGGCGGTCGGACAAGGGTCCGACCGGCCTCCGGTGGTCGCAGCCTTCTCCTGGGCCGGCAGCCATGCCGACAGCCAGTCGCCGCTGATCTCGCTGGTCGGCAAGGGCGTCTGCTTCGACACCGGCGGCTACGACCTCAAACCGTCAGCCGCCATGCTGCGCATGAAGAAGGACATGGGCGGTGCGGCGGTGGTGCTGGCCCTGGCCGAGCTGGTGATGCGGCGCGACCTCCCGCTGCGTCTCGAACTGCGGATCGGCTGCGTCGAGAACAGCATCTCGGGCCGCGCGATGCGGCCGTCCGACGTGATCGCGACTCGTCGCGGCCTCAGCGTCGAGGTCAACAACACCGACGCCGAGGGCCGCTTGGTGCTGGCCGACCTGCTCGCCGAGGCGTGCGAGAGCAACCCCGACCTGGTGCTCGACGTGGCCACCCTCACCGGCGCGGCCCGCGTGGCGCTGGGGCCCGATTTGCCGGCCCTGTTCACCGACGACGAGGCCCTGGCCGAGTCGTTGCTGCGTGCCGGGCGCGACGCCTTCGATCCGATGTGGCGGCTGCCGCTGTGGTCCGGCTACGACGACTGGCTCCGGAGCAATTTCGCCGACCTCGCCAACGTGTCGGCCAAGCCGCTGGCCGGCGCGATCACCGCGGCGCTGTTCCTGCGCCGGTTCGTGCCTCAGGGCCGAGCCTGGGCGCATCTCGACGCCTATTGCTGGAACGACCAGTCCGCGCCCGGGCATCCGGAGGGCGGCGAGGTTCCACTGGTGCGCGCGATTTACCGGTTCCTCACGAATCTGTGCGATTCTGCAACGGGACCGGGTGCGGCAGCTTGAGCGAAGGAGAAAGCGGCGGCCGACGGCGCTTTATTCCGCTGAAGTCACCAAATCTGTCTGATTCTTCATGGGACGGACGGATGCCGGCCGCAGTTTGTAACGTAATTTCGACTGAACCAAGTGTTTCGAACCGGTTATAGAGGGTCCATGGACTCGTTTGAAACCACGGGACTCCCGCCGCCGAGCCGCCTGCGGTCGCGTTTTCGACACTCGGATACTTCGGGCTCCGATTTCGCTCCCACCCAAAGGATTTTCTGATGGCCTCTTCTGCCGCTTCCGACCACATGGTCGCAACGCTCCGGGACACGGTCGTGGCGCTGGTTCGCCGTGACGGTCCCGACCTGTCGGCGCGCCAGCTCGGCGTGTTCCTGACCTGCTATCTGCAGGATGGCGCCCACACCGTCCGCGGCCTGGCCGCCGAGCTGAACGTCTCCAAGCCCGCGATCACCCGCGCGCTCGACCGGCTCGGCGAGCTCGATCTCGCCCGGCGCAAGGTCGATCCGATGGATCGCCGCAGCGTGCTGGTGCAGCGCACGGTCAAGGGAACCGCCTTCCTGCGCGACCTCCGCGGGATCATGTCCGAGGCGTCGGCGCCGCCGCGCCGCGCCGACCGTGATCACGGCTCCCGGCGCATCGCGGTCTGAACCGGCAGCGGCGGATCTAGGCCGTCCGGCCGACGCGACCGTCTCGGCCGCGAGGCTGGAACCGCGCAGCGCGCGGGGCGTCTCAACCGCACACAAGCCTGTCGCCGACGGGTTCAGACACCTAGGAGTTGCTCGATGCGCCTACCCGCACTCGCGACCGTCGCGGCCATCGTCATGGCCGCGCCCGCGCTTGCCGCCGATCCCGGCATCAAGGGGCCGCCGTCCGCCACGGTCACGATCTATGCCAAATCGGCCAATGTCGGGGTCGGCTGGAGCTGGGGCGACGGGGTCCTGCACTATGGACACCACAGCTACCACTTCTCCATCAGCGGCCTGAACGTCGCCGCCGTCGGCTACTCGACCATCACCGGCCACGGGCGGGTCTACAACCTCAAGCACCTGCATGATTTCGACGGCACCTATTATCAGAGCCACGGCGAGGCGACGCTCGGCAGCGGCATCGGCGGCTCGCTCTACGTCAACGGCAACGGCGTGCAGATCAGGGTCAACGACGTGACCAAGGGTGCGCAACTCGCCGGCAGCGCGTCCGGCATCCAGTTCAAGCTGAAGAGCTGAAACCCACGCCTACCAGCGTCCGATCGGCGTGCGCCCCCCCCCCCCCCGGGCCCCCGGCGCCCCCCCCCCCCACCCCCCGGCGGGGCCCCA
>CAXTPV010000202.1:0-2385 GCA_964246135.1 uncultured Acetobacteraceae bacterium | reverse complement strand
CCCCCACCCCGGGGGCGTTGGGGGGCCGGCGGGGCGGGGGGGGGGGGGCGGCCCCCCGCGGCCAGAAGCGCGAGGGCGTCGACGATCAGCGCCAACACTGCCAACACTGGGCGTCCGGACAGGACCGCCGTTCCCGCCGCCATGCCAAGAGCGGCCATGGCCCAAAAGCACATCGTGACCGTCTCGACAGCCACGCCGGCGCGGTGGGCGACCTGGTACAGATGCCCACGATGCGCCTCGGTCAGGCGATCACCGGCGATTGCCCGCCTGACCAGCGTGAGCGCCACATCGCCGAGGATGGCCCCAAGGCCAAGCGGCACCACCAGCACCCCCCAGCCTGACGCCGGCGCCAGGCCGCCCTCGATCATCGCCGCCGCCACCACCAGCCCGCAGGGCTGGCTGCCGACATCGCCCATGAAGATGCGCGCGTGGGGAAAGTTGAACGGCAGGAACCCGAGCAGGCCACAGGCGAGCGGCAGCAAGGTTGCCGCGACCAGCACATCGCCCCGGCCGATCGCGATCGCCGACGCGCCAACCGCCACCACCAGCGCGCTGCCGGCCGCCAGCCCGTTCAGGCCATCGATGAAGTTGAGCGCGTTGGTCACGACCAGGATGGCGGCCAGCGTGAGCGGCACCGAGGCGGGGCCGAGCGGCACCGGCCCGACCCGGTGCAGCACCAGCCCACCCGCCATCAGCATGGCGGCGGCGGCCACCTGCGCCGCGAGCTTGCCGGCGAAGCCGAACGACCGCACATCGTCGCGCCAGCACACCGCCGCCAGCAGGGCGGTGCCCGCGAGCAGCCCGGCGAGCGCGCGCGCCTGCCCGGGCACGAGGTTGGCCGCGAGCGCGACGCCGACCCCGAGCAGGAAGGCGGCGCAAATCCCGACACCGCCGCCCTTAGGGGTCGGGCGCCGGTGCGACGAGCGCGCGCCGGGCACGTCCATCACCCCGCGCCCGATCATCGCCCTGACGACAACCATCGACAGCAGCGTGAGAGTGGCGGCAAGCGCGAGCAGTCCCGGCATCGCCCGAGCCTCTAGCCTCCCGTCGGCCCCGGCGCGATGAACAGCTTGTTCGCGTGCCAGGCGATGAACACCCGGTGACGCCGCAGGAAGTCCGTCCCGAGCAGCATCGGCAGGCCGTTGAGATCGTCGGCCGCGACCACCGTCATCGGACCCAGATCCACGCCGCCGATGGCGAGGTGGGACACCCGGCGCCGGACGCCGCGCACCGGAGACTGGCCAACCCCCATCAGCGTCACCGCCTTGGCCCCGGCGTCGGCCGGCCCGCCGAGCAAATCGGCGCGCACGGTCGTGATCGCGCTGCCGGTATCGATCATCGCGTCCACCGCGTGGCCGTCGAGCTCGACCGGAAGATTGATCCGTCCGGTCAGCGAGCCGGTCTGATCGACCGCGATGGCGTGCTTGGTCCAGGCAGGCGCGGCGGGGCAGGTGTCGGCGTCGTAGAGGGTGAGGCGGTCCCGCCCGGCCTCGAGATCGAGGTCCCAGTTCGACAGCAGGTCCTGGCCGAGCAGGCCGAACACCGGATACTCATCGAGGCTCCGCTTCCAGAGCGTGCCTTCCATGAAGGTGACATCCGCCGCCTCGGCCCCGCCGATGCCGAGATGGTCGATGCCGACCTCGCGCGCGAACGACTCTCCGCCGATGCCGCCCAGCCGGAACCTCGAACTTCTGGCAAACAGCCGTTCCTCGGCGACCGCCTGCGGCGTGATCACGCTGATCGCGGCGCCGGTGTCCATCAGCAGTCCCGCCGCGTCGCCATTGAGGCTCATCGGCACCACCTCGGCGTTGCCGACGCGGAGCAGCGACACCTCCGAGCGCGGCGTCGGCACGCCGCAGGCGCCCCGCCGCAGCCCGCGAGCCAGAGACACGCGAGCGCCGCGCGAGCGGGACCGGTCGGATGCGGCATCAACGCCCTCGCGTCGGATGTGGCGACGACGCGGTTCCTAGCCCATCCCGGCGAGGTGCCGGAAGGGCGCGCCTTTCAGTCGGCGGCAACGCTGGGGTAAGAGAGGCCGATGGCGAGCCCGCGCGCGGTCAGACGCATAGTTGTCAACATGCTGATCGATGGCAGTGTCGCCGCCGTCGCGGCCCCGGTCGCGCGCTACCTCGCGGACCCCGGTGGCGGGCTGCTGCACCCGCTCTGGTTCCTGGCTGGCGGCGCCATCACCCTGCTGATCGCCGGCCTGCCGTTCGGATTACAGCTGCAATACTGGCGGTTCTCGGGCATCGCCGACCTGCTGGGCATCGCCTGTGGCTCGGTCGCCAGCGCCGCCCTGTTCTCGCTCGGCCTCGTGCTCACCGGCTTTCCGCTGCCGACCATCACCTTCCCGGTGATCCACGCCCTGACCCTGCTGGTCATGCT
>CAXTPV010000201.1:0-4598 GCA_964246135.1 uncultured Acetobacteraceae bacterium | reverse complement strand
CGCCGCGGGCATAGCCGAGCTTGAGCGTGGCGGCGCCGTTGCGGTTGACGTAGGTGGCCTCGACCGCGGCCTCGGCGGGGCGCCACTCGGCGAGCAGCGCCATCAGCGCGTCGTGCAGGCAGCGCAGGCGGTCAGGCACCGGCGCCTCGCCCTCGGTCGCGATGACGCCGTCGGCGACGTGGCGCAGACGGTTGCCGTCCGCCTCCAGCACGCCCCAGCCGGTGAAGCGCAGCCCGGGATCGAGACCGACCAGCAGCGCCACCGGGCGGTCAGGCGGCCGAGAGGCGTTGCGCGAGCTCGTCCGGCAGGTCGAGATTGGCGGTGACGTTCTGCACGTCGTCGCTGTCGTCGAGCGCCTCGATCAGCCGGAGCACGGCGCGGGCGTCGTCCTCGCCGAGCGTGATCAACGTCCGCGGGCGCCACTCGATCGCGGCGCCGGCGGGCGGGCCGAACCGGCGTTCGAGCGCGTCGCGCACCGCGAAGAAGGCGTCGGGCGAGGCGGTCACGTCATGCGCGCCGGGCGCGGTCTCGACGTTGTCGGCGCCGGCCTCGATCGCGGCCTCGATCATGGCGTCCTCGGTGGCGACGGCGGCGGGATAGGCGATCGCGCCGACGCGCTGGAACATGAACGCGACCGAGTTGGTCTCGCCAAGCGCGCCGCCATACTTCGCGAACGCACTCCTCACGTCGGACGCGGTGCGGTTGCGGTTGTCGGTCAGCGCCTCAACAATCACCGCGACCCCGGCGGGGCCGTAGCCCTCGTAGCGCACCTCGGCATAGTCGTCGCTGGCGGCAGCACCCGCGGCCTTGCGGATCGCGCGGTCGATGGTGTCGCGCGGCATGTTCACCTCGCGCGCAGACGCGACCGCGGCGCGCAGGCGCGGGTTGGACGCGGGGTCGGGCAAACCGGCGCGCGATGCGACCGTGATCTCGCGTATGACGCGAGCGAACTGGCGGGCGCGCCTCGCGTCCTGCGCGCCCTTGCGGTGCATGATGTTCTTGAACTGGGAATGACCCGCCATCGGAGTGTCGCTTGGCCTAGTTGGGTGCTGGCGTAAGGCGAGGGCGCTGCTCCATAAGCGCGAACACAGGAAAGGCCAGGGGTTTCACCCCTGGACCCGATCAAAGGCGGAGCCTTTGAAATCCGATTCTTCTGTCATCGGCATGCGATCAGCCTTCAGCGTCGAAGCGAGAAACAAATGGATTTCAAAGGCTTCGCCTTTGATGGGGTTCGAAGGGGCAAGGCCCCTCGCCTTGCTTCCGATGCTAATCGGCACGACCGTGGCAATGCTTGTATTTGCGGCCCGAGCCGCAGGGGCACGGCGCGTTGCGCGGGCTGGCGCGCCAGGTGGCGGGATCGGCGAGGTCGATCGCCGGCGCGTCGGCGACCATGGTGAGGCCCTCCTCGACGATCGAGGTGTAGCGCGGCGGGTCCTGGGTCGCGCGCGCGGCGGGCGCCGGCATGCTGAGCGGGGTCGCCATTCCGGATGGGTCCGGGATGGGCTCGGGGGCGGGTCCGACCTCGACCGTGGCGAGGGTGGAGGTGACGCGCTCGCGGAGTTCGTCGAGCATGGCGTTGAACAGCGCGAAGGCCTCGCGCTTGTACTCGTTGAGCGGGTCGCGCTGGCCGTGGGCGCGGAGATAGATGCCCTGGCGCAGCTGGTCGAGCAGCAGCAGATGCTCCTTCCAGACGGCGTCGAGCGTGTTCAGCAGCACCTGCTTCTCGACGAAGCGCAGGATCGGGGTGCCGAAATTCGCGGCCTTGGCGGCCATCAGCGAGGCGCAGGCCTCGCGGATGCGGGTCTCGATCGCCTCGGCGTCGATGTTGTCTTCGCGCGACCATTCCGCGACCGGCAGGTCGAGGCCGAAGATGCGCTTGATGTCGGCGGCGAGCTCGTCTGATTCCCACTGCTCGGCGAAACCGCGCTCGGGGATGCGGGCGGCGATTCGGGCGGCGATGATGCCGTCGCGCATTTCGGCGGTGATCGGCGAGACGTCGTCGGACGCCATGAACTCGCGGCGCTGGCCGTAGACCTCGCGGCGCTGGTCGTTCATCACGTCGTCGTATTTCAGCAGGTTCTTGCGGGTGTCGAAGTTGCGCGCCTCGACCTTCTTTTGCGCGCGCTCAAGCGCCTTGTTGATCCAGGGATGGACGATCGCCTCGCCTTCCTTGAGGCCGAGGCGCTGCAGCATGCTGCCCATCCGTTCGGAGCCGAAGATGCGCATCAGGTCATCCTCGAGCGAGAGGAAGAACCGTGACGCGCCGGGATCGCCCTGGCGGCCGGAGCGGCCGCGCAGCTGGTTGTCGATGCGACGGCTCTCGTGGCGTTCGGTGCCGATCACGAACAGGCCGCCCGAGCCTTTCACCGCCTCGTGCCTGGCGGCGACCTCGGCGCGTATGCGCAGATCCTCGACGGTGCGGAGCGATTCGTCGGTGATGGCGGGGAGTTCCTGGCGGAGGCGCATCTCGACGCTGCCGCCGAGCTTGATGTCGGTGCCGCGCCCGGCCATGTTGGTCGCGATCGTGACTTTCGACGGCGCGCCCGCGTCCGCCACGATGGTCGCCTCCTGCTCGTGAAAGCGGGCGTTCAGCACCGAGTGGGCGATGTCGCGCCTGGTCAGGATGTCTGACAGCAGCTCGCTCTTTTCGATCGAGGTGGTGCCGACCAGCACCGGCTGGCCGCGCTCCTGGGCTTCCCCGATCAGGGTCGCGACGGCGCCGTATTTCTCGGTCGCCGACAGGTAGACCTCGTCGTCGCCGTCCTGCCTGGTGACGGGGAGGTTGGTCGGGATTTCGACCACGTCGAGCTTGTAGATCTCGGCGAACTCGTCGGCCTCGGTCATCGCGGTGCCGGTCATGCCGGACAGCTTCGGGTAGAGCCGGAAGTAGTTCTGGAACGTCACCGTCGCCAGCGTCTGGTTCTCCTGCTGGATGGTGACGCCTTCCTTGGCTTCGAGCGCCTGGTGCAGGCCCTCGGAGAAGCGGCGTCCCTCCATCATGCGGCCGGTGAACTCGTCGATGATGATGATGGCGTCGTTCTTGACGATGTAGTGGTCGTCGCGGCCGAACAGGGTGTGGGCGCGCAGCGATTGCTGCACGTGATGGACGATCGCGATGTTGAACACGTCGTAGAGGCCGCCCTCGGTCAGCACGCCGGCGTCGCGCAGCATCTCTTCCACGCGATGCGAGCCGGCCTCGGTCAGCGTCACCGCGCGGAATTTCTCGTCCTTGTCGTAGACATCCGGCTCGGCGACGAGCTGGCGCACGACGGCGTCGACCGAGCGGTAGAGGTCCGAGCTGTCCTCGGCGGGGCCGGAGATGATCAAGGGCGTGCGCGCCTCGTCGATCAGGATGGAATCCACCTCGTCGACGATGCCGTAGCAGAACGGCCGCTGGACCATGTCGTCGAGGCGGTACTTCATGTTGTCGCGCAGGTAGTCAAAGCCGAACTCGTTGTTGGTGCCGTAGGTGATGTCGGCGGCGTAGGCGGCTCGGCGCTCGTCGTCGCCGATGCCGGGGACGATCACGCCGGTGGACAGGCCGAGGAATGCGTAGAGGCGCCCCATGTCCTCGGCGTCGCGGCGGGCGAGGTAGTCGTTGACGGTGACCAGGTGGACGCCTTGCCCGGCGAGCGCGTTCAGGTAGACAGCGAGCGTCGCGACCAGGGTCTTGCCCTCGCCGGTCTTCATCTCGGCGATGCGCCCCGCGTGGAGGACCATGCCGCCGATGAGCTGCACGTCGAAATGGCGCATGCCGAGCACGCGTCTGGCGGCCTCGCGGCAGACCGCGAACGCTTCGGGGAGGAGGTCGTCGAGCGTCGCGCCGGCGGCGAGCCTGGCGCGGAACTCGGGGGTCCTGGCCTGCAGCGCGGCGTCGTCGAGGGCGGCGATCGCCGGTTCGAGCGCGTTGATCTCGGGCACCCGGCGCTGGTACGCCTTTAACGTGCGATCATTGGCGGTGCCGAAGATGGCACGGGCGAGTGAGCCGAGCATGGTGGCCTTCCGGGCTGCAGCCGCTCCGAGGAACAGGCTGCCGGCCGGGTGGGTCCGGCGTCTCGCCTCGGTCGCGGCGGTCGGATCACATAGGACCCGCCCCCCGCATGGTCAACCGAGGCGCGGCTCCGCCGCGGGGGCAAGGCGCGGCTCCGCCGGGACCCGGCGTTGAGCGCGCCGTTGCTCGACGCCGGGGCGCCGTCGGCGCGATCGGACGCGGCGATCCGGCGGGACACGGTGTTCGTGCTGCTGGTGGTGTTCGTCGACATGCTGGCGGGGTCGCTCGCGATCCCGGTGCTGACGCCGCTGATCCTGCGCTTCGTCGGCGATGACGGCGCGCGGGCGGCGCGCATCGTCGGCGTGTTCGGCACCGCGTTCGCCGGCATGCAGCTGCTGTTCGGGCCGGTGCAGGGGGGGCTGTCGGACCGGTTCGGGCGGCGGCCGGTGCTGGTGATCTCGTGCCTGGGGCTCGCGATCTCGCAGGCGACGATGGCGCTGGCCGGCGGCATCGCGGCGCTGCTGGCGGCACGCATCATCACCGGCATCGCGGCGGCCAGCATCTCGACGGCGACCGCCTACCTCGCCGACATCGTGCCGCCACAGCG
>CAXTPV010000200.1:0-4659 GCA_964246135.1 uncultured Acetobacteraceae bacterium | reverse complement strand
GCGTGAAGGAAGCGCGTCGGCTGCCGCTCGAACCGCTCACGCCACGCCCGCTGCGCCGCACGAACCGAACGCGGGCAGGCGCCGAACGATCCGTTGTTGACGCTGATCCAGCCGGGATCGAGCGACCACTCGCCGTCGTGGCTGGTCAGCCGGGGGAGGCCGTCGCCGCGGCGAGCGGCACCGCCGAGCCCGCTTGCAGGGCGACGAGGCGATCGGCCGCCATGTCCGCGAGCTCGCCGAGCAACCGGCTCATCGTCGCGACCAGGCTCGCGGTGTCGGCCGCCGGCGACGCCGCCGAGACGTCGAACGGCAGCGTCGAGCGGGCCGACGACATCGTCCTGTCCCCGCCGACGCGGCGCACCAGCAGGGTGCCGCGCAGCAGGACGTTGCCGTCACCCTTGTCGAACCTGGTCACGTCGATGCTGACATCGGCGTCGGGATGCCCGGCCGCGGCACTTCCCTGCGCGAACACCTGACTGCCCGCGAGACGCTGCGCGAGGTCGGTCGCCAGCACGCGCGCGATCATGTCGCCGATCGGCTCCGCCCAGGCACGGTTGCCGGCGAGCTTGAGGGCGTAGTCACGGGTGGCGGTAACGATGAAGTCGCGGTCGAGGAAGCTCGCGACCGTCGGGCTCCGCACCTGCACCATAGGAGGTCCGCCCCGCCGCGGGGTGCCGGGCCAGGCCGCCAGCGTGTAGTAGGTCGGGTCCGACGCACCGCATCCGGCCTCGGACGCCAGCGCCGCCGCCATCGGCAGCAGCAATAGTCGCCGCCGCCCGATCACCCCGGCCGCGGCAAGGTGTGTGGTCGGGCCGCCGGTCATCAATGCTGGCCCGGCGGGGTGCGGCCGAACACGATCGAGCTCGGATGCCGGTCGATGAAGTCCGCCAGCAATCGCAGCGAACGGGCGGTGTCGGTCAGCTGCCCGAGCAGCTGGTTGAGGTTGGCGTTGAAGTCGGAGTCGCCACCGTAGGAGCTCACCGCCTCGTTCGCGTGGTGGAGCGTGTCCTGCAGCTCCGCCGACATTGCCGGCAGCCGGTCGAGCAGCGGCGTCGCACCGTGGTTCGCATGGTCGGCGAGCTCGTGGATGCTTTTGAGCGTGCCGGACAGGCCATGGATCGCGCTCTTGAGATCGTTGCCGTTGACCGTCTGGCTGGCGCCGGCCAGCAGGTCGTCAAGATGGTCGGCGATCTGCACCAGTGGCAGGCCGTCGAGCTTGGCCGCGACGTCGCTCAGGCTGTCGGTGATGCCCGACAACCCGCCGCGCTCGCTCGGCAGCACGATCGCGTCGCCCTCCTTGCCGATGCTGGCAGGCTTGGCGTTGGCGACAAACTCGAAGCTGAGCAGCGACGCGCCGGTGATGAAGCTCGCCGAACTGAGCTGCACCCGCATGCCCTGCTCGACCAGATGACGGGACACCTCCTCGACGCTCTCGCCGTGCCGCGCGTCGGAAGCGAAGGCGCGTTCGGGCTGGATTTCCATCGCGACCCGCACCCGGGCTGTGCCGGCGCTCGGATCGAGCTGGAGACGCACGTCGGTCACGCTGCCGATCTGGATGCCGAACATGTCGACCTCGCTGCCCGGGTCGAGCCCTTTGACGGAGTTCTGGAGGTAGGTCACGAACGGAATGCGTTGATGATAGCCGGCTGAATCGGCCTCATCCTTGCTGTCGTAAAGGCGAAACACCGAACCATCGGGCGCCTCCGGCGCGTCCTTGTCGCGTTGATCCTGCGGGAGCCCGAAGCCGACGCCACCCGACAGGACCGCCTGCAGGCTCTCGATCTGCAGGTGGACACCCTTGCTGCCAAAGGTGATGTCCACGCCGGACGTGTTCCAGAACCTGGTCTTGACGTGAACATAGTGATCATAGGGTTCCTTGATGAACGCCTTGACCGGAACCGGGCCACGGCCGCCAGGCGGCATCGTATAGCCGAGCACCTCGCCGACCGACACGCCGCGGAACGATATCGGCGACCCCTCGCCGATCGAGTTCACCGTGCCGGTCATCAGCGTGAAGGTCCGGCCAGGATCGTCGGACTGCACGCCGGGCGGCGCCTCCAGGCCGCTGAACTCGGTCTGGCGGGGTCCGCCCAGCCGGCCGGGATCGACCGCGATGTAGGCGCCCGACACCAGCGTCTCGAGGCCGGACACGTTCGCGCCCGACAACCGCGGCCGCACCACCCAGAATCGCGCCTGGCTGGTCAGGATCTTGTCCGCGTCCCGCTTCATCCGGATTCGCACCAGGACGTAGCGCATGTCGTCCGATAGCCGGATGTTCTCGACCGTGCCCAGTGCCACGTTCTTATGCTTGACCTGGGTCTGCCCGGCGGCAAGCCCGTCGGCCGACTGGAACTTGATGATGATCAGCGCGCCCTGCGACTGGATCGTCCGGAACCCCAGGAACACCGCGACCACCAGCGCGATGATCGGGATCAGCCAGATCACCGAAAAGCGCGCGCGCCGCGAGGTGGCGGTCGGGCGTGACCCGCCGCCACCGCCATTATCCGACCCGCTCACGCCGATGCGGTGTCCCGGCCGGCGGCGGCCGCCTCGTCCCGGGCAGCGGCATCATCGCGACGCCGTGCCACCCTGCGCTCGGCCGCGTCCCACATCAGCCTTGGATCGAACGCGTTGGCGGCGAAGATTGTCAGCACCACGACCGACGCGAACGCGATGACGCCGGGGTCGGCGGTCACGTTGGCGATGAAGCCGAAATGCACGATGGCGACGAGGATCGAGATCATGAACACGTCGATCATCGACCACCGCCCGATGAAGTCAATGACCCGAAACAGCCTGGTGCGATCGAGCAGCCAGCCGTCCGACCCGAGCGCGGTCATGGTGATCATGGTCGCGAGGCCGATGACCTTGAGGCAGGGCACGGTGATGCTCGCAAAGAACACGAGCAATGCGAGCGGCAGCATGCCGGCGGCATAGAGCTGCTCGACGCCCGCGATGATCGTGCTGGGCTCGCCCCGTCCGACCCGGACCAGCGTCAGCACCGGCAGGATGTTGGCCGGCACGTAGAGGATGATCGCCGCCAGCAGCAGGGCGCCGGTGCGGCGCAGGCTGTCCGGTTTCCGGCGCTCGAGCGGCGCCGCGCAACGCGGGCAGGAGAGCGTCTGCCCGTTCTCGGGGGTGCCGGCCTCCAGCACCAGCTCGCAGCCGTGACACGCGATCAGCCGCGCGGTGTCGCGCGCCATCCGCGACGCCTCGTCCTCGTCGGGCGTCGCATGATCGAGGTCGAGGCGCTCCCACACCGCGGCTGCGTCGAACGCGCTGTCGCCCGCGATCATCAGCACCATGATGGCCGCCAGCGCATACAGCGCGACGCCGATGTCGACATGGGCGAGGTCCACCAGCTTGGTGTAGGCGACGAAGATGCCGAGCATGTAGACCTCGATCATCGACCAAGGCTGCAGCGATTGCTTGAAGCGAAGCAGGCGCGGCACCAGCCGCGAGCCGGTGCCGCTCAGCACGCCGAGGAACAGCACCAGGTTGAGCCCGATCACCACCGCCGGCATCAGCACGGTCGCGATCATCACGAGGCCGCCCACCAGTGCGAGCAGCGAGGGCTGATCGAGCAGCGCGAGCGGCCCGGTCAGGATGTCGGCGGTGTGGGTGCGGCCATAGATGTCGAGCGTCATCAGCGGCATCGAGACCGCCAGCACATAGAGCGACAGCGCCGCCAGCGTGCAGGCGAGCGACAGGGCGACGGGATCCCGCCTGACCGTCCGCATCCAGCCACCGCACCGGACGCACCGCACCGTGTGGCCGACCGGACAGTCGGGCAGGCCCTGGAACTGCCCGCAATCGGCACACTCCCTGAGCCCGGGCACCGGCCGCGGCGGCATCACGCCGGCCGCGGTGTCCCGCCCCGTCACCGCGGCCATGCGCCGACGCCTCCGGTCATCCCGGTTGCGGCCGCCGCCGGCCAATTGTAAGACCGCCGTCCTGGAACGCCGACATAGCTCAGGGGTAGAGCAACTGATTCGTAATCAGTAGGTCCTCGGTTCAAATCCGAGTGTCGGCACCAGCACCCTCCCGCGTCCTGACCGGCGGCTCCACGTTCTCGGCTCCCTTGCGGGTGCCCCCGGACTTGTCCGGGCCATGGGCATCGGGCGCACCCTCGACATGGTGGTTGCCGGTGTTCTGCTCGCCGTCGGTGTGATCGATCGAGGCCTCGGTGTGCGGCTGCCTGTTCATCGCTGGTGTCTCCTTCAAGGCTGACGTCTCCTTCAAGGCTGGGACGTCCTCGCCGGACCGCGTCGGCGCGCGCATGCTCGGCCAGTCCGAGTAGCCCGTCGCATCCCCGCCATACCAGTAGGATTTCGGCGCGTCGGCCAGCGGCCCCCCGCGTCTCAGGCGATCGACCAGGTCCGGGTTGGCGATGAACGGCCTCCCGAACGACGCGAGGTCGATCTCCCCCGCCACGATCGCCGCCTCGGCCATCGCCCCCGACAAACCGTTATTGCCGATATAGGCACCCTTGAACCGGCGCCTCAGCGCCTGGAAGTCGATGCTGTCCGGGTGATCGCGGGTGGTGAAGGTCACGCCCTCGATGCTGTGGATGTAGGCGAGGCCGAACGGCGCCAGGCCGTCGAGCAGCGCGCCGTAGGTCGCCATCGGCTCGCTGTCGAGCGCGGTCCCGCCCGGCAC
>CAXTPV010000199.1:0-4722 GCA_964246135.1 uncultured Acetobacteraceae bacterium | reverse complement strand
GAGCGCGCCCGCTTCGTGGTGTCGCTGCGCCCGCTCGACGAGGCCGACTGGACCGAGGCCGGCGCCGAGACGATCGCCTTCCTGCTGGCGGCCAACCCCGGCCAGGCGCCGGCCCCGCTCGGCCGCGCCGCGTCGGGCGGCGAGCTGTCCCGCCTGATGCTGGCGCTGAAGGTCGTGCTCGCCGCCACCTCGCCGGTCGGCACGCTGGTGTTCGACGAGGTCGATTCCGGCATCGGCGGCGCCACCGCGTCGGCGGTCGGCGAACGCCTCGCCCGCCTCGCTTGCGCGCGCCAGGTGCTGGTGGTGACGCACTCGCCGCAGGTGGCGGCGCGCGGCGACCGCCACCTCTCGATCGCCAAGCGCGTCGACGGCGCCGCCACCATCACCGACATCCGCGCCCTCGACGAGCGCACCCGGCGGGAGGAGATCGCGCGCATGCTGGCTGGCGAGCGGGTGACGGAGGCGGCGAGGGCGGCGGCTTCCAGCCTGCTCGATCGGCTGCTTTGACGCGGGTGACGCCGCCCGCGCCGCCCCCGACCGCCGAGGTCGACACCCTGACCGAGGCGGAGGCGGCCGACGAGCTCGCCCGTCTCGTGCCCGCGATCGCCCAGGCTGACCGCCTCTACCATCACGACGACGCGCCCGAGATCGACGACGCGACGTACGACGATCTGCGCCGGCGCGTCGCCTTGCTGGAAGCCCACTTCCCGTCGCTGATCCGCCCCGACAGCCCGTCGGCCCGGATCGGCAGCGCCGCCGACGGCGCGTTCGGCAAGGTGGTCCACGCGGTGCCGATGCTGTCGCTCGACAACGTGTTCGACGCGGCCGACTTCCAGGGCTTCGAGGCGCGTGCCCGACGCTTCCTCGGGCTGCGTCCGGACGAGGCACTCCGACTGATCGGAGAGCCGAAGATCGACGGCTTGTCGATCTCGCTGACCTACGAGGCGGGGCTTCTTGTCAGGGGGGCCACCAGGGGCGACGGCACCACCGGCGAGGACGTCACCGCCAATTTGCGTGCGCTCGGCGCCGATGTGATCCCGCAAAATCTGCGTGGCGACGCGCCGGACGCGATCGAGATCAGGGGCGAGGTCTATATCGGCAAGGCCGATTTCCTGCGCATGAACGAGAGCCAGGCCGAAGCGGGCGGACGCCTCTACGCCAACCCGCGCAACGCCGCCGCCGGCTCGCTGCGCCAGATCAGGCCGGAGGTCACGGCAACCAGACCGCTGCGTCTGTTCGCCTATGCCCAGGGGCGGTCCAGCGCGCCGGTCGCGACCAGCCACGCCCTCTACCTCGACCGGCTGCGCGGCTGGGGCTTTGCGGTGAACCCGCTCTCCCGCCCGCTCGCCGATGCCGCCGAGGCGGCTTCGTTCCAGGCCGAGATGGCGGAGGGGCGAGCGGCGCTGCCCTACGACATCGACGGCGTGGTGTACAAGATCGACGATCTCGCGCTGCAGACACGGCTCGGCTTCGTCGGCCGCGCGCCGCGCTGGGCCACCGCCTGGAAGTTCCCGGCCGAACGCGCGACCACCGTGCTGAACGATATCCTGATCCAGGTCGGTCGCACCGGCGCGCTGACGCCGGTGGCACAACTCGCGCCCGTCAACGTCGGCGGTGTGCTGGTGACGCGCGCGACGCTGCACAACGAGGACGAGATCGCGCGCAAGGATGTCCGGGTCGGCGACACGGTGACGCTGCAGCGGGCGGGCGACGTGATCCCGCAGATCGTGTCGGTGGTGATCGGCCACCGGCCTGACCACGCCGTGCCCTACGTGTTTCCCGACCGATGCCCGGTCTGCCACAGCGCCGCAATCCGGCCGGACGGCGAGGTCGTGCGTCGCTGCACCGGCGGCCTGGTCTGCGCGGCCCAAGCGGTCGAGCGGCTGGTCCACTTCGTGTCGCGGCCGGCGTTCGACATCGAGGGGCTCGGCGAGCGTAGCATCGCCGCCTTCCACGCCGAGGGCCTACTGCGCGAGCCCGCCGACATCTTCCGCCTGCACGCGCACGAGGCGGCGATCGCCGCGCGCGAGGGCTGGGGCGCCACCTCGGCGCGCAACCTGATCGCCGCGATCGAGCAACGACGCCAGATTGCGTTCGCCCGCTTCATCTTCGCGCTCGGCATCCGCCGGATCGGGCAAGCCAACGCCAAGCTGTTGGCCAGGCACTACGGCGACCTCGAAACCTGGCTCGGCGCGATGGCCGAGGCGCGAACAATCGGCTCGGACGCCCGCCTCGCGCTTGGCAGCATCGCCCGCATCGGGGGCGCCATCGCCGACGAGCTGGTCGGCTTCTTCGGCGAAGAGCGCAACGTCGCGGTCATCCGCGCGCTCGCCGCCGAGCTCACCGCGATCGAGCCGGAGGCGGCGATCGAGGGTGGCGCGCTCGATGGCAGGCTGGTGGTGTTCACCGGCACGCTGGAGACCATGACCCGCCCCGAGGCCAGGGCGATGGCGGAACGCGCCGGCGCGCGCGTGACCGACACCGTCTCGAAGCGCACCGACCTGGTGGTGCTGGGCACCGCCGCCGGCAGCAAGGCGAGGCGCGCCGCCGAGCTCGGTGTCCGCACCATCGACGAGGCCGGCTTCCGGGCGCTGGTGGCGGGCCGGCCGCCGCCGCCGGATCAGCCGACGTGACCGATCCGTGGCGGTCCGGCCGCGGCCCCCAGGATGCGCGCAATGTGGTCAGACAAGCCGGGTGGCCTGCTTGCGGGATCATGGCGCTAGCCTGTGCCGTCGCGCTGGTGGCGGCACTGCGATCGGACATCCTGACCACGATCGAGATCGACGCGCCGCCGCCGGCGGTCTGGTCGGTGCTGATCGATACGGATGACTACCCCTTGTGGAACCCGATGATCGCCGGGCTGAAGGGCCGGCTGGCCAAAGGCTCGGTGATCGAGAACATCGAAGGCCATGGAGACGACCGCACCATCATCTGGCCCAGGGTTCTGGTCGCCGACAAGGAGCGGGAGCTGCGCTGGCGCGGGCATCTTTGGGGTGTACCGGGCCTCTTGGTCGGCGAGCATTACTTCCTGTTGCGGCCCACCGCGCACGGCACGCTGTTCACCCAGGGTGAGCACTTCAACGGTGCATTGCTTTGGCTGTTCGACCCACGGCAGCTGGTGCCAGAATTCGAGGCGATGAACGTCGCGCTGGCGGCCAGGGCGGAACGATCCAGCCCCCTCATGCTCCCGAAGCGGCAATAGGCCAGCTCGATCAAGCCGGCTCTCCAAGGAAGGAAACCCCGTGTCCGACCCGTCTGCGGTGAACTTCCGACGCCTCGACCTCGCGGCCGACAGCGTGCGTGCGGCGCTCGGCCTCGCGCCACATCCGGAGGGGGGCGCCTATCGCGAGACCTGGCGCGACGTGCCGGTCGATCCGGCCGCGCGCGGCAGCGCGACCGCGATCCTGTTCATGCTCGCGTCCGGCGAGGAGAGCGCCTGGCACCGTGTCGACGCGGCCGAACTCTGGCTATGGCAGGCAGGCGCGCCGTTGCTGCTCGACCTGTCCGAGGCTGGCGCGCGGCGCTCGCTTCGCCTCGGTCCTGCCCTTGACGGCGGCGAACAGCTCCAGGGCATCGTGCCCAAGGGCGTCTGGCAATCGGCGCGCTCGGGCGGCGCCTGGACGCTGGTCTCCTGCGTCGTGGCACCCGCGTTCCGCTTCGAGGGCTTCGAGCTGGCACCGCGAGATCTCGTGCCGTGATCCGCCGCGCGCTCGCTCAGGACAGCCAGACCGGCTCCTTCAGGCGCGCGATGAACGCGGCGTGGGCGGCCAGCGCCGCCTCCGACGGCACGATCAGGCGCGGCGTGCGGTCAGCCGACGCCCGCAGCGACGTGGCCCGGGCCCGGCCCGGTGCGGCGGTCAGCAACAGGCCGCGCTGGCGGCCGCCGGTCAGCTCGACATAGACCTCGGCGAGCAGCCGGCAATCCAGCAACGCGTTGTGGGCGGTGCGCTCGGACAGGTCGATCTCGAACCGGCGGCAGAGCGCATCGAGGCTGTTCGGCAGCCCGGGGAATCGCTGCTTGGCCATCGCCAGCGTGTCGATCATCCGCCCCATCCCGATCGGCGGCCGGCCGAGACGCGCGAGCTCGGCCGACAGGAAGCCGAGATCGAACGGCGCGTTGTGCGCGACCAGCCCGTCCTCGCCAAGGAAGTCGAGCAGGGCGTCACAGACCTCGGCGAAGCGCGGCTTGCCGCTGAGATCGGCGCGGGTGAAGCCGTGCACGCGCGTCGCCTCCTCGGGGACGTCGCGCTCCGGGTCGAGCAGGACATGGAACACCCGTCCGGTCGGCAGGTCCGACCGCAGCTCGAGCGCCGCGATCTCGATCACCCGGTCTCCGGTCGCATGGTCGAGGCCGGTGGTCTCGGTGTCGAGCAGGACGGTGCGGGTGGCGAGGGCTGCGTCAGGCATGACGCCGTTCTCGCCCGGAACCCCAGCCCGGATCAACGTCCGGATCAACGCCCGGCTTGGCGCGCCAGCACGCGTTCCAACTGCCCGAACCCGGCATCGACCGTGACCGCGAACAACGACGCGACCAGCGCCCCCTCGACCACGTAGGCGGTCCGGCCCGACACCAGGCCGTCGAGGATCGGGGCGCCCAGCGTCGGCACGCCGACGGTGGACGCGATCGCCGCGGTGCCGATCGCGATCGTGGTCGCGGTGCGGGTGCCGGCCATCACCAGCGGCAGCGCCAGCGGCAGCTCGACCGCGACCAGGCGCTGCCAC